>CAZMOW010000142.1:0-6059 GCA_964567975.1 uncultured Anaerolineales bacterium | reverse complement strand
GGTGCGCGCCGGGCCCCAGCCAGAGGAGGTCGCTGCGGCTCGAGCGGCGCTGGCCCTTGCCGAGGCGGAGCGCGACGGCGCCCGGGCCGCCTGGGAACTGGCCGGGGAGGTGTTGGAGGACCCCCAGGAACTCGACGCGCGCCTTATCGAGGCCGGGGGGAACCTGGAACTGGCCGCGCAGGGGGTGGAGGACGCCGAGGCGGAACTGACGGCCCAGGAGATCATGCGGGACCGGGAGATGGAGGGGGGCTCCGATTTTCGGGTGCAGGCTGCCGAGGCGGCCCTGGCGGCGGCCCGGGCCGAGGAGGAGACGGCGCGGGCCGTGCTGAGCCACCTGGAGGCCATGCGCCGCCGGCCCCTGGACCTGGTGGCCCAGGTCAACGCGGCCCACGGAAGGTATCTCCTGGCCGGGAAGGAGGCGGGGGTGGCCCGCGCCAGATTGGACGATCTCCTGGCTGGCCCCACGGCGGACGAGATCGCCGTGGCCGAGGCCGCCGCGCAGCAGGCGTCGGCTCAGGCCGACGTGCTCCGCGCCCAGAGGGAGAAATTCGCCCTCGCCAGCCCCATCGAGGGCGTCGTGCTGGAGCAGGCCCTGCGCCAGGGAGAGATCGCGGCCCCCGCAGCCACCATCCTCACCCTGGCGGACCTATCCACCGTGACCCTGGATGTCTATGTGCCGGAGAATCGCGTCGGCCAGGTGCAGTTGGATCAGACCGTGCAGGTGACGGTGGGCAGTTTCCCCGGCGACACCTTTGAGGGACGAGTGACGCGCATCGGCGACGAGCCCGAATTCACGCCCCGCAACGTGGCCACCGCCGAGGAGCGGCTGAACACCTTTTACGTGGTGGAGGTACGGCTGCCCAACCCCGACCGCCTGCTCAAGCCCGGCATGCCCGCCGACGCCGCGCTGGAGTAGCCTCGGCCGAGGATTGAGATTCACATCTGCTAGAAGAAACCCTTTGGAAACGGGTTCCATGAGGGCGAAATGTGCGGTCTAGTGCGTTTTCAACGCCCTTGATGAGACTGGACGTCGGCGGAGTGGTCCCGTCGCGCCAATTCCCGTCGGCTATTTTCCCGCTATCCTGTCCGCACGCACGTCGCTTACAAAAGCGAGGATGGCTGCGAGGATCATGGCCAGTGCCAAGAGTTCCACGCTTTCCTCTATCACCGCGTCCATAAGCAAAAAGTGCGTCTCCCCCTGGCTCATATGCTCCGGGACCGGAAAGCCATGGGCAAACACGATGGCGTCCAGCCAGGCCCCCGTCCTGATGTAAAACTCGTTAAAGTGACTGACGGCACTGCCCATGGCGGCTATCGCATAGACCAGTATCCCCGACGCAAGAAACCATCGCGTCCTGACGGATTCCCAAATATGGCGGCCATAGCGTAGCACGGCGTACACTGGCACGGCTGCCAGGGCAGCAAAATATGGCACATCGGATACGACCCTGTAGGGTATTCCCAGTACCAATCCAGATTCCTCCGATTCGAACAGGCTCAGGGCGATGGCGCTGATGACGTGGCGAATGTCCCCCGCATCCTCGATGAGCATGAACCCCAGCCCTATGGCTAACAGAAAGAAAAAGTGAGAAGCCATGACGCGCCTATCTGCATAGAGCCTTCCGGCCAGATAGGCGGCGGCTACCGTGGCAAAGACGAGAAAAAACCACTGTGTCCACTCGATCGGCCGGTCGTTAAAGAGCCAGTACCACACTGGCAGGCTTGTCCCGAGATCGATCACGCCCCATATATCCACCGCCAAGAACATGCCCCATGCCAGCGTGAGCCACCCCAGCGTAGCCGACAAAAACCCTGTAGGTGATATGCGCAGCAGCAGTGGCCAGCCCTCGGCGATGCTGAGGTGATCCCTTTCTTGTTCCTTTTGCACGCTATTTCTCACTTTCATCCCTTTCACAGATTCAAGCGTATGTGACGGCCTTTCTCTCCCTTGTTCCCGGGTGTCAACGCCTCGATCGCCCATAGTGCACGCAAATGTTGTAGGTGACTCGCTATTGTTCGTCCGCGCAGGCGGTTGGGCCGATAGGCGTCAATCGAACATGCTCGGCCTAAAGCCCAGCGCGAAGGCGCTTTGCGCCGGGCGTCGACCTGCGTCGACGCGTCTGGGTGGCGTCCAGGGCTCCGCTCACGCGCCTCCTGCCCCGTCAGTTTCTCCTTCCAAAATGCTCGGTCAGTCTAACAGACGTTGCGTGCACCCATCGCCCATAGTATGCTGCGATTACCATGGGCTGACAAAAATTGGTCTTTGATGGTGTGGCGAAACCACCGTAAAGGCTGGATCGGGGGAGCCAACAACAAAAGAGGGGGCCGTGTGGCCCCCTCCCGTCGCGCCAAATTCCGCCAGATCTTTTGGCTAGTCGTTGCCCCCTAACAGGCCCCCCAGCCCCTCTGTCAGGTCCTTGACATCGACATCGCCGCTCAACACGGCCTGCGTCGCCTCCTCCTTTGAGATGCCCGTCTTTTCTACCACGAGATCAATCAGTTCGTCCATATTCTGTTCCTCCTCTGATCTCTACACTCCAGATTACCTTGGATGCATGCTAACGTGTGAACGAGATATTGTCAAGTGCTACAGATCATAGGCGCCAGCCTCCGTCCGGCTGTGAGAAAAGCGAGACAAAGGGCAGCCACAACAAGAGAGAGGGATGTACGGCGCTGCGGCTTTAGCCCTGCGCGCCCGGGTTGTTGAGTTGAGGGCGGGGAATCCATCACCGGTGCAGTTTCGCTACGCAAAACTGCACCGGTAACCCTCGTAGAGACGAAGCGTCTGCTTCGTCTTGGAGGCGCAGCCTCCAAAATCTAGGGGCGAGATCCGCGGACCTTGGGACGTTTTCCTCGCCTCGGTGAGGAAAGGCGGATTGACAATCCGCCCTACATGGCCCCTTGACAACCGCCTGCCCCCCATATAGGATGCAGCCATCCATAGTCGACAATTCCATACGCGACGGTGAGGGGGGACGATGAAGGTTCGGACGCGGTGTTGCCTGCGGCTCGTGATGGCTGTCTTTTTCATCCTGTCGATCCTGCCCCCCTCCCCGGTGGCGGCCCAGGGCAATGCCCCCTCGCAGATCCTCCCAGTCGATGGGCAGACGGCGCGCATCTTTCGCGACGAGTACGGCGTCCCCCATATCTCGGCCCCCACCAACCGCGCCCTCTTTTATGCCTATGGATACGCCGTGGCTCAGGATCGCCTGTGGCAGCTCGACCTCTTTCGCCGCGGCGCCCGGGGCACCCTGGCCGAGATCATGGGAGGCGGGGCCCTGAACAGCGACCGCTATGCGCGTCGGCACGGCTACACCGAGGCCGAGTATCAGGACCTTTTTGATGCGCTCACACCCGAAGCCCAGGAAATCCTCACCGCCTACCGCGATGGCATCAACGCCTACCTCGACGTCGTCCTGGATGACCGCGACAGGCTCCCCTGGGAGTTCTATCATCTCGACTACGATCCCACCCCCTGGAAGGTGACCGATACCCTGGCCATCAGCCGCTTCATGGCCAACCGCTGGGGGGAAAAAGGGGGGCAGGAACTACAGAATCAGGCCTTGCTCCAGTCCCTCATCAGCGCCCATGGGGAGATCACGGGCACGGCCATGTTCCAGGATCTGCGCTGGCTAAACGATCCCCATGCCCCCGTCTCCGTTCCCAATGGGGGTGAGGGTCTCGCCAGAGCGGAGAGCATCCCCGAGCATCCCACCGTGCCGGACGTGGACGCCATCGCGCAGCAGGTGGCCTCACAGCGGGAGGCGGCCCACGATCTCTGGGAAAAATATGGTATCCCCACGAAACTGGGAAGTTACGCCTGGACCGTGGGTCCCTCGCGCTCCGCCACCGACCATGCCATGCTGCTGGGCGGCCCGCAGATGCTCTGGGACGCCCCCGATATCGTGCACGAGGTGCAGCTCACAGGCGGGGAGGGCTTTGACGTCGTCGGCGTGGCCTTTGCCGGCACGCCCATGGTCACCATCGGCCACAACCGTTCCCTGGCCTGGACGGTCACCAGCGGCATGGGAGACAATGTGGATACCTATATGGAGGAACTGCATCCCAGCAACCCGAGCCAATACAGATACGAGGGCGACTGGCAACCCATGATCACCCGCACCGAGACCATCTCGGTGCGGGGCAGCATCGAGCCTGTGGTGGAGACCATCAGCCGCACGGTCCATGGCCCCGTCATCGCCATGGACGAGGACAACGACCTCGCCTACAGCATCCGGCGCGCCCACTGGATGCGAGAGGACGGCATGCTCTCCGGACTGCTCGGCATGGTGCGGGCGGATAACCTGGCCCAATTTGAGGCCGGCGTGCAGGACCATCAGGTCTCCAACAACATCCTGTACGCCGACGTGGCGGGCAACATCGCCTACTGGCAGGCCGGCGCCATCCCCATTCGGCCCGATGATCGTCACGTGGGGCGTTTCCCGTGGTCGGGGGATGGCAGCCAGGAGTGGCAGGATGAGGTGCGCCCGATTCCCCGCGCTGTGAACCCGGACCAGGGATACCTGGTCAACTGGAATAACAAGGCCTCCGCGGGCTTTGACAATGGGGATGCCTTGCTGCTGGGCAAGCAGGATCGCGTGCTGGAGATTGAGGAGCTCCTGGCCGCCGAAGGGAGCATATCCTGGGAAAGGATGGCCGAGATCCCCATAGAGATCGCCGCCTTCGAGCTTATGGGGGACGAGACCTGTTACCTCCGTCCCTACCTGCTGGCCGCCATCGACGACGAGGCCCCAGAGGACGAGAGGTTGCAGGAGGCCGCCGCGCTGTTGGCGGCCTGGGACGGGCGCCTGGCCGAGGACGCCGTGGCCGGGGAAGAGATACGGGCTGAGCACCAGATCTGGCGCAGGTGGCTGACCCGGGCGCGCCTGAACACCTTTGGGGACGAGTTTGGGATGGATTGGACCGAGACGAACATCAATACCCTCATCCACGCCCTGGATGGCGAGGCGTCCGGCGTGCCGCCGTCCCGGGACTATTTTGACGACGTGCACACGGGGCCCACAGAGACCGCCAACGAGATCCTCGTGCAGTCGCTGGGCGAGGCCCTCGACGATCTTGAGAACGGGTTCGGCACGTCGGATATGGAGGCCTGGACCGAGCCACGCCCCAATATCGCGTTTATCCACTCCCTGGGGCTTCACCTGGGGGAGATCCCCCTCTCCAACCGCGCCACCTATGCCCAGGTCATCGAGTTGAGCCAGCCCATGCGGGCGCTGAATATCATGCCCCTGGGACAGAGCGGCTTCATCGATCCCGTCACGGGCGAACCCGATCCCCACTTTGGCGACCAACTCGATCTGTATCGCCAGTTTCAGTACAAGCCCATGCGCCACATCTCGCCGTCGGCGTGGTATTTTCCCCTTGTTTTCTGGGATCATATCCAAAGACCCTAAAGACCGAATGCACGCCAAGCCTGTCAGAATCATCGGGCCTTTCAGAAAGACGAGTCTGAGAGCACAACTAACGTGAGCACACTCGGGCGCTCCCCGGGCGCGTCGACGCAGGTCGACGCCCGGCGCAAAGCGCTTAGCGCTGGGCTTTAGCCCGGGCATGTTCGGGACGTTCCTTCGCCGTCTGAATGTGGTTTGTGAGGCCTAGCGGCTCAACCGCCTGCGGGGTCCTTTAGCCCTCATAGAGGGCTTTGCTGAAGGTTAGAATTGTAGACCGCTGTCATGCTACTTATTGACTTGCAATTCTAGCTTTCCTGAGCCCAGTGGGTTCAGCCCTGGGCTCACACTTGAGACTAGACGTCGGCTTCGAGCCGACGGTGATCTTTGGACGTCTCTCTTTTCAAAATCTCACCCCAATTATAGGCTTGTAAGGAGGTGGCAAAATGACACATCCGAAATTTCGCAGGTTGTTGACGGGTATATCTATCTGTCTGATATGTATAGCCCTGGCCCTGGTGGCCGGCCAGGCCTATGCCGACGACGTCACGCCGTCGAGCATAGAGCGGGAACTGGCTCCCGTCATCGTGACCGGTGACCAACTCCCCGCGTTGCAGGGTGCGCCGGACGATTCCCTCTTTGTCTACCGTC
>CAZMOW010000141.1:0-6077 GCA_964567975.1 uncultured Anaerolineales bacterium | reverse complement strand
ATGCCATGGGTCCCCAGGAGGGGCTCTGGCTTTCCGATGATGATGGGCAATCCTGGGTGCCTCTGGAGGGACTCGGGCTTTATTTACCCCTTTCCGATTTCAGCGTGCCGGCCCCCGACGCCGTGTTTGTGGCCAGCCAGGAACACGGGATTCTCAGGTCTCCGGATGGTGGAGACTCGTGGGATCTGGTACTGGAGGAGGAGGGCATCGGCGCGTTGTTGGTTCTGGACAATGGTGAGGGTTGGGCCGGTACGGTGGGTGGTCGCCTTTTGGCGACCCACGACGGAGGGGAGGCGTGGCAGGAGGCCGAGTCGCCCTGTGAGGGGCAGGAGATTCTCTCCATCACTGCCTCGCCCAACTATGCTCAGGATCGCACGCTGTTTATGGGCACCTCGATCCCCGCCAAAGGTTCACAAGAGCCCCGTGTGGCACTCTGGCGCTCGACCAACGGCGGCGCGCATTGGCGTCAGATCACCACGCAGGTCACCTCGGCCCGTTGGGTGGACATTGCCATGCCTCTGGGCGTTATGGAGGAGGTATCTGAGCAGGCGGTGCTGGCCACCGGGCCCTACTGCCTGAGGCCGCTGCGTCGGGCCAAGGATGTCTGGATCAGCACCAAGGTCGATCCCGACGAGGCGAACACGTTGAGCGTGGCTGCTGTGGGAGAGGTGGACGAAGGGGGTGTGCTCGTTGCGGCCACGGGGAACGGGATCTATCATTCCATCGACGGGGGCCGCACGTGGCAGCCCTTTTCCAAGGGATTGACCACCACGAGCTTTGTCAGCGTCGTTGGCATCCGGAACGGTGATCGGGCCGACGTCTATGCTCTGAGTCTGGGGGGCATGCTCTGGCGACGCGAGATATAGAGGTTTTTGTATAGACGGGATGGGGAAGGCGTTCAGAAGCGCCTTCCCCTTTTCACTTTAGGTAAGACATTTTCAGTTTTCCTCTCTTTTGCTTTGCCATACGTATAGCAGGGCGACGACGATGAGGATGCCGACCAGGTCCGCCATCCAGTCCAGGAGCCTGGCGTGACGCCCCGCGATAAAGGATTGGTGGATCTCGTCGCTGGCCGCATAAAGTGCGGTCCCAAGACCGGCCTGGTGGAGAGAAAGGGGACGGAGGGGCGCCTTACTGGGGCGTTCAGGGCGCGCCATATGAGCCAGGTCAGCACGCCAAAGGTAAAGGCGTGGGCCGAATAGTCAAAGAGGAGATCCGATATGCCCAACTGCTGGCCAGGATGCGGCAGCGCGGGCTGGGCGGACAGGCAATAGATCCAGCCCATCCAGAGAATCAGGGGCAGCCAGTAGAGGAGGGCGCATTTTAGATGGGATGGGATGATGTGATGCGCATAAAGGCTAGGGACGGTGCCGACTCCACCATCTATCAAAGTAATTTAGCAATATCAGGGCCAGGAATAGGGCGATCACGAAATCCCACTGCCCCGTGGCGATGAGGAGCGTCAGGACCAGGAGGACGATGAGATCGATCCAGAATATGAGTCGCGAGTCATCCTTCATGGGTCCCTTTTTTTCCCACAGGGCCATATTGCCCTCTCGTTGCCGCTCCCCGATTATAACATTGTCCGTCGTTCTGCCCGAATTGACAGACATGGGGTGCGATCAGATCTGTTGACGTGTGTCCGGACTATAGTGGGGATGGAAACTGCTCATGTCATCGTCGGATACGGATAGGGAAGAGCGCATCGTGGTGCTCGGGGATTCCATCGCCGCCGGCTGGGGAGTGCCGGAGGGGTGTAGCTATCCTGCCCTGCTTCAGGAATGGTTGAACGAGGGGGATGCAGGGGGTTGTTATCTCGTCATCAACGCTGGCATTCCGGGGGACACGGTCATGGGCGGGTGTTTGCGCTATGCCCGCGATGTGTGCGCCCGTGACCCCGATATGCTGTTGATAGCCTTTGGGCTGAACGACGGTGCGTTGGGGCGTTCCCCCTACGATGCCCAGTGCGAGCGGCGTTGGCGCGCGGGGCACGTCGGCTGGGAGCGGGCTTTGTGGCAGGAACTGGATGGGGAAGAGGATCTTTTCGCTGGTGAGTCGAAAGCACGACCTCGCGTCCGACCCAGGTTCTTTGTCGCTGGCTTGTCCGATCTGGTATGTCGGGGGCGGCGGGACGGGGCGGATACCCATCTCCTGTCCCTCACCCCGGTCGCCAGGCAAGAGCTGTCCGCTGACCAGTGGCGCCGCTACATGCTTTATGATAGTCTTATAAGGAAAGTGGCGCGGCACTTTGAGGTGCCTTTGATCGACCTGGCCGATGTTGAGGGCGATCCCTTTTCGCCCGCATCTATGCTGGTGGAGGATGGCATCCATCTACGGGCGGCGGGACAGGAATGGTTGGCCAGGAGGGTTTACGCGCATTTTGGGCGTCGGAGGAGAGAATAATGAGCCTGTTAGGCCATCCCCTTGTTTTACGTATCAGGAGAAATCATGCGCTGGAGCACGCCATCATGCACCTGCTCAGTCGAAGCGACCCCTCGCTACGGCTTGTGGGACGCAGCGACTGGAAGGGCATCTCTTTGTATGGGGAGGTGGATACGCCAGTGGTTTTGCAGGCGGCTGAACGGGGGCTGGCGCGTCTGAGGGCGGGGGAGGACTGGCTGCGTCTGCATCCCCGTTGTGGCACGAATTTTGGCGTTGGCGTCTTTCTCAGCGGATGCGCGGTCTATGCTGCTATGGAAACGCCCGGCAAATCCTTTCTCAGGCGGTTGTTGCGCTTGGTGACCTATGTGATGGGGGTCATGCTGGTCGCTCGTCCCCTGGGTATGCTGATACAGCGGCACATCACGACGGTGCCAGATGTGGCTGATATGCAGGTCAAAGAGATTCGCAGGAAGCAGGAGGGGGGCACGATCACGCATCGCATCGTCACCGTGGGAGCAGAGTAAGCATGTTCTACATACTGCACGGCGAAGAGGATTTTGTGCGCTCGGAGGAGGTCGCCAAGCTCAAGGGGCGCGTCGCCGAGGGGGGCATGGGTGATCTGAATATCTCTACCTTTGGGGATGACATCGCCTCTCAGGACCTTGTCGATGCCTGCAATACGGTGCCTTTTTTGGGGGACAGGCGGCTGATCATCGTGGAGGATCTCTTGCAGCGGTTCGATGGGGTAAGGCTTGATGGAGATGGAGCCAACACCGCGTATGCCCGCAAACTACTCGATTATCTGCCCCACCTCCCCTCGACGACGCGTTTACTTTTTATCGAGAATGAAAAGTTGGGCCGTAACAATCCGGTGCTAAAGGGAGCCGCCGAGCTGGACAACAGCTATGTGCGCGAGTTCAGCACGCCCCAGGGGCGGGCCTTGCAGGACTGGATTCGGCAGCGGGCGCGGGGCAAAGGGGTGGACGTCACCGGGCGTGGGGCCGCGCTGCTGGCCTCTTTTGTCGATCAGGATCTACGGCGCATCGACAGCGAGTTGCAAAAGCTCGCCGGATTCGTGGGCTATGAACGGGCCATCACGGCGGACGATGTCCAGGAGATGGTGGGGGCTTTTTACGAGGCGGACATTTTCAAGTTGGTGGACGCTTTGGGGATGCGCCAGGGCAGGACGGCCCTGGAACACCTGCACCGTCTCTTTGCCGACGGCGCTCACGAGCTTTACATCCTGACCATGATAGCCCGTCAGGTGCGCCTGATCATCGCCGTCAAGGAACTGGCCGAATTGGAGCGCATGCAGCCACAGGAGATACGCCGAGAGCTGGGGATCTCCCACCAGTTCATCGTCGACAAGCTGTTGCGGCAGGCGCGCCAGTTCGATATGCGCAGGCTGGAGACGCTCCAGCGTCATGTCCTGGAGGTGGATCAGGGCCTCAAGACGGGACGCATCGAGAGCCCCCTGGCCCTGGAATTGCTCGTATTGGAGATCTGCAGTCGCCGCCGAGAAAAACGCTAGACCCGTCTTTAGCGCCACACTCTGTAGTATGTCCGAACTGGAGATGGACCATATATCGTGTGGACTGTGTGATCGAAGGAGACGTGACCACAATACGTAGGCGGGCGCATATCGCAAACTTTTGCAGGTTGTGTAAGGACCTTTTTTATGTTGGAAAAGGGTTCAGTAGGGTAGGAGACGGGCCCTTAGCCGGGCGGCGAGGGCCTGTTCCGCCTCGTCGCCGGAGGCCAGGTCCAGATAGATCTGTAGGGGATGGGCGATGAGCAGGCCATGTTCCGTCTCCTTTCGCTCCCAGATGAGGCTGTCGTCGTAGGGGTGGAAGACGAATACGTAGGTTTCTCCTCTGTCCTCGTTCAGATGCAGCTTCTTTGTCAGCTGATCCGCTGTGCCGTTCCAGTAGAGGGCCAGGTGGAGCGTGGTGCGGTTCTGCCGCAGGAGTCGGTCCGCGCCGGACCACAGTGTGAGGGCGTAATGGTTCTGGAGATCGCCCCTCAGCTCTGCCAGATGTGTCGCCAGATCGGCGACGCTCGTCTGGGCCCGGTACGTGCGCAGCGTGTTGCGGTGTATGTCATAGCTTTCAGACCATGCCTCGAGGAGGGCGCCCGCATCGAACAGATCCAGGCCCGATCTATCCTTGGTCACCAGGTCCTCTTCAGCCAGCGCAGAAGTGGCCATGCTCGCCAATCCCAGGCTGACATCAGCGACCTCGGCCAGCTCGCGCATGTGCCAGTGCCTTTGCGGGTCCAGTAAAAGGCGGCGCACAATGCGCTCCGATTTGCCCTCAAAGGGACTGCGCACGGTTCTCTTGCGCTTGTACTCGTTCGTCCTCCCGTCCACACTAAAGTAGATGTCCGCCGTCTCAATATTTGCATTGCCTGCCAGATCGAGGTAAGCGATGTCGCGCTCCTGGCAGAGGGTTCGCCCCTCCCTGGAAAAATAGGGAGCGATGAGGCAGGGAAGGGCCTCGCCGTCTGCAGCGGGCATCTCGCTCTCCTCGATACGCCCGATAAAGCCCTTTACCTCCTGAGGGTATCCGCTGGGGATGGGCACGCAGAGCAAAAGGATCTCGTGGCGTATCTTGCCCAGGGCGGCACGGAGGGCGAAATGGTACGGATTATGGGTCGCTTCGGTGAAGCGACGCAGACCGCGAAAGCGAATGCGCGGATAGAGGGTGTCGAACTTTTGTAAGAAGAGGCTTTCCGTTTCTTTTTGACGCAAGGATGTTTCCTTTCCAAGACGTTTTCACGAATCCTGTTCTATCCATCTCTCGGTGGCCGGGTAAAAGCTGACCGCCCTTGCTTTATGTCAGTCCCAGCAGACCGGCGGCGTTATCGTGATAGATCTTTTTCAGCACGTCGTCCGGCAGATCCAGGCCATAGATTTTCCAGCGGCCCTGGGGTGGGATGGCGGCGTCGGGCGCATAGTCGAAATATTCGTCCCCTGTCTCCAGGAACCGGAAATAGGTTCGATACATGGATATCGACGGCCGCTGATCGGTGCCAAAAAGGATGCGATGGGCATATTCCATGAACCAATCCCTGGCGCTGTAGGGCGCTCGCCCCAGTTCTGCGATGCGCGCCGAGATGTCGGTGTAAAGGTTGGGATACTTTTGCAGCATGCGGGATACAAAGCCCAGGTTCTCTGGATGGCAGCCCACGTGGGCGGTGATAAAGGTCGTGTCCGGTTGCGCCGCCACGAGGCGGTAGAGGGAATCGATCAGCTCTTTGAAGGAGGGGTACTCGGGACCGTAGAAATGCCATTCTGGGCGTCGATGGAGTTCGTCCCATCGTTCGTTGAAGCGGTCCAGAGGGCGGAAAAAGGCCACGGGATCTGCCGTGTGGATCAATACGGGGATATCCAACGTGGCGGCCTTTTTCCATAGCGGCCCGATGCGGGGATCGTCGGGCATGACGAGCTTTTCCTCCGCGTCCTTTACCTCCAGGCCGAGGCGCTTAAAGATCTTGAGTCCTCGGGCGCCGGCCTCCACATTCGCCTCCAACTGTGCGGCCGCTCGCTCTGCCCATGCGCTGCCTCCGACGCCCGTCCAGTCCACGTTGCAAAAGGTCACGAATCGCCCCGGGTGTGCCCGATCCAGGGTGCGCAGGTTCTGCTCGACGGCATCGCCCGTGCTGCCGCTGAGATTGACGATGGCCTGCACATTCAG
>CAZMOW010000140.1:0-6128 GCA_964567975.1 uncultured Anaerolineales bacterium | reverse complement strand
TAAGCACTTGAAACGTAGCGGTTTTTACGTTATTATCGTTAGTAGGATTTATACTTATATATTTTATCTAGAGGGAAAGAATGATAGGATTTGATAGATTCACAGAAAGAGCACAGGAGGCGGCGACGCTGGCGTATGAGGTGATGCTGCGATACAAGCATTCGCAGCTCGATACCGAGCATATGCTGCTGGCTTTGTTAGAGCAGTCCGATAGCGTCGTGCCCGAACTGTTGGGAAGGCTCAACGTGGATATGAGACGCATACGTCGCCGCGTCGCTGGCGTGCTTGAGGCCAATGCCAAATTGGCCTCCTCCAGCACGTCGAGCTTTCAACAGGTTTACATCACGCCGCGCGTCAAGCGCCTCATGGAGCGTGCCAATGAGGAGGCGTCCAAGCGCGATGATGAGTATATCTCCACCGAGCACATGTTCCTGGCCATCCTGGGCGCTCATGACAGCGCGGCCTCGCGCATCCTCTCCGATGAGGGTGTCACCTACGAACGTTTCTCACAGATCCTCCAAGAGCATCGCAAAAGGCGCCGCGCGGAGGGCAGGGGGGGTGAGGGGCAGTTCCAGACCCTGCAACAGTATAGCCGCGATCTGACACAGTTGGCCCACGAGGGAAAGCTGGATCCGGTCATTGGCCGCGACACGGAGATCATGCGCGTCTTGCAGGTACTCTCGCGCCGCAAAAAGAACAATCCCGTGCTCATCGGGGAGGCGGGTGTGGGCAAGACGGCCATCGTGGAGGGGCTGGCGCAAAAGATCGTGGAGGGCGACGTACCCGAACCCCTTATCGGCAAACGCATCGTGTCCCTCGATCTGGGGGCCATGCTGGCCGGGGCCCGTTTCCGCGGCGAGTTTGAGCAGCGACTCAAGGCCGCTCTGGAAGAGATAGACCAGGCCGGAGGGGAGATCATCCTCTTTATCGACGAGTTACACACCGTGGTCGGCGCGGGCGCGGCCCAGGGGGCCATCGATGCCTCCAATATGATGAAGCCCGCCCTGGCGCGTGGTGAACTGCGCTGCGTCGGAGCCACGACGTTGAACGAGTATCGTCGGCATGTCGAGAGCGACGGAGCGTTGGAACGACGCTTTGCCCCCATCTATGTGGACGAGCCGAGCATCGAGGAGACCATCGAGATGCTGGAGGGGCTCCGGGATCGCTATGAGAAGCATCATCAGGTAGAGATAACGGATGACGCGTTGGTGGCCGCGGCGCGGCTCTCCGAGCGCTATATCAAAGATCGTCACCTTCCCGACAAGGCCATAGATCTGATCGACGAGGCCTCTTCGCGGTTGCGCATCGTCATCCACAGCCTGCCTCCCGAGCTAAAGGAGACGCGCATGGAGCTGATGCACCTGGCCGAGGAGGAGGAAAAGGCTGGGCGGGAGCGTAACTATGCCCGGGCCGCAGAGATAAGAAGCCAGCGGTTGCAGCGTGAGATGGAGTTCACGGCGGAAAAGGCCGCCTGGCAGAAGCAACAGGGGATCGATGAGGTGGTCGATGAGGATGACGTGGCGGACATTGTGGCCATGTGGCAGGGAATCCCCGTGAACCGTCTACAGCAGACGGAAACTGAGCGCCTGTTGCAGATGGAAGAGCATGTTAGGAAGCGCGTCATCGGCCAGGATGACGCCATCGCGGCCGTCTCGGATGCCGTCCGTCGGGCGCGTGCGGGGTTGAAGGACCCTCGCCGTCCCATCGGCAGTTTCATCTTTCTTGGTTCCAGCGGTGTGGGCAAGACAGAGTTGGCCAAGGCGCTGGCCGAGTTCCTGTTTGACGACGAGAACGCCCTGCTCCAGATCGATATGAGCGAGTATGGTGAGCGGCATACCGTATCGCGATTTGTCGGCGCGCCACCGGGGTACGTGGGCTATGATGAGGGTGGCCAGTTGACGGAGGCGGTCCGTCGTCGCCCCTATCAGGTGGTCCTCTTTGACGAGATCGAAAAGGCCCATGACGACGTGTGGAACTCCCTATTGCAGGTGTTGGAAGAAGGGCAGCTTACGGACGGCCATGGGCGCACGGTGGACTTTAGCAATACAGTGCTGATCATGACCTCCAACATCGGCACCAAATACGTCAGTCGACAGGGAGGTGCACTGGGCTTCCCGGTCACCGGCGATCTGGACGAGGAGGAGCGCTTTGCCGACGATGTCTCACAGGATTTGAAGCGCACCTTCCGTCCCGAGTTTCTGAATCGTATCGACGAGATCATCATCTTCCACAAGCTCAGCCACGACGTCGTAAAACAGATCGTCGATCTGCAGATCGAGGAATTGGAGGAGCGGTTGGTGGAAAAAGAGATGCATATCCTGCTCACGGAACCCGCCAAGGACTGGTTGGCCGACAAGGGCTACGATCCCCAGTTTGGTGCGCGTCCCTTGCGCAGGGCCATACAGCGCTATATAGAGAGCCCCCTCTCCCAGGAGTTGCTGGAGGACTCGTTCTCCACGGGCGATACGATACTGATCGATCTGGATGAGGAGGAAGGTGAACTGGTCTTTGAAAAGGTCGACGGGGAGGTCAGAAGACGTCTTGAAGAGGAACTCGTGATGGACGCTGAACTGGCGGAATAGCGCGAGACATCATCTCCTTTTGCCGGGGCCATCGTGTATCTGCACGATGGCCCCGGTTTTCGTATGCCGCTACGTGCGTGGTCGACGTACGTGATCCAGTACTTTTGGATTGACCACCCATTCGGGGATGCGCCCCTGCACCACGTCCGCGGATATCTCACAGATCAGGCGGTAGAGATCCTCCCGCGCCGCCTCGGAATTGGCTGCGATGTGGGGCGTGAGGATGACGTTGTCCATCTCCAGCAGGGGAGAGTCGGAGGGGAGGGGCTCCTCCTCCGTGACGTCCAGGCCCGCCGCCCACACCCGCCCCTCGCGCAGTGCTCCGACAAGGGCGTCCTCGTCGATGATGGGCCCCCGGGCCGCGTTGACGATGATGACTCCCTCGCGCATGCGGGCGAATTCGTCGTCGCTGAGCATGTGGTACGTCTCGTCCGTGTGGGGGCAGTGGATGGTGATAAAGTGGGCTTTCTCCAGCAGGGCGTTCAGGTCGTTCACCAGTATGGCGCCGACCTCCTCCGCGTCTTCCTGCTCTATATAGGGGTCGTAGGCCAACACGTTCATATTCCAGCCGCTGACGCGGCGGGAGACGGTGCTCCCGATGCGCCCCAGGCCGATGATGCCTAGGGTGGTGCCCGCCACGCGGCGCGTGGGGCGGGCCAGTTCCCGGGCATATTCTCCCTCCCTCATCCTGATGTTCAGGCGGGGGATGTGACGCACGCTGGCCAGCATGAGGGCCACGGCATGGTCGGCCACGTCGTCGGTGCAGTAGGTGGGTGCGTTGCACACCATGATGCCGTGCTCGGTGGCCGCCTCGCAATCGATGCTGTCATACCCCGCACCGGCACGGATCATACAGCGGCAGTGGGGGAGTCGGGCGATGACCTGGCGGGTGAGGAGGGGGCGCACCGATTGGATGACGACGACCTCGGCATCTTTGGCCACCTCCACGACCCTTTCCTTGTCGCGCAATTGGTGGGTCTCCCAACTGGCGCCCGCCTGGGCCAGCGACTCGGCCTCGAATCCCATGGGCGCGAACAGGGCCTCGTCATAGTCGATCAACACGACCTTGTGGGGCAGTTTATCTTCCTTTGCCATTTCGACCTCCTGTTTTTTAGAAAAAAGGATAATATAAGGTGTATCCTGACCAGGGTCACGAGAGGGAGATGGGGCGCTCCTCCTCTGCCGATTGATACGCTGCATACATCAGGCGGACGACCTCCAGGCCGAGTCGGCCGGTCGAGCGGGGCGAGCGGTCGTGGGCCACGCTCTCCACGAAATCGTGGATCTCTTGCGGATAGCCCAGTAGAAACTCCTCGTCCACGCTGGGATAGCTCCAGCCCGCCTTGGTACTCAACTTCTCCATGAGGTACTCCTCCTCCAACACGCGGGCGTTGGGCGCATAGGCCCTGATCAGGCCGCTGTGGGTCAGGTCGCAATCGACGCGTGCATTGGAGAGCAGCACGGTGAGGGTGTCCTCCATGCCCCCCAGGACGATGTCGGAGCCTTGGATCACCCCCCGGGTGCCGTCGTCAAAGGTGATGACGAGGATACTCCAGTTCTCCACGTCCTCCCAATCGTCGATCACGTGATGCTCCTCCTCGCGCTGAAAGGAGGGCACGCGGCACAGGTTGTCCACGTCGGCCAGCACGGAGGTGGCCCTGATGGGCACGCCCTCTCGGCGCCTTCCCTCTTCCTCCTTCAGCCAGAGGGCCGCCCCGATGGGGTGGGAGGCCAGGCGCACCAGGGCGCCGCCGCCGGAGGTGGCCCACGACTTGGCATACTGGGCGTGGGACCCGCTGTGGCACTCTTGGGCGCGGATCTCTAGGATGGTGCCCCCGCTGGCCCCGGCCAGGCGGTTGGCCCGGTCGATGGCGGGGCTGTAGAGCCAGTTCTCGGCGTACATCAGCTTGACGCCTCGCTTCCGGGCGGCGTCCACCATGCGCTCCGCCGCCTCTGAGGCCTTTTCCAGCATGAGGCCCTTGGGCGTGGCGCCCACCGGGTCGGCGGCCTCCTCGCCGCCGAAATAGCCCGTCAGGGGTTTCTCGCAGATCACGTGCTTGCCCCCCTCGATGGCGGCCAGGGCTAGGGGCTCGTGGAGATAGTTGGGCACGCAAAGATCCACGATATCCAGGTCGTGCCGCGCCAGCAGGTCGTCGGCGGTGCCATGGGCGGGAATATCGTGTTCCTTGGCGAACGCCCGTGCGCTGTCCACGGAGGAGGCGGCCACGGCGGCCAGTTCCACGTCCATATCCCCAATGCGTCGGTAAGCCCGGGTGTGTATCTCTCCAGCGAAACCGGTCCCTATGAGGCCCACGCGGATGGTGTCGGTCATCGTTTCACTCCCCTGTCTTTTCCATTGGTATTTCGGACATGCTGAGGGCTCCGGTGGGGCAGAGGGCTACGCAGATGCCGCAGCCCAGGCACCCCTCGGCGTCCACGCGCGCGATACCGTCCACCAGGGAGATGGCGTCGCAGTGACCGGGCTTGAGGCAGATGCCGCAGCCGATACATTTTTCCTCGTCCACGGTGGCCGCCCCCGAGATGGCTTTGAGGTTCTTGGCGGCGCGTAGATCCTGCAGGGAGAGGCCGACCAGGTCTTCATAGCCACCGTAGCCCTCCTCGGCCATGAACGCCTCCATGTCCCGCAGCGTCTCCCCGATGATCTCCCAACCATGCCACATGAGGGCCGTGCAGACGGTGAACAGGGTGCTGCCCCACATCATGGACTGCACGGCATGCTCCCAGTTCTCGATGCCGCCCCCGCCTACGATGGGTATCGCGCAGCGACGGGCCAATTGGGCCACCATGGCAAAGCCCATGAGCCGTGCCGCCGGCCCACCCAGGCTGCCCATGCTGGCGCCCTCCAGCAGGGGATAGATCCTGTGGGGATGGCGGATATCCATGGGCGGCAGGCTGAGCTGCGCGCCGGCCACGCAGAGGCCATCGGCGCCCCCGGCCTCGCAGGCCAGGGCCACGGCGGGGAGGTCGGTGACGTTGGGCGTGAGCTTGCAGACGATGGGGATATCCACCTCGGCCTTGAGGGCCTCCACGATGCTTTGGGCCTGGTCGGGGTTCTGGCCCGGGATGGCGCCCCCGCTGGGGGCCTCCTCACCCAGGCTCCTGGCCGTCAGGGCCAGGTTGGGACAGATAAAGTTTGTCTCGATGATGTCGGCGCCGGCGTCCTCCAGGGCTTTGGCGATGGTCACCCAGCCGCCGGGATCCCGCGCATCGTGGGTGATATTACAAAAGTAGATGAGGTCGCCCGTGTGCCTTTTACCCTCTGCTACCAGGCGCACCCCCTCCTCCAGGTCCAGGCGGCGGTCGTGGCAGACGATGCTACCCACGGAGGGGTCATTGTACATGCGCAACTCGCCGTAAAAGGGCTGTTTCTGGAAGGTCAGCTTGGTGCTCACGGCGGCGGCCCCGGCCTCGGCGGCGGCGCGCAGCCATTTGACCCTGGCCGTCAGGGGGCTCGAGGCCACAACGTAGGGGTTCTTGAATTGCAGTCCTGCAAACTCGATCATCTTGGCTCCGTCTACAAGTGTA
>CAZMOW010000139.1:0-6302 GCA_964567975.1 uncultured Anaerolineales bacterium | reverse complement strand
ACCTCGCGCCCCTCTTCCGCCGAACGATAGAGCCCCTCCAGGGCCCTTGTGACGTTCAAGACCTCCTCCTTCTTCACCAGGAGCTCTTCTTCCCCCTTGATGGCCCGCAAAAAATGTGCAGCCAACTTCCAGTGCCCGTAAAAGGGCACATCGGGATCGGCGGGCACTTTTGGTTTGACATCCACCTGATACCTGTCCATGGTGCTGATCAGGGTGAGAGGATCGAGGGTAACCCCACCCTCCGTCCCCAGGATGATGGTTCCGCCGTATCCCTGGGGCACGTTGGCCGCCCAACTGGCCTTGAGGCTGATGGTGCAGCCGTTCTCCAGGCGCAGGAACCCTGCCGCCATATCCTCCACGTCGAATTCGCCAGGATCATAGGGCCGGGGTGTAAAGACGCCCACCGGCGCCCCGCTGTCGGCCAACGAGGTGACCAATCCCTCCTCCCGGTTCGCCAATTTCGTGTAGGTCTGCCCACTGGCGGCAACCACCCGTGGATTCCCCATGAGCCAGAGCAACAGATCCAGGGAGTGCACGCCGATGTCGCAGAGGGCCCCTCCCCCGGCGTGCTCTTCCATATGGAACGTTCCCCAGGTGGGCACGCCTCTCCTTCGCATGGAGGACGTCTCTGCATAGTAGATCTCACCGAGGCGCCCTGCGTCCGCGATCTCTTTGGCCGCCACGTTCTCGCTGGAGAAACGTAGCGTCTGCGCCACACAGAGCAACCTATCCGCCGCCTCGGCCGCTTCAAACATCTCTTTCGCATCCTCATAGTTCGGCGCCACGGGCTTTTCGCACAATACGTGGGCGCCAGCCGCCAGCGCGGCCAGGGTCCCCTCCTTGTGATAGGCGTTGGGCGTGCAGATAGAGACGATGTCAGGCTGCAGTTCCTCCAGCATGCGCTCCGAATCGCCGTAGGCATGGGGGATACCGTATCGTTCGGCGGTCTCCTGCGCCTTGCCGATATGTATGTTGGCCACGCCGACGATCTCCACCTCATCCTCGAGGTCCTGCCACGCGGGAATGTGCCCCGCGTTGGCGATCATACCCGCGCCGCTGATGGCCACGCGGTATTTATCCTGTGCCATTGATCCTCCTCTCCTCATCGATAGAGACATGTCCATGGGTTACACGCGCCCCAAACCGGGTTCCGCCTTCACGATCTCTTCCACCGTCACCTCGCGTCCCAGGTGCGAAGAAATATAGACCCCTTCCGTGATGAGGGACGTCTTGAGGGCGATGCCCGCCGTATCCAACAAGGGCACCCGCCCCAGTTGGGCCGCCACCCAGTGCTCCTGAGAGCCAGCATAATAGGCCGCCGTGGGGTCCGTGCGACGCCAGCGCAGATCGGCGCTCTCCACGTCCAATCGCCCATCCATCTCCACGTCCGCTACCGTCGTATAGTACGTGGGTGGCTCCACGCGCAATCCTCCCCGGGAACCATAGACGTAATCACTGTCCGGATCATCGGAATGGATGGCCCAGGCCTCCTCCATGAACAGATCTATGCCGCCGGCCAGGCGAATGTAGGCCGTTCCCAACTCCTCCACATCGTACCCGCTATCTCGCCTCCGCTCCTCGTACATCTCCATGACCTGATGGGTGGCACCTGATACGCTAACCAGATCGGGATTGCCCAGCAAATAGACGATGCGCGCGATGTGATAGACGGCCATATCCAACAGGGCGCCACCGCCCGAGGTCTCGCTGTTGACAAATGCCTGGGAACCATAGCCGTCCACATAGGGTCGACCGCGCCGGCGGTAATGCATGGACTTGGCATAGTAGAGTTCCCCCAGATGCCCCTCCTCGATGAGGCGCTTGGCCACCCGGGTGCTGGGCTGATAGAGGGTGCTGAGTTGGATATGCAGCATGCGCCCCCGTTCCTCTGCCGCCTCGTACATGGCCCTGGCGTCCCGATACGTCCAGGACATGGGCTTCTCACAATAGACGTTTTTCCCCGCCTCCAGAGCGTCGATGGTCACCGGCCTGTGTAGCCGGTTATGCAGACACACGTCCACCGAGTCGATGTCGTCACGCTGAAGCATCTCGTGATAGTCGGTATAGGTGCTGGGGATGTCGAACTCCTTGGCCACGCGCTGCAGTTCATCCTCGCGCAGATCACAGGCCGCCACCACCTCCGCCTCCGGGATCCCCCGATAGGTGCGCAAGTGATGTTTCCCAATCTGCCCCGTGCCAATGATGCCGATGCGCACTTTTTCGTCCATCGTCCCTCCCTTGCCCCAGTCTGTATCACAGAAAATCATTCTTGACTTAGAACATATGTTCTGCTATACTCCAAACAGAACAAAGGTTCGCCCATGCAGCCCCCGTGTGCGGAAAGGAGTCTCCTCATGAAGATGAAAACAGGTATGCTCTGGTTCGACGATACCAAAAAACGCCCCTTTGAGGCCAAAATCGAGAGGGCCACCCAACATTACAAAGAAAAGTACGGCCATTCGCCAAACCTCTGCTACGTGCACCCCTCCTGCCTACCTGACAACGTCCCCTCCAACGGGGTCAAGGTCCTGGCGGCCAAGGACATCCTCCCACACCACTTTTGGCTCGGCATGGACGAGAGAGAGGCAACAAGAAAGAAATAGCCCTCCCCATCGCCGCCCCGGCAGGAACGCCCTGGGGTCAGAGGGGGGTCGCAAAGCGAGATCCCTCCGCATTCTACGCCCGCAAGATCGCCGGCTCCCCGTCCTGGATGCAAGGACTCACGCCCACTCCACGAAAAAGTGCTCCTTCCCCAACAACTCTGTCATCCGCTTGTTGACCTGCAGCGAATATGCGCCCCTTTTCTCGGGAAAGGTCATCTCCACACGCCCACGGGCGCTATTTAGCCGGAAGAGGAGGGGAACGTTTCCCTCCTCCTCGGTCAGGATGGTCAGGGCCCGCTCGGCCATCTCTGCCGCGGCCTCCTCGTCATCCTCGAGGGCTATCTCCACCAGCATGCGCACGGCTTCCCTTTTGCCCCCTCGTCGCTCCTCGGCATCGTCGGGCACCCGATAGGGATTCACCTCATCGACGATGAGCTGTAACTCATCGTCGCGCACATCCACCCGAGCTTCTATCAGCACCAGCGCATCCTCCCCGAGTCTCTCCCTGGTCAACTCGTAGGTGCGAGGAAAGATGACCAGACTCATGGAACCGGAAAGATCCTCCAACTGGGCAAAGGCCATGGGATCGCCCTTTTTTGTCGTGATGGTGCGCACAGAATCGAGCAGACCTGCGACCTTTACCTTGGCTCCCTCCATGGACGGATCGATCTCCGCCAGGGGGGTCAGGCGTTCGTCTACATACCTTTCCAGGGGCTCCAGCGGATGGGACGACATATAGGTACCCAACAGTTCTTTCTCGTCGGCCAGGCGTCTCTTGTCCGCGAGGGGGGGCACGTCCTTGGATAGAATGAACTCTGCCCCGCCAGCCCCTTGCATCGCGTCCCCCAACTCAAAGAGGCTGTGCTGCCCCACCTCCTGTGCCCTATGGGTCTCTGTACTGAGATCCAACATCTGGTCCATGCAAGATAGCAACACGCTCCTCTGCCCCAGCGAGTCCAGGGCCCCCGCCCGGATCAGACACTCGAGGGCACGCTTGTTGATCTCGCGCAGGTCCACGCGATCGGCAAAATCCTCCACATCACTGAAGGGGGTATCTCCCCTGCCCTCCACGATGACCCTCGCCACCCCATCGCCCACATTCTTGATGGCCCCCAGGCCGTACCGGATGGCCAGCTCCTCCTCCCCCGCTACATCGACCTGTCCCCGCGGGGAATCGGCGTCCGCCGGCTCGATGGTGAAATCGACTCCCGAATAACTCACGTCAGGATCACACAGGGAGATACCCAGGCGGCGGCACTCGCCGATGAACCGCCCCACCTTGTCCAGGGAGCCCTTTTCCACGGAGAGCAGGGCAGTCATGAACTCGATGGGATAGTGGGCCTTGAGGTAGGCGGTCTGCAGGGTGATGACGGCATAGGCCGCCGAGTGAGATTTGTTGAAACCATAGTTGGCAAAACGCTCGATGTCGTCAAAGATGGCCTCCGCCGTCTCCCGGGGGATGTCGTTCCCCACGGCGCCGCTCACAAATCGGTCCCGCTGCTCTACGAGTTCCTCCTCAATCTTGTGGCCCACGGCGCGGCGCATGAGATCGGCCTCGGCGGGCGAATACCCGGCCAGATCCGAGGCGATCTGGATGATCTGCTCCTGATAGACGATGATGCCATAGGTCTCTTTCAGGATCGGCTCCAGGGAGGGATGGCGATAGGACACCTCCTCCCTTTCAAACTTGCGATCGATATAGTTAGGGATGAACTGCATGGGTCCGGGGCGGTAGAGGGCGAGGATGGCGATGACCTCCTCGAACCTGGAGGGCTGCATGTCGCGCAGGATGCGGCGCATGCCTCCACTCTCGACCTGAAAGATGCCCGTCACCTCTCCCGAGGAGAGGAGTTCATAGGTCAGGGGATCGTCCAGGGGGATCTCGTCCTGGGTCAGTGTAACGCCCTCGGTGCGCTCGATCCACTCGAAAGCCCTGTCCAGCACCGTGAGGGTCGAGAGCCCCAGCACATCCAGTTTGAGAAGGCCTATCTCCTCCACGTCTTCCATACAGAATTGGGACAGGATGCCATCCCTGTTGGGCGTCTGCTGCAAGGGAGTGTACTCGACCAAGGGCTCGTCGGCGATGAGCACGCCGGCGGCGTGGGTCGACAGGTGCCGAGACAGACCCTGTACGGCCAGCGAATAGTCGATCAACTCCCGCACATAGTCCTTGGTATCGTAGAGGCCTCGCAATTCGGGCACGTTCTCCAGGGCATCGCCGATGGTCTGCCCCGGCCCCGAGGGGATCAATTTGGCGATCCGGTCGACCTCTGGCAGGGGCACGCCCAGGGCCCGTCCCACGTCGCGAATGGCCCCACGCGCAGCCATGGTGCCAAAGGTCGCTATCTGTGCCGTCCTATCCTCGCCATATTTTTCCGTGAGATAGTCGATCACCTCTTGCCGCCGATCCTCGGGGTAATCGAGGTCGATGTCGGGCATGGTGATGCGCCCGGGATTCAAAAAACGCTCAAAGATAAGTCCCAGGCTCATGGGCTCCAGGTTCGTGATACCCAAGGAATAGCCCACGAGGCTGCTGGCGCCCGATCCCCGGCCTGGCCCCACCAGCATCTGGGCCTCGTTCTTGGCCCAATCCACCAGATCGGCGTTGATGAGAAAATAGTCGTCAAAGCCCATCTCATGGATGACGTCCAGTTCATGCTCCAGACGCTCCCTTATCTGCGGCGTAGCCTCGCCGTAGCGCTGTTCGAGCCCCTCCTCACACAACTTGCGCAGGTACGACTGGGATGTATACGGCTCGGGGACGTCGATGCGCGGCAGATGATAGGCGTCCAGTTCCAGCTCCACGTTGCACTGCTCCGCGATGCGCACCGTGTTCTCCAGGGCCTCTGGATATTCGGGTATCAACTCGGCCATCTCCTGCGGAGATTTGAGATAGAAATCGTCGCTGCCCATGCGCATGCGGTCGGGATCGGAGAGGGTGGTGTTGGTCTGCATGGCCAGGAGCAGCTCCTGGGCTGGAGCGTCCTTTTCCTCCACATAGTGCACGTCGTGGGTGGCCACACAGTGCAGATCGAACTCTTGGGCCAGGGCGGCCAATTGCTCGTTTATGGGCTCCAATTTCTCCATACCCCGATGCCTTTGAAGCTCGAGATAGTAATTCTCGACGCCAAAGAGGTCCTTGAACCAGCCCACCACTTGCCGCGCCTCGTCCATGCGCCCTTTCTGGATCAGCGATGGCACCTCGCCAGACAGACACGCGCTGGTGCAGATGAGCCCCTCCGCATACTCGGCCAGCAACTCTTTATCGATACGGGGGCGATAGTAGAAACCCTCCAGGTTGGCCTTGGTGACGAGCTTGAGCAGATTCTTGTAACCGGTCATGTCCTTGGCCAGAAGGAGGAGGTGGTAGGCCCTGCTGTCGTGCTTGACCTCCCTTTGCGTGCGACCGCGCGGCGCCTGATAGACCTCACAGCCAAAGATGGGCTTGATGCCCGCCTCCTCGGCCGCGCGATGGAACTTGATCATGCCGTACATCTGGCCATGGTCGGTGAGGGCCAAGGACCCCATGTCGAGGTCCGCCGCCCGCTGGCACAGGTCGGGCAGGCGCGCCAGCCCATCAAGCAAAGAATATTCGCTGTGTACGTGTAAATGGATAAAAGAAGTCAAATCCGTCCCTCCAGGACAATAGAATAGGTACACGTCGATCTTTTTGGAATTCGCACCTATTCTATCACAAGG
>CAZMOW010000138.1:0-6341 GCA_964567975.1 uncultured Anaerolineales bacterium | reverse complement strand
CCGTCCAGTTCTTTGGGATAGGTCCAGAGGTTGATAAGGTCCAGGATATAGGGCACGATGGAGGCGAGGAACATATAGCGATACTCTCCAGTGTAAAAGACCAGCCCGGCTGCACCCAATGCATTGAGGGCTGAACCCAGTTGGGAGGCAGCGCGGGTGCGTCCATAGTAGCCGACCTTGAGATCGGACATGTCGTTCAGGGTCAAGTACTCGAGGATGAGGGCCTTGTGCGTGCCCGAGCGTAGGGCCTCGCCGCTGGCAAAGAGGATCATGGCCAGGGCATAGACGTAAAAGTCGGTAAAAAAGAAAAAGAGGATAAAAGAGAGGATGTAACCGACAAAGCACATCACCATGGACCGACGCCGGCCGTAGGCGTCAGCATAGAAGCCTGCTGGTATCTCCAGGATGTTGGTGCTTAGGTCACGGATGGAGTAGAGCAGGCCGATCTGTAGAAAGGAGAGGCCCCCGTCGCGAAAGATGAGGATGATGAACGGCTCAAAGAACTTGAGGTTCTTTAAAAAGCCGTATAATGAGAAGCGATAGAACATGAGGTCCTTTTTAATCTTTTTCTCGGCCATCGATCATTCCCCTTCGTTTTCGGCTCCGCTTCCGCGCATGATCGTCTCTCATTCTCGTTCCCTGATCTCGTTGATCAGTTCCAGGGCCTTGTCTCTTCCCTGGGCCAGCGCCCGGCGCCCCGCCTCCGTGAGGCGATAGTACTTGCGCTGTTTGCCATCGACGACGCGTTTCTCGCTGCTCAGCAGTCCCTCTTCCTCCATGCTATGCAGCATGGGATAGAGCGTTCCAGGGCTCAGTTCATAGCCGTGGCGGGCCAGTTCATCGATCAGCCAGAGGCCGTAAATTGGCTCCTGCCCAGCGTGGTAAAGGATGTGGAGTTTCACAAAACCGAGAAACAGATCGCGTCCAAGGGGCATGCCTCCTCCTTATTATCGCCTCACGTTATCGCTTCTCGATAATAATAGTGTCGATTTCAGAAAATGTCAACTACAGAGTGGATGAGGCGATGATTACAGCCGGCGGGGGTTTAATCACGAAACCGTTCATCTCTCTTTCTCATACTGTGCGGATATATGGAGGGCGATGCCTCGGGTGTCTTTCCCTTCGGTGCCTTGCGGTTTTGGCTTCTTGGATGTATGTTACGTGGGAACCGTTTTCGTCTGTGGAAAGAGGGGATATGGAGAAATGCAAACGAGACCTTTTGAAACAGTGTGTATCATTGGCGCCGGTTTCATGGGGGCACAAATTGGGCTAAGGTGCGCCGCGCACGGCTATAACGTCTGGCTCGTCGATGCGTTGACGGATGCGCTGAAGCGGGCCGCGCAAAGCCATGAACAGGAATTGGACGAACGCCTTGAGAAGCAGCAGATCACGGCCGAGGAGAGGGCGGCCATCCTGAGCCGCACCGACTTTACCACGAGCATGCGGGAAGGGACGTCCGGGGCCGATCTGGTGATTGAAGCCGTGCCGGAGCTTCTAGAAATCAAGCGGGACGTTTTTGCCCAGTTGGACGCGGTCTGTCCTCGTAAGACGATTCTGGCGACTAACAGTTCCTCCATTCGCGTCTCGGCTATTGAAGACGTCACGGACCGCCTGGACAAGGTCCTTAATATGCATTTCTACGCTCCGGTCTCGCAGCGGACGATGGTGGAGTTGATGCGGGGTACGGCCACTTCCGACGAGACCATCGAAATTGCGCGTCAGTTTGCGCGCACCATCGAGATGACGCCTCTCGTTGTCCGTAAGGAGAGTACCGGTTTCATATTTAACCGGGTGTGGCGGGCCGTCAAGAAGGAATGTCTGCGCGTGGTCGACGAGGGTGTGGCCTCGCACGAGGACGTCGATCGGGCATGGATGATCTTTTTGGATGAGCCGATTGGCCCTTTCGGTCTGATGGATATGATTGGGCTCGACGTGGTACGGGACATCGAGATGGTCTACTATCGCGAGTCAGGCAAAGAATCAGATGCTCCGCCACAAATCTTTCTGGACAAGATCGAAAGGGGAGAGCTGGGCGTCAAGACGGGTAAGGGCTTTTACAGCTATCCCAACCCTGCTTTCGAAGCGTCCGATTGGTTGAGGGGCCATGAGGGGGGGTAGAGAATAACGCGGGATCCTCCACCATGAGTATGAACATGCGTTCCGCTCCATTCCTTTCTCACACCCATTCGATGAGCCCCTGTCTTTCAAGGAAGCGGAAATAGGGCAGCAGATCGCGTTCCGATTCGCCCAATTCCAGGGCCACCAGTCGCTCGATCTCCCTCACCGTGTGTTTCCCATCCGCCCGATAGAGGGCCAGGATGAGGGGACGCGACCACATAGGATTCTGTCCGTCGGTGGCCTCCTCGTAGGCAGGGCGATCCTCCGGGGAGAGGTCGCACAGGGTCAGCAGGCCGGGTACCAGGCGCCGAGGGACGCGGTCCGACTCTTCGCGGGACGGGGTGGATGTCTCCGGCATGTGGACTTCCCACCCCTTGGCATTGGCTGTGTCCGCAGCCTCTTGCTTCAACTTTCCCAGGAGATGGTCCCTCTCCTGCGTCAACCTGCCTACTTCCTCTCGCAGTATCTGATCCGTGGCCGTGCCATCGCCGCACAGCCTCTTGGTGGAGAGGACGGCCTCTCGCCCCACGTCCGTCAGGTACTCGATGCGCTCGCGCCCCTGTGCGTGGATCTCGGACAGGGCCTCCGCGCTTTCCTGGCGGGCGAGATTCTCCACAGCCTCTTGCTCCGCCTCGCTCATCTTGTCCTGCCACATCCTGCACGTGCCTTGGGCGAGCCAGCGGGCCTCCTCGTCGCCCGCAGTGGCCAGAAAGTAGAGATACGTGGCTGCAAAGATGCCCTCCATTCCCAGGCTCCGGGCGTCGATCTTGTCCATCTTGTCTAGGGAGGTGTGATGGAAACGGGCGGGATGCTCTGTGAGCCAGGGCATGGGAACGTCAAAGGTCGGATCCTGAAAGACGGCGTGGTCGGTGCCCGTGCCCCAAGGGGCCATCTGCCAGTCGAATCCCTCTTCTTCTTGGAAGCAAGCGTCGGCTATGGCCGAGGCGGCGAAATCGGCGTAGGAGGCCTGGCAATGCGAATCCTCGACCACGCGTATCTGTCCGCCTGTCAATTGCCGCTTACCGCCCACGTCGTCCAGACACAGTCCTGCCATGACGTTCTTCTTTTCGGCAATGCGCCGCACACACCAGGCGATGGAGCCATAGCATTCCCAGGACATCATGAAGCGGATGCTGCGCTGGGGGCGTGGCAGCCTACCCTCTTCTATTAGGGAGTTCAGGGTGCGGGCGGCCTCCAAAGCCACGGCGCAGCCGGCGGCATTGTCCTCGGCGCCATATTCGTAGGAATGGGCATAGACCAACACCTCCTCGTCGCTCTTCCCGCGGATGACCCCCGTGGGCAGCAGGATCTCTCCCTCGTAGAGCCAACTCCGCACCGCGGCGCGTACCCTCACCTCCTGTCCCTCTTTCAGCAGGCGGCGGAGGTGCTCACCCTTTTCCCGGTTCAGGGAAAATCCAGAGATGGGGGTGTCGCTTTTCAAAAAGCCCCAGCCATGGTGGTCGCTCCAGGCATTTACCCAGCACACCCCCTCGGCAAGGGCGTCGTCCTCGCAGGCCGGATAGTCGCTGATGACCCCCAAGGCACCGTGCCGTGCCGCCGGCCCCCGCACCTGGCTAGCGTGCTGGGAGGAAAAGACCACTTTGCCCTCAATATCCACCTTTGCATAGTCCTCCTCGTGGCGACCGTCCTCCAGCAGGACCACCTCCGCCTCGATGCCTTCGGGTGGGGTAGGGGCGCTCCACATGGCCAGGCTTGCCGGTTCCTCGCTATAGTCGGCCAATATGCGAGCGGCACCGACGGGTTCCACGATCTCCAGGGACGCCCCGGCCACGTCCCAGGCCAGGGGCATGACCCAATCGCCGATTTTGGTCTCGCCGTCGGCGGGGATCGCCATCAGTTCCACGTCCTCCAGGCCGTATTCGCGCATGCGTGTGGCGCAGTAATTCCCACATAGGCGGTACTGGGAGAAGGTGGACCACTGGTCATGGCCGTGGATATCCGCGTCGAGTTCCTTGGCCCTCTCAGCGGAGAATTCCTTCTCTATCTGACGTTGGATGTGAGCGAACATGGCGCCTCCCATCTATAGGAACTGGCATACGTTCACGAGAACCTTACATCCTGTGCACATGCCTGTCAACCTCGATGGCGATTTCCGTGTTCGGGCGGGGCGAGCTCTTCCATCGCGCGGCGGATGGTGATAAAATGGGACGCAGAGTTAGGAGCGTTTAGGAAAAAAGGAGGCCGAGATGTACGATCTGCTTATCAAAGGGGGGCGGGTGTTGGACCCCGGACGGGGCGTGGATGGGATGTTGGACGTGGCGGTGGAGGGAGATAAGATAGCGGCCATCGCCGAGGATATCCTATCCGCCGAGGCCGACGAGGTGATCGATGTTCAGGGAAAGCTGGTCACACCGGGGCTGATCGACCTGCACACCCACGTGGCGTGGGGGTCGCGTTCCCTCGCCGTGGATCCGGACGTGGAGGCGGCCAAGGGCGCCGTCTGCACCCAGGTCGATGCGGGGACGGCCACACAGGATACCTTTCCCGGGTTTCGGCGTTTCCTTATCGACCGCACGGCCAGTCGCGTCTATTCCCTGATCAAGATCGACTGGCGGACTGGGCGCTGGGATTGGGCGCAGGATCCCCGCAATGCGCTGCAGGCCAACCGGGGTGCCGTGGAGCGGCTGATCGAGGAGAACAGGGACGTCATCGTGGGGCTGAAAGCCATGTGCGGTTGGAACGTGGCAGGACCGGCGTCGGCGCCGAACCTGGACTATGCCCGGGAGGTGGCCGACCGGCGCGGATTGCCCATCATGGTGCACATCAGCACGCAGCCTCCCACGGTGGAATGGGTCGTCTCGCATCTCAAAGAGGGAGATGTGCTCACCCACTGCTGCACGGGGCACGACCAGCGCATCGTGGATATGGAGGGTGAGTTGCTCGCTGCCGTCAAGGAGGCGCGACAGCGGGGCGTGTGGCTGGACGTGGGCCACGGCGAGGGCAGTTTCTCCTGGCGCGTGGCGCGGCTGCTGGTGGATATGGGCGAGACGCCGGACGTGATCTCCACCGACCTGCACACGGGCTGTGTGAATGGTCCCACCTACGATCTGGTGACCACACTGAACAAGTTCCTCTACGTGGGTCTCACGCTGGGGGACGTCATCCTGCGGGCCACGGCCAATCCGGCCCAGGTATTGGGACGTTCAGAGGGACTGGGTGCCCTGGAGGTAGGCGGCCCCGCCGACATAAGTGTGCTTGACTATGCCGAGGGGCCGTTCCAGCTGGTGGATTGCCACGGCGTGAGAAAGGTGCTGGACAAGGGCCTGGTGCCCGAGTTGGCCGTCTGCCGGGGCGAGGTGCTGGAAAGCGAGGTATAGAGCAAGGGCGAAAATAGCGGGCCCAGTCGCTGAGGACATCCCTTGGACCGGGCCCGCCGATTAAAAGAGTTATTTTGTCACGCCATACACCTCGATCTCGGCCAGGCACGTGTCATCGTATTCTGTGCCCGGATAGACCTCGTCGATGACCATTCTGATCGTATCTGTCTCCACCGTCGCGCCCCGCGTTTCCATCAAGTCGATGTGTTGGCGCCCTCGTTCATCCGCCAGATCGACTGTCATCTGCTCTCCGTTGGAAAAGATCAACGTCGCCCGCTCGATGCGATTGTTTTTTACAAAGAGGTCGTCGCTTCGCTGGTAGCCATTGGCGAGATCGATGGCGTACAGTTCGAATTCCTCAGGGAAAGCGATCTCAATCCACTCGCCGATGCCCGGTCCTGACGCCCCCTCCGACCAGGCCGTATCCAGCGATTCGTCGACGGCGGCATGAGCAAAGTACTGGCCGTAGCGGTCCGATGGTAGATGCGAAGAGGCGCTGGCCCGGGCAAAGGGAGAGAGGTAGCGGGGCTCGGGCGCCGGTTCGGACACCACCTCGATATGCTCGACCTGGATCTGTCGTGCCTCCGTGGCCGGCACGCCGTGGTACAGTGTGCCCCAGACCTTGACCTGCGCAGCCGTCCACATGGTGTCATTGATCTGTTGTCTGATGGTGTCGTCCATCGTCCCGATGCCAAATTTCTCCCCATCATCTCTCACGAAATGCTGGCCGAATTGATTACCAGGGGGAAGCTTGTAGATGGTGCCCGTCCAGCCCTCGACGGGGTCCCCCTCCTCCTCAGAGAACTCTTCAGAGGGGTCCGATAGCATCTCGATCCGTTCGACCTCTATGTGGCGCGCCTCGTCCGCCGGCACTCCGCGGTACAG
>CAZMOW010000137.1:0-6368 GCA_964567975.1 uncultured Anaerolineales bacterium | reverse complement strand
GAGTTGCTGTTATATGCACCTGAGAGGGGTCTTTGGTTGGGCGAGGGTCCCGCGATATAGAGGGATGAGAGGATAGGAGGCTGGAAGTATATGGCAGTCTGGGTGGAGGTTACGGTAAAAATGTTTCTGGCCATGCTCCTGGGCGGGTTGATTGGCTGGGAACGGGAGCTGGAGGGCAAGCCGGCGGGTTTGCGGACCATCATGCTGGTCTGTCTGGGTTCCTGTATCTATGTGCTGGCGGTGGCATTGGCCTCCACAGGAGAGGGGACCTGGGCCAGGGATGTGGACGCGGGCCGAATTATGTCTGGCCTTGCGGGAGGCGTGGGCTTTCTCGGGGCCGGGCTGATTATGCGCTCGGGAGGTGCGGTGCATGGGCTGACCACGGCGGCCGCCGTATGGGCGTCCGCTGCCGTGGGTCTGGGGGTGGGGTTGGGCCTCTATTATGTGGCCATTCTGGGCAGCATATTGGTGTTCGTCACCCTGCGGTGGCTTGAACAGATCGAAGATCGCTGGTTGAGTTCGCGTAAAGATAAAGAATGAAAAAATGGGCAGGATGCTGGAGAGTACCCCATCATTACCTGTGCATATGATAAGGTGGCGCGCAAGGAGGGTAAAGAGGTGAAAGTGGTCATTGTAGGCGCTGGGCCGGCAGGGCTTTATGCTGCCTACGCGCTTGGTCGCAGAAGCGAATTTGAGGTGGTGGTCTTTGATATGGGGAAGGAGGTGTCGGAGCGAGACCGGACAGATTCCTTCGATCTCCTTCATGGTCTGGGAGGGTCTGGAACCTTTTCCGATGGCAAGGTCAACTTTCATCCGCAAGTTGGCGGAAATCTCTACGAGTTCCTTGAGGAAGAGGAGGCATGGCAACTGGTCGATCATATTGAGAAAGTTCTTGCTCAGTACGGCGTAGAGACGATCCGGACGGATGATGAACAGACACGGGAATTGGAGAGGCGGGCCGCCGAATGCGGCGTCAGGTTCCTTCCTATACGACAGGCCCACATCGGCTCCGACCATCTCACGCGCCTGATTCAAAAGTTCGGGGACGATCTGCGCGGGATGGGGGTGACGTTCCACTTTGAGACCAGAGTCGCCGACGTCTCCTGTAGGGGTGGGGAGGTCGAGGGGGTCTTTTTGGAGGATGGCGAGTTCGTGGAGGCGGATTACGTGCTGCTGGCACCGGGAAGGGTGGGCAGCGAGTGGGTGAGGGAGGTCGTTCAGAAGCATGGCGTAGCCGTCACCTACAATCCCATCGATGTGGGGGTGCGGGTGGAGGTGCCGGCCATCGTCATGGAAGAGGTAGTGGATGTCTGCTATGATCCCAAGTTCTATATTCGCACGCCTACCTATGACGATAGGGTGAGGACGTTCTGTGTCTCCCCTCAGGGTTTTGTCGTGGAGGAGGTCTATGGCGAGGAGAATGTGGTGGGGGTGAACGGACACGCCCTGAAAGGCAGGCAGTCAGAGAACACCAACTTTGCCCTGTTGACCAGCATCAGTCTGACGGAGCCCATCGAGAGCACGACAGCCTATGGCATCTCCATGGCCCGGTTGGCCACCACCATCGGCGGGGGAAAGCCCATCCTACAGAGCCTAGGGGATATGCGGCGGCACCGTCGGTCCACCTGGGGAAGGCTTCAGAAGAGCCCGGGGGATGTGGTTCCCACCCTGACCGACGTCACGCCCGGCGATATCGCCATGGCTCTGCCACATCGCATCGTCACCAATCTACTGGAGGGGCTGGAGATGTTGGCGGGGATCATCCCTGGCCTGGATGCGGATCGTACCCTCTTGTATGCCCTAGAGATGAAGCGCTATGCCACCCGGCCACATACGGACGACACACTACAGACCGATATTCATGGGCTGTGGGTTGCTGGAGATGGTGCAGGCATCTCTCGGGGTATTGGGGGCGCGGCGGCGACGGGCACGATCGCCGCGAGGGGGATGATGGAGGAGGCGGGTGCGGACGACGTCTGAAAAAGGTATCACGTAATAACGCATGGCCAGGGATCCCTTTGCGCTATGAAAAGAGCTTCCGCGTTTATCTGAGCGCGGAAGCTCTTTTGCCTGTGTTTGGCCAGCCCATCTATTCCCTCAGTTGTAGGCGGACGAGTTTGTTCAGCTCTTCGGCGACGGCCGGCGCTACCATGAGGGGGAACACGACGGTCCAGTCCGAAAACTCGAGGGGGACAGTCCCAAAGACGACTGTATTCAGTCCCGGGATGTACACGGTCCCCAGCAACACCAGGAGGGAGCCCAAAACGGCCCACTGTGTCCATTTGTTACTGAAGACGCCTATTTTAAACACTGAATAGCGCTCCGACCGTGCCGAATACGCTCGGACCAGCTGCGCCCCAGAAAGGGTCACATAGGCCATGGTCTGCGCATGTGCAACGTCGTTGGCAAAGCGGTTCATGCCGATGTAAAAGGCGCCCAGCGTCGCCCCGGCGAGAAAGATGGTCTGTACGATGGTCCCTCGGATCATCCTGCCATTGATGATGGGTTCATTGATGGGGCGGGGTTTCTGTTCCATGATGTCGGGATCGCCCTCTTCCATGCCCAAGGCGAGGGCGGGTGCGCCATCGGTGACCAGGTTCAGGACGAGTATCTGTAAGGGAGTCAGAGGAAGCGGCCAGTTCAAGATCATGGACATGAAAAGGGTCGTTATCTCGCCCATGTTACAGGACAGCAGATAGTAGACGAACTTGCGTATATTGGAAAAGATGATCCGCCCTTCCTCAACGGCGGAGACGATGGAGGCATAGTTATCGTCCGTGAGTACCATATCGGCGGTCTCTTTGGAGACGTCGGTGCCCGTGATACCCATGGCCACGCCGATGCTGGCGCGCTTGAGGGCGGGGGCGTCGTTCACGCCATCGCCCGTCATGGCCACCACGTGTCCGCGCTTTTTATGGGCGTCCACGATGCGCACCTTGTGCTCCGGAGATACGCGGGCGTAGACGATGACCTCCTCTGCCCTTTCCTCGAGTTCCTCGTCGGAGAGGCGATCAAGATCTCCACCGGAAAGGACGCGTCGTTCCAGATCGCCATCGCCATCCAGCAGATCCAGTTCTTTGGCGATGGCCACGGCCGTGGCCTCATAATCTCCGGTGACCATGGCCGTCCGGATACTGGCGCTTCGGGCCCTGACGATGGCGTCCCGCACCTCGGGTCGCGCCGGGTCGATCATACCTGCCAAACCAAGGAAGACCATGTTTCGCTCGATGTCGTCGGCATTGGCGCTGGCCGGTTTCGCGCCCAGCGGTCGGTAGGCCACGGCCAGCACGCGCAGGGCCTGGGAGGCCAGTTGGCTATTCATATCCAGCAGCTGTTGACGGCGCTCTGGGGTCAGGGGTTTGATCTCACCCTTTGTGTAGATACGATCACAGAGGTCGAGCATGATATCCGGCGCTCCCTTGATGTAGGCCTCGTAGGAGCCATCGGGCAAGCGATTGACCGTCGACATGCGCTTGCGCTTGGAGTCAAAGGGCACCTCGTCGACGCGGGGATATTCCTCCTCAAGGGCGTCTTTCCGGTAATCCATCTTGGCGGCCATGACGACCAGGGCCCCCTCGGTGGGATCCCCTATCATGGACCAGGTATCTTTTTCGTCCAGGGGCTCTATCTCGGCGTCGTTACACAGCAGGGCGCCCCTTCCCATCCTGGTCAGGCCGGGATAGTCCTTGGGGTTGATCTCCTCACCATCGATGTGGAATGAGCCATAGGGTTCGTAGCCCCTTCCGCTCACCTGAACCAACGTGTCGTCGGCGTAGATGTGGGTGACCGTCATCTCGTTCTGCGTGAGGGTGCCCGTCTTATCCGAGCAGATGATGGTAGCGGAACCCAGGGTTTCCACGGCGGGGAGTTGACGGATCAGGGCGTGGCGCTTGACCATGCGCTGCATTCCCAGCGCCAGACAGATGGTGACCACGGCCGGCAAGCCCTCGGGCACGGCAGCGATGGCCAGGCTGACGGCCACCATGAACATCTCGACGATCGTATCTGCCGAGGCGGTAAAGTAGGGCCCCAGGCCCGCGCTAAAGATAAGGCCGAGCTCTGTATCGCGCGCGATGCCGATAACACCCACCGCACCACATATGATCAGGGCAGCGATGCCCAACCATTTCCCCAACTGGGCCAGTTTTACCTGAAGGGGGGTAGGTTCATCCTCGGTGGACTGGATCATCTCGGCGATCTTGCCGATCTCGGTGTCCATGCCGGTGGCAAAGACGATGCCGCGGCCACGGCCATAGGTGATGGTGGTGCTCATGTGGCCACACGTGGAGCGATCGCCAATACCGGCATCCTCTACGACCTCATCCTCGGCGTATTTCTCCACGGGTACCGACTCGCCGGTCAGGGAAGCCTCCTGAATGCGCAGGTTGACGCTCTGTACAAGTCGGACGTCCGCAGGTACATAGTTTCCCGTCTCCAGAACCACCAGGTCTCCCGGTACCAGTTCGGTTGAGGGGATCTCTTGCTGGCGTCCATCGCGAATCACCGTCGCGTTTGGGGTGGCCATCTCTTTCAGGGCGGCCAGGGCTTCTTCCGCCTTTCCCTCCTGTACCAATCCCAAAATGGCGTTCAACACCACGATGGTCATGATGGCGATGGCGTCCACAAACTCGGTCATCTCGCCCGTGTGTCTGAACTCGTTCCATGCGAGAAGGGATGAGACGACAGCAGCGACGATGAGGATCAAGATCAAGAAATCGTTCAACTGGCCCCAAAGGCGTGCCAGGAAGCCTGGCCGCGGGCGCTCTTTAAGCTGGTTGGGACCATAGCGCTCCAGCCGCCGCTGAGCCTCTTCCTCGGAAAGCCCCCTGGGGAGGGACGTATCCAGCTCCTCGGCGACCTGCTCCGGACTCTTTGCGTGCCACATGCCGCATTCTCCTTGTCTTTCCAAAGTCGTATCGTAATGCTGTGTAACTGTATCTTTTGATAAGTATTCCAGGCCATCCAGCGCTTACATATAATATGAAAAGCCATAAGACTGGAGTATAAACAGGGTTATCAAACTTACAAATCGTGATTGGCTGCCTTCTATTGGTACGTGGGAACATAGAAAAGAGGGGTACTTTCCAGAGTGCCCCTCTCGTCATCATAGCATCCAGGCTATGCCTATGCCTGGCGGTTCTCCCACCACAGGACTGCGTACTTGCGTAGCTCGTCAGCAACAGGCGGGAGCAGCATCAGCGGGACTAGAATCAGCCAATCTTCTGCCAGCATGGGTACAGTGCCGAACACCTCGGTATTCAACCCGGGGACGTAGACGGTCAGCAGGAGCACGCCCAGGGCGCTGAACACCGCCCACTGCATCCAGCGGTTGGTGAACACGCCCAGTCTGAGGAGCGGAACGCGTATTGAGCGCGATGTGTAAGCCCGGAACAACTCCTGCCCGCTTAGCGTCACATAGGCCAGCGTCTGAGCGTGTATGAGTTCGTCAAAAATGCTCAGGCCGAGCCTGAAAGCAAGGAGCACACCAAACGTCTTGGCTATCGTCTGGATCACCGTCCCTCCGATCATTGCCCCGTTGATGATGGGTTCCTCAAGGGGACGTGGGGGACGATCCATGATACCGGGGGTTCCTTTTTCCATACCCAGGGCCAGGGCCGGCGCGCCGTCGGTGACCAGGTTCAGGACCAGTATCTGTAGCGCGGTGAGGGGCAGCGGCCAATTGAGAACCATGGCCAAAAAGAGGATCGTGATCTCGGCCATGTTACAGGACAGGAGATAGTAGACGAACTTGCGTATGTTGGAGAAGATGATCCGCCCCTCCTCGACGGCGGAGACGATGGAGGCATAGTTGTCGTCAGTGAGTACCATATCGGCGGTCTCTTTGGAGACGTCGGTGCCCGTGATACCCATGGCCACGCCGATGCTGGCGCGCTTGAGGGCGGGGGCGTCGTTCACGCCATCGCCCGTCATGGCCACCACGTGTCCGCGCTTTTTATGGGCGTCCACGATGCGCACCTTGTGCTCCGGTGATACGCGGGCATAAACGACGACGTCCGCCGCCCGCTCCTCCAGTTTCTCATCCGAGAGGCGATCCAGATCTCGCCCGGAAAGAACGCGTCTTTCCAGATCGGCGTCGCCGTCCAGCAGGTTCAACTCTTTGGCGATGGCCACGGCCGTGGCCTCATAGTCTCCGGTGACCATGGCCGTTCCGATACTGGCGTTTCGGGCGCGGACGATGGCGTCTCGCACCTCGGGCCGGGCCGGATCGATCATGCCGGCCAGACCGAGAAAGATCATATTCTGCTCGATATCGTCAGCGTTGGCGCTGGCCGGTTTCCCTCCCAGCGGCCGATAGGCCACGGCCAGCACGCGCAGGGCCTGGGAGGCCAGTTGGCTATTCATATCCA
>CAZMOW010000136.1:4735-6388 GCA_964567975.1 uncultured Anaerolineales bacterium | reverse complement strand
TGGGCCAAGGGGGCGGAGACGGAAGGGAGCGAAGAAACCGTCCCCGCTCAAGTCAGAGGCATGGAAGGTGATCAGAGGGTCGCACGGGCATAGAATGCCCCAAGGGAAGATATCGAAAACTCAGGCAGCCGCGCCCGGCCCCGCCAGCAGCACCTTGACGGCCCTTTCCGGGTGCTCGGCGATATCCCGCAAGGCCTCTGGCGCCTTTTCAAGGGGATGGACGTGGCTGATGATCTTTTCAAAGGGCCAACGCCCCTCATCCAGCCACTCCAGGGCAGCCTCGAAATCCTCCGCGGTATAGATCTGGGAGCCCGCGATCTCCAGTTCCTTCAGCGTCACCTGTAACAGATCGACGGGCGCCTGTCTCAGGAACAGGGCCGTGACGACGATGCGGCCTCCCCGCTGGACGAGGGCCATGGCCTGCTCCATGACGGGAGGCGCACCGCTGGCCAGGAGGACGGTCTCGAATTTGCCCGGATAGGCTTCCAGCAGCGTCTGGGTAAGGTCCGCGCGCCGCGCGTTCCACACATCGTCAATGCCCATCTCTTTGGCTATATCCACTTTATAGTCGTAGAGGTCGGTGAGGACCACCGTTTCCGCGCCGACGATCCTGGCCGCCAGCGCCGTGAGCAGGCCGATGGTGCCCCCGCCCAGCACCAGGACGTGGCTGCCGGGACATACGTTGCCTTGGGCCACAGAGTGGGCGGCGACGGCCAGGGGTTCGGCCAGGCATCCCAGGCGCAGGCTGGTGTTCTCCCCCAGCCTATAGGTGATCTCCGCATCGGCGCGGAAATAATCGGCCATGGTGCCGACCCAATCCCCCGTGCCCGGCACCTCCTTGTTCACGCAGAGGTTGGGCAAGCCCCTCTCACAGTACGTGCAGTGGCCGCAGGAGGCGGCGGGCATGACGGTCACCCGATCTCCGGCGATAAAGCCGTCCACGTCCGATCCCACGGCCGCCACCGTCCCCGATACCTCGTGACCCAGTACCACGGGAGGCTCACGAAAGGGGTGGTGCCCGCGAAAGGCGTGCATGTCCGAGCCGCAGATGCCCGCATAGGCCACCTCTATCAGCACGTCGTTCGGCCCCAGTTTTGGCCTCTCGTGCTCCACCACGGCGACACGGCCCGTTTCTTCCAGCATAACCGCCCTCATCGGATTCTCTCCCTTCTCCATTCAGTATCTTTCCCAGTGCAGGACATCTTCCAAAGGCCGCTTCTCCTTGCTGGGCCACCCTACCGGGACACCGATGGGGATGAGGGTGAGGAGCCGTCTTTCCTCAGGAATGCCCAGCAAGGCCTTGAACTCTTTTTCATGAGGCAAAGTGTACCCCTCCAGCCAGCAAGAGCCGTATCCCAAGGCGGTACTGGCGATGAGTATATTCTCTACAGCGGCAGATCCATCCTCCAGCCACCACCGCGAGGAGGGATCCATGACCACGGCGATGATGGCCCCGGCCTTTTCCATCCAACTGGCGGCCACCTTCAACGCCTCTATCGTCTCCCGCTCGGTGATCACGATAAAGTCCCAGGGCTGGCGGTTGCTGCCCGAGGCAGCCAGCCTCCCGGCATCCACGATGGTCTCCAGATCCTCGCGAGGGATGGGCTCTCCCGTATACTGCCGAACGCTCCTACGTTTCCTTATGGCTTCCAG
>CAZMOW010000136.1:0-4635 GCA_964567975.1 uncultured Anaerolineales bacterium | reverse complement strand
CATCTCCCGGTAGAGGAACCAGCCACCCTTGCGGTTTCCGGTCCTCCCCGGGGCCCGGTCATAGTACAGATCAAAGATGCGCCCCGCATCGGTACGCACCCGATAGTAATCCCGTCCCACGCCCCACGAACCGCGCCGGGAGGCCGCTGCCGCGTGCTCCGGGCGCATATTATGCGCCATACGGTCCCGACGTCCATAATCGTGCCACTCACGCAGCATGGCCACAACGCGGTATGTCCTCCCGCGCCAGGTAAAACGATCGGGGCAGCCCGGCTTCTTTTCCAGGGCCGGCGCCTCATCGAAGGTGATCTCAATCGGTTCGCTGATAAAGCGCGTCGAAAGCATGCTCTTATCCACTCCCATTACCTTCCGGCGCACAGGAAACCACTTTGTTGGGCAACTTTAAGGGAGACAACCACTAGATTTCTTCTCGAATCAGAGCTTTGGCAACCTCTAAAAAATCTTCCGCCACAGCGATGGCTTTTTCAGCGTCCTCTGGCGTTACGTGGACAGTTACCCCATAGTCTCCAATTCCTCTCAGTTCAAAGAGCCAATTCAGGTCCCTGCCGTATCTCTCGTCCAACTTGCCCGTCCTCACAAAGCACCTGTGTATAGAACTTATCACACCGCTATGTCTACGAAACTCCAGTTCCTGGCTGAGCGGGAGAGCCGTTGCAGCATAAAATGATGCGTAATACGCTCGCGAAGCTACGAAATCATAGTAGCCGCTCGAGAATAGTTCTTTGGCCGCTCCGATGGATGCTCTAGCTCGCGCCAAATTGGACCCAATCTCTCGCTCGAATCTTGACTTCACACGGGCTGCCCTTCCCGCTTGGCGTTGCGATAGAGCTGGAGACTACCCGCCTCAAACTCCTCCACCGCCGCGGGTTTGGCGGAGATCAGCCGACTCGATTCGAGCTGTACAGCATATAGGAGATCGATGATACGGCGCAATTCGCCCAGATAGTCAAAGGGACCGCTCAACAACACGAGCAGGTCAATGTCGCTATCTGAGGTCGCCTGCTCGCGGGCCAGGGAACCGTACAGAACCAACCCTTTGAATCGAGAGCCATAGTGCCGCCGAAGGATGGTCTTGCATCTTCTCAGTACTTTATCTTCTGCTAGCATCGCCTACACCTCTAGGCTTTGCCGGGGGCTCGGCGCCACCGAGGCCCCGGTCAGAAGCGTCACGAATTGTTGCTGGGAATGTACTGACGAATCTTGCGCGCGAGGTTGGCTATGGGCATGCTCTGGAGCCAGATCTTGCCCGGCCCCTCCAGGGTGGCCAAAAAGAACCCCTCGCCGGCAAAGAGGGCGTTGGTAAGGCCGCGCACCGAACGGATGTCATAGTCCACGGTGGGCTCGTAGGCGGCGATATGCCCTGGATCCACCTCCATGCGCTCCCCGCTTTCCAGGGTATAGTCGCGCACGTCGCCGGCGATCTCTAAAAAGGCGGTACCCGGGCCGGTGAGCTTTTGCAGGATAAAACCCTCGCCGCCAAAAAGGCCCGCTCCCAGGCGCTTGCGAAAGTGCATCTCCATATCGACGCTCTCCTCGGCCACCATAAAGGCGTCCCGCTGGCAGATCAAACTCTGGCCCGCCTCCAGTTCAAAGACCAGGATGCGTCCCGGCGCCTCGGGCGTAAAGGTCACCATGCCCGGCCCTCCCTGGGCCTTGTAACTGGTCATGAACAGCGATTCGCCCGATAGCTTTCTGCCCAGGCCCTTGAGCAGACCGCCACGGGTGTTGGTATCCATCTCCATCTGCCCCGTCATCCAGGCCATGCCCCCGCTCTCTGTGAAGACGGATTCGCCCGACTCCAGGTAGACATCCACGGAGGGCAGAACGGTTCCTGTGATCTCGTATCTCATTGTGTCTCCTTTATCCCTTCACAAGATATACTCGAATTGTGGGTACCATTATAACACCAATGACGCGCTTTTTCTACCCCGAACGCGCCGACCCCTCGTAACGCGTGGTCAAAAGCGCGTGGATGCCCCTGGCGCGCTTGGGACCGATGCCATACACGCGTCGCAGCTCCTCCTCCTCGGCGTTAAAGAGGGCGCGCAGCGTGCCGAACTCTTGCAGGAGGGCGTCGGCCATCTTGGGGCCGATGCCCGGCAGGTCCTCCACCAGATAACGTTTCTGCAATCGGGGGGAGGCGCTGCGACGCACGTGGTGATGGGAGACCTCGTAGCCCAGTCCCTCCTGTTCGTGGCGGGCCATGGTGGCCAGGTGGGCCGCCGAATCCTGCGCATCCTCTGTACGCAGGAGGGAGATGCCCTCCAGGATGACGAGGTAGGAGAGGGCGCCGCGAATGGCGTTGGGGTGCACGTTCGAGACCCCGTACAGCGTCGGCCCCTCGAGCAAAAAGATGACCACCTCATAGGCGGCCTTTAATTCCGCCACCTGGGTGAAGAGGCGCCTGTCGACGATGGAGGAGGCGAGATCCGCCGCCGTCTTGCGCTCCACGGCCACGCGGGAACTCAACACATAGTCGGCCACCTTCAGTTGCTGGATCTGGACCCGAACGCCCATCTCTCGTAAGAGGGCGGGCAGGCCGCTGGCCTCCTCGCGATGGTCGGCCCGGATGATGATATCGCCGTTGCCTCGTTCCACGGGCACGCCCCCGCCTATGCGTCGTCTTTGTCGTGTCCATGGTCGCCGTGGCGCATGGACGGGGAAAAGGCATCCGTCGCCCTCTCAAAGCGTTCCAGGATGCTGTCCAGGTCCGAGGCGGCCTCCAGCAGATAGCGCTCCAGGGCCCCGCGCACGACGTCGACAAAGGTGTGAAACCGATGGTTCCAGCGCGCCGCTTCCTCCCACCCAGAACCGGACAGCGGCCCATCGATCATGGCCGCCCGCACGGCGTGGCTCAGCTCCAGATGCACCCCGCCCTGTGGGGGGCGATTGAAAAAGAGGGCCGGATCGTGGGCTGCCACCACCTGGGAGAGATTCCCCGTCTCCCATCCCGCCTCTGTCAGTGTCTCCTGAAGGATTGCCCCCAGCCGCCGGTTCTGTCCTCCCAGGAGCACGGCCTCCCCCTCACCGCGCACGCCCTCCAGGCTGAGGGCCACCTGACCGCGCTGCAAGAGGGCCCTCAGGCGCATCTCATCGTAACGGGACACGGGAATCCGCAGCGCATCATTCCCCTGGGAACAAAGGCCGCGCAAGATGTAGAGATTGTGCTCTCCCTCGGCGATGGCCGCCGCCAGTTCGCCCGTCAGCGGCTCGATGCCGCCGCCGTGAATGGCGGCGACGGTCACCTCCCCGCCACGATCCACGACCGTCAGGTCATAGTCGACGCCCTTTTCCGTGTTCAGGACGAGGTTGGAGAAATCGCGGTATGGTCTTGTCACAATGCACAACTCCCTGGAGTGAATCTATGGGATGTTCCAACGGATAGTCTGTGGCTCCCTTTCCGCACGGGGCCGAGACACAGCAGGTCAGGGCAATCGCCGTACGAGAAGGTGGCCGATCAGATATAGGCCATGGAGCCATCGGGCTTGATGGAGAAGCCCCGATGCCAGGGCTTATAAGGGTGCCCGGCATAGTATTCCTCGTTCAGCTCGATGCCCAATCCCGGCCTGTCGGGCAATTGTAGATAACCGTCCTCCATCTCATAGGGCCCCTGCACCAGATCCTTGCGTGGCGACTCGGTATCCAGATGGTATTCCAGGATCAAAAAGGTGGGCGCCGTGGCCGCAAACTGGGCGTTGACCGCCGTGGCCAGGGGGCCCATGGGATTGTGTGGCGCCACGGTGACGTATTCGGCCTCGGCCAGGGCGGCGATCTTTTTCATCTCTGTGATGCCGCCGCAGCAGCAGATGTCGGGCTGGATGATGTCCACGCCCTCCACCCTCAGCAGGTCGCGGAACTCCCACTTGGTGTAGAGCATCTCGCCGGTGGCGATGGGCACAGAAGATTTGGCGCGCACCGAGGCCATGGCCTCCACGTTCTCGGGCCGCAGGGGCTCCTCGACGAACATGGGGCGGAAGGGAGCCACCACCTCGCAGAGTTCCACGGCCTTGGAGGGTGCCAGTATCTTGGCGTGGGGATCGAGGCCGATCTCCATCTCGTCCCCCAGGGCGTCGCGGAGGATGGTCATCTTTTCCTCCACCCGCTGCAGAACCTGGGGCCAGCTCAACTTTTCCATATCGGGGGGCAGGGGGTTGGTCTTGATGGCCGTAAAGCCGTGCTCGTCCCGCAGGCGCAGCGCCCCCTCGGCCGTCTCCTGAGGGGTGCTGCCCCCCGGATTCTGATACACCTGGATGCGCTCCCGACATCTGCCCCCCAACAACTGATAGACGGGCGTATCCAGGGCCTTGCCCTTGATATCCCACAGGGCGTGGTCGATGCCGCTGATGGCCGAGTTGACCACCGATCCGCCGGGGAACCTGGAGCCGATATAGAGTTTCTGCCAGATGCCCTCGATATCCATGGGGTCCATACCCACCAACCAGTCCTCAAAGTAGTCGACGGTCTCTGCCGTGGATTTGTCGGGGCCCACGCTGTAGGCCTCGCCCACGCCGTGGATGCCCTCATCGGTCTGCACCTTGACGAAGCAGAGGTTGCGCCTGCCCACCTGCACCAGATAGGTGTCGATACCCGTGATCTTCATCGTGTCGTCCTCCC
>CAZMOW010000135.1:0-6524 GCA_964567975.1 uncultured Anaerolineales bacterium | reverse complement strand
TCCATATTATCCCCTTATCTCCAAAACCTTCAACTCGCCGTCTATCTCCGCGTAGGCGTAGGTGCCCGCCCAAAAGGGGCCGGGGTTCACGATCATCGTATCTCCTATGCTATCCGTGCCGCGTCCCTCGTGGATGTGGCCGGTAAAGCAGACCAGAGGTTGGAGGCGGACGATGGCCGCGCGCACGGCCCTGCTGCCCACGTGCTTCCCCGTCCTGGCCAGGTCTGCCACGGTGTCGAATGGAGGCTGGTGGCTGACCAGCACGTGGGGCATATCGGGCGGGAGGTCGTCTGTGGCCCGCTTGAGGGTCGCCTCCAGTTCCTCCTCAGTGTATTCGTTGGGCGTCCCCATGGGACAGGGCAACGAGCCGCCTAGCCCCGCCAAGCCCACGCCGTCGACGACGGCCGTCCCGCCATCCAGGTTGATGCCCTCCCGCGAGAGGTGATCGCCCAGGCTGGGGGCGTCGCAGTTGCCCGGCACGGTCAGGAGACGCTCGTTGTAGGCCCGCACGGCCTCGAGCACCTCCAAGGCGGCCTCGTGGCGAAAGGTGGCCAGGTCGCCGACCAGGAGCACCACGTCGGCGGCGCGCAGGTCGTGGGCGATGGCTTTTAGATGTTGGGTGTTGCCGTGGATGTCGGCCAGGGCGACGATGATCATCTGTTGTTCCTCCAAAAGTTTTGCGCGGTCGGGGCGAACGATCCACTGTCAGAGTGTACTTTGGTTGTCGCTGCGTGTAAATTCCCCCATGGTAGCACTTGCGCGAACGGTATATCGCGGGTATAATCGCTAACGTGTGAAAAGAGTGGTTCCTCGTCGAGTTTTGAGATGATCAAAGGGTGGAAGAATTGAGTTCAGAGCAGCGCGAAACCGTTGTAATCATAGATTATGGAACACAGTACAACCAGCTTATCGTCCGGCGCGTGCGCGAGTGCCGCGTCTACTGTGAGATGGTGCCCTGGGACGTCTCTGCGGAGGCGTTGGAGGAGCTGAATCCCAGGGGCATCATCCTCTCCGGGGGACCTGACAGCGTCTACGATGAGGGTGCCCCCCAGTTGCTCCCCCATATCGTGGAGCAGGCGGTGCCCATCCTGGGCATCTGCTACGGTATGCAGTTATTGGGAGATTATTTTGGGGGCGAGATAGCACCCGCAGAGGCCCGGGAATACGGGCTGGCCCAGTTGGAGATGGATCATGCCCAGTCGCCCCTGTTTCGGGGATTGGATTCCCCCCTGGAGATCTGGATGAGCCACGGGGATCGCATAGAAGAGCCGCCCCCGGGCTTTGAGGTTATCGGGCATTCCCCCAATTCGCCCATCGCCGCCATGGCCGACGAGAATCGCCAGATCTATGGGTTGCAGTTCCATCCCGAGGTGGTGCATACGCCCCGGGGCCGGGACATACTCTGTAACTTTTGTCTGGAGATCTGTGGCTGTCGAGGCGACTGGACCACGGGCGCCTTTATCGAGAAGCAGATAGCGAGCATTCGCGAGCGGGTGGGAGATGGCAGGGTCATCTGTGCCGTCTCGGGGGGCGTCGATTCCACGGTGGTCGCCACCCTCGTTCGCCGCGCCGTTGGCGATCAGCTCACGGCCATCTTTGTGGATACCGGTCTGCTGCGCAAGGGAGAGGTCGAGGAGAATATGGAGCGTTTCTCCCGCTATCTGGAGGGCAACGTGGTGCATATCGACGCCCGGGAGCGCTTTCTCGAGGCCCTGGCGGGCGTGATCGATCCCGAGCGCAAGCGGATGATCATCGGGCGCGAGTTCATCGCCATATTCGAGGAAGAGGCCAGGAAACTGGGGCGGGTCGATTTTCTGGCCCAGGGCACCCTTTATCCCGACGTCATCGAGAGCGCGACGCCGGCCAACGCGTCGACAGCGCGTATCAAGACCCACCATAACGTGGGGGCCTTGCCCGAAAAGATGGATCTGGAGCTCATCGAGCCTCTGCGTTTCCTCTTCAAGGACGAGGTGCGCGAGGTGGGGGTGGCGCTGGGCCTGCCCGACGAGGTGGTGTATCGGCAGCCCTTTCCCGGGCCGGGCCTGGCCGTGCGCATCGTGGGGGAGGTGACGCCACAGCGGGTGGCCCTCTTGCAGGAGGCCGACGCCGTCGTGCGCGAGGAGATCGCCCTGGCGGGATTGGATCGCGACATCTGGCAGTATTTTGCTGTGCTGACCTCCCTGCGCAGTGTGGGGGTTATGGGAGATAGTCGCACCTACGAACACACCGTGGCCATAAGGGCGGTGACCAGCGAGGACGGCATGACCGCCGATTGGGCCAGGATCCCCCATGACGTGTTGGGGCGTATGGCCAATCGCATCGTGAATGAGGTTGCTGGGGTGAACCGGGTGGTGTACGATATTTCCAGCAAGCCGCCGGCGACCATCGAGTGGGAATAGCGGGGCATTTTGAGGGATGATGTTCGCTTCTTCGGATCGTAGGGACGCATCAGAGAGAACGTTCACTTATTTCGGCCTTTATGAGGGGCGTCTACTTTGGGAGCCTTCAGGGGTTCGGGTCGTGGAGGATACGGGACGCAGGGGGCGTCGGGGGCGCGGGGATATCTGTGCCCTTGTCACCGCCCCTGCCAACGTTCCCCTGCCCGAGGATATCTGTGAAGCGCTGCTGGATGTGATAGAGGACACCTATTACGATATGGGAGGCAGCGTGACCCGGGGGCTGCGCGCGGCGCTCCTGGCGGCGAACGCGCTGTTGTTCGAGCGGAACATAAGCCTGGAGGAGGAGCACCGTCTCGTCCTGGGCATCAACTGTGCCGTGTTGCGCGGCGAGGATGTCTATATCGGGCAACTGGGGCCGGCGTTGCTTATCGCCGTCCATGAGGATGAGGTGGCGCGCTATCCGTCGGATACGGTGTGGCTGCGTGCCGAGGAGCCCGGGGCTTTTGACCTGAAACGGGATCCCCCGGCCGGCTTGCGGCGAGATGTGGAGCCGGACCTTTTTCATGAGACGTTCGCGCCACAGGATGTGCTGCTGCTCGCCACCACCAATCTGGCCCGTCTGGCCTCCGATGATGATGTGGTGGAGATGGTGGCCGAGGGGGACGCTTTGCGCGACGGGCTTGTCTCGTTGGCCCCCGGACAGGATATGGCGGCCATCGTGGTCGAGGGGGCTGCGCGGCAGACCTCCGTTGCGACGGAGGAACGAGACGTGGGCGGCGCCTCGGCGGCACCGGAGAGGGAGGTCGTCGCGGAACCGGAGGTGATGGAGGACGAGGCAGCGCAGCCCTCCCCCGTGGTTCCTCTGGATGAGGAGGAAAGCCCTTCCGTTGAGCGGGAGGACGTATGGGAGGACGAGGAGGAATACGTCCGGGATAGGGAAGGGGGCGTGGGCCTGCCGGACATCGATCTGGGGGGTTTGCGGCAGCAGGTGGGACAGGGCGCGCGGACGGCGCGACAGAAGACGGAGGATTTTCTTCTCCGCCTCCTGCCGGAGGAACCGCCCGAGCGCCCAGAGGTGCGCAGGGAACCGCAGGAGGATATATCCCTGAGCGGACGGGCCCTTGTGGTCGTCACGCTGATCCTCCCCCTGCTCATGCTTTTCATCGTCGTCATGACGCGCATCCAGTACGACGATACGCGTCTGGAGCGCTTTGATTCGCTGTACAAATTGGCCCAGTCGCGCTACGATGCGGCCATGCGTTCGGAGGACAATGAGGCGCAGCTTCGCCAGGGTCTCTATGAAACCCTGGATGTTGTGGACAGGGGGTTGGCCATCCGGCCGGAGGATGAGACGCTCAATGAGATAAAACGGCGCGCCACGCACCGACTGGATCAGGTCGACCGTGTTGAGCGTCTGTATAATCCATGGAAGCTGCGAGAACTGGACGATAGGGATATGGCCAAGACCGATTCCTCGCGCATTGTGTTGCATGGCATCGACGTATTCCTGCTGAACTGTGGCAGCGGCCGTGTGTACAAATTCCTGCTCAACGATGTGGGCGATGCCCTGCAGTCCACGGACCGGGACACCGTCCTGATACAAGAGGGGGATTCCCATGAGGGGGTGCGCGTTGGCGATATCGTGGATATCGCCTGGCTCGAGTCCGGTGGCCAGCGTAGCCTGAGTACCTTTGTGGCCCTGGAGCGGGCGGGATCGCTACTGGCCTATGATCCTCAGCAGGGCATCGATCTCTTGCCCGTGGCCAACAGCGATCAGTGGCTCAATCCACAGGCCATCGACGGCTATAATGGGAATCTGTACGTGTTGGATCCCCTGTTGGGGCATGTGCTCAAATATACGCCGTCCAACAACGCTTACACGAATCCCCCTGACCATTACCTCGATCCGCATCTGGATGTGGATCTGACGGGCGCCGTGGATATGGCCATCGATGGTAACGTCTATATCCTCTTTGCGGATGGGCGAATTAGCAAATTCTATGAGGGCGAGTCCAAGCCCTTTTCCATGAATGGGTTGCCTTCCCCCATGCGCAGCCCCACGACCCTGTTCGTTTCCGGTTCTGTCGATGACGACGAGACGGGGTACGTTTACGTCACGGACACGGGTAACGAGCGTATCGTCCAGTTCGACAAGTCGGGAGATTATATTCGGCAATTCCGGGGCAAGGTGGGCGGGGAGCGCATGGAGGCGCTGCGGGCCGTCTATGTGGACGAATCCGCGGGGAGATTGTTCTGGCTCAGCGACAGGACGCTTTGGCTGGCCAATATGCCTTCTTTGACATAGGGAGTAGAATGGGTGTAGCGATATGACGACGATCCTTGGTGTGGAGACCTCCTGTGACGAGACGGCGGCGGCCGTGGTGCGCGATGGGCGTATCCTGCTCTCAAACGTGGTGGCCTCTCAGGCAGAATTGCACAAAAAGTATGGGGGCGTCTTTCCGGAGATGGCTTCGCGGCAGCATATGCGGACCATGACGCCGGTTCTCCGGGAGGCCCTGGAAATAGCCGGTCTGACGCTTGAGGATCTGGACGCCCTGGCGGTGGTGCATGGTCCCGGCCTCTCTGGCTCCCTGTTGGTGGGCTTGAACGCTGTCAAGGCCCTGGCCTGGGCCCGTGATATTCCCCTGATCGGTGTCAATCATCTGGAGGCTCATATCTATGGCAATTGGTTGATCCCTCCCGACGAGGCACCCGAGACCTTTACGGCCCCCTCGTTTCCTCTGATCTGTCTCGTCGTCTCCGGTGGGCATACGGCCCTCATTCTCATGCCCCAGCATCACGAGTATCGGCTGCTCGGGCAGACCATCGACGATGCGGCGGGGGAGGCCTTTGACAAGGTGGCGCGCCTGCTGGGGCTGGGCTATCCGGGAGGACCGGTCATCGAGCGGATCGCCCGAGAGGGGGATCCACGGGCGTATCGCCTCCCTCGGGCGCTGAGCGTGGGGCCCTTTGACTTTAGCTTCAGTGGCCTGAAGACGGCGGTGCTTCGGTTGGTGCAGGAGATGCGCCGCGAGGAGGGCCTTGAGGTCGACGCGCACGAGAGGCTGGCCGATGCCACAGTGGAGGAGGAAGAGATAGACCTTCCCCTGGCCGATATCGCCGCCAGTTTTCAGGCCGCCGTGGTCGATGCCCTGGTAGAAAAGACCGTCGCCGCCGTGGAGCAGCATGAGGCGGCGCAGGTGTTGCTCGCTGGCGGCGTGGCTGCCAACAAGCACTTGCGTGGCGAGATGGAGCGCCGTCTTGACATACCGATGCGCTGTCCCCCCATCGTCTTTTGTACCGATAACGCGGCCATGGTTGCCGTGGCGGGATACTACCGCTATCTGGCCGGCGAGCGAGCCTCCCTTGCACTGGATGCCATGCCTGGCCTGTCTCTGGCCTGATCCGGGGATGGGTGAGGTCTTTCGGCGGGTGCATGGGGTGGTGGCCAGGATCCCCCGTGGGCGCGTGGTCACCTATGGTCAGATTGCCCGGTATCTGGGCATGCACCACGGAGCGCGGACGGTGGGATGGGCCATGAGTGAGTGCCCCGACGACCTGCCATGGCATCGGGTGGTAAACACCCAGGGAAGGATCAGCACTCGCGCCCATCCCTTTGCGACCTCCCTTCAGCGCGCCCTTTTGGAGGATGAGGGGGTCATCTTCGACGATGAGGGGCGCATCGATCTGGCGCGTTTTCGGTGGGATGGTATTTGATGGTTGTGGGCAAGGTATCGTGAAGGCACATGACGAGTTGCGCAAACTTTCCAGCGTGGACGAGGTGCTTCAAAAGCCTTTCGTCACGCCATGGGTGCAGCGGTATGGACGGGAGATCGTGGTGCAGGCGGTGCGCGAGACCCTCGAGGCCTGGCGCGACCATATCCTGGCGGGCGGTGCCTACGATGGGGAGGAGTTGCCTCAGCGTGTGGAAGGGAGGCTGAGGGCCATCCTCGTCCCCACTTTGCGGCCCGTCATCAACGCCACGGGGGTGATACTGCACACCAACCTGGGGCGGGCTCCCCTGAGCGATGCCGTGCTGGAGGGCATGCACGGCGCCGGCAAGGGGTACAGTAACCTGGAATTCGATCTGGAGGAGGGGCGCCGTGGCTCCCGCTACGCTCACGC
>CAZMOW010000134.1:0-6552 GCA_964567975.1 uncultured Anaerolineales bacterium | reverse complement strand
ACTGCCTGCGCGGACGAGCAACGGCTAATGATCTACAACATTTGCGTGCACCCTAGCTTTCTACGGCTTTGCGAGGGTTGATGGGCCATGTTATAATGGATCTCAGTTGCTTTTGCATAATGTGTTCTTTGGCATATTTTCCTATAGGGGGTTATTCCTTGAGTTTATACTTGAATATCATTCAGATTCTTGTTTCCATAGCCCTGATCACACTTACTGCTGTTCAGAGCAGGGGCAGCAGTGCCAGTGTATTCGGTGGCGAGAGTTCCATTCAACATAAACGCCGGGGTATGGAGAAGACCCTTTTTAATCTGACCATCATCCTCGCCGTGGTCTTTTTCCTCACCTCGATAGCCAATGTGCTAGTGCAGTCCTGACGACGAGGAATCCCTTTCATGGGACGCATACGGCTTCAAGTCGTCGTTGCGCTGCTGACCATCGCCCTCCTGCTTGTCGTCACGGGCTATGCGGCATTCAGCGTCACCACGGTCAGGGTCCCCAAGAATGGCGGGACCTATGTGGAGGGCATCGCGGGTAATCCCTACGCCATCAACCCCATTCTCTGCCAGTCCAATCCCGTGGATGCCGATCTGGTATCTCTGATCTTTACAGGACTGACGAGGGTCAACGAAAAGGGCGAAATCGTCCCCGACCTGGCCAGGAGATGGGAGATCACCCGAGGTGGGACGGCGTATACGTTTCATCTGCGGGAGGATGTGAGGTGGCACGATGGGGCCCCCTTCACCGCCGATGACGTGGTCTTTACCGTGAATACCATCAAGGACCCCGACTTTCACGGCGCCCCCTCTCTGTCCGAGATGTGGCGCACCGTCGTGGTGGAAAAGATCGATACCTACACCGTGCGTTTTGTTCTGCGCGAGCCCTTTGCGCCCTTTATAGATTATACGACGGTGGGGATTCTTCCCGCCCATATCCTGGGAAGTGCCTCTGTGGAGGCCCTGGAGGAGAGCAAGTTCAACGCCAGCCCCGTCGGCACGGGCGCCTTCAAGATCGGCGAGGTTAGCGCGCGGCGTGTGCTCCTGGTGGTTAACGATGATTTCTATCGCTCGCGGCCTTATCTGGAGCGTCTGGAGTTCGTCTTCTATCCCAATGCTCCCGCCGTCTTTGAGGCGCGGGGGCGGGGGGAAATCGACGGCATCGCCCGCGTCCTTCCCCAACATCTGGAGCCCATCCGCCAGGATGATACGCTTAACCTCTATTCGGCGCCCCTTTCGGGGTATAACATGGTCTTTTTGAACCTGGACCGGGTCATCTTTCAGGAGCGCGCTGTGCGGCAGGCCATGATGTGGGCCCTGGACCGTCAATCGCTGGTGGATGACGTGCTCAAGGGGCAGGGGGTCGTGCTCCACAGTCCCGTCTTGCCTCGTTCCTGGGCCTATCATGACGAGGTGCCAAACTATGAACACGATCCCAAAAAGGCGATCGCCCTCCTCGAGGAGGAGGGGTGGTTCGACGACGACGATGACGGCGTCCGGGAGCGGGGGGACTTGCGACTGGAGTTTGAAATCGCCACCAATGAGGATGATCCCACCCGTGTGGCCCTTATCGAGGCCATCAGCGAGCAGTTGGCCACCGTTGGCATCCGCGCCGTGCCCAGGACGGTGAGCTGGGAGGATTTGGTGGGGCAATCGCTGCGACTGCGTAGGTTCGATGCCGTCCTGAGTGGGTGGCAGAATCTGCCTTCCGACCCCGATCCCTATCCTTATTGGCATTCGAGTCAGGTCGACGAGGATGGGCTCAACTTTGCCCGCTATATGAGCGAGGAGGCGGACGCGATCCTGGCGCAGGCCCGTGCCACGGCGGATCAGGAACAGCGTGCGGCGTTGTATCGCGAGTTTCAGGAGCTTTTCGCCCGCGATGTGCCCTCCCTGTTGCTCTATCAGCCCGTATACAGCTATGCCGTGGATGCCCGGGTTAAGGACGTACAGGTGGGTCCCATGTTCGATGCCAGCGACCGTTTTCGTACCATCGACCGCTGGTACATCGAGACCGAACGTATGCTCTACAGCGAGGCGCGCGAGAAGGACCTTTTGGAAAGATGACGAAAAGGGCTTGAATCGTCATGCATCGTGCCCGCGTGTGGCTGGTCTGGACATCGAGCGCTGCCGTCGCCGCGTTACTTACGCGCAATCCTTTCTATCTGATTCTCATCGCCCTTTCGGCCTGGCTGATTCACGTGGCGACGCGGTACAGTGCCGAGATGGCTCAGAGCTGGCATACCCTGCTCACGTGGGGGCTCTTTATCTGGCTCATCACCGTGCCCTTTAATGCCCTGATGGTGCATCGAGGGGAGCACGTCCTCTTTGTGCTGCCCAGGCACTGGCCCCTGATAGGAGGCAGGATCACCCTGGAGGCCGTGGTCTATGGACTGGTTTCTGGTTTCTCCCTGTGGGTGCTCTTGCTTATCCTGAGCACGTTCCATCTCGCCGTCGATGCCTCGCAGTTGCTTCGCTTGACACCGCCCTTTTTCTATCAGGCCGGCATAGTGGCCTGCATAGCCCTCACCTTTATCCCCCAGATGCTGGCCAGCGCCAAGGAGATACGCGAGGCCCAGCGTATCCGTGGCCATCGCTTCCGTGGTTGGCGGGATCTGCTGCCCCTCTTTGTGCCCCTTCTGACCACCGCCCTCGAGCGGGCCATCGGGCTGGCTGAGGCCATGGAGTCGCGGGGTTTTGGCGGGCGACTCACAACCGTGCCCCCGAGGGAGAAGAATGGGCTGCGCGTCCTGACGCTGTTGTCCCTGGTGCTGCTGGTGGGGGGATTCTTTGTGCGGCGCTATGTATCCCCATTCGCCTCTTGGGGACTGCCCCTCTCGATTGTCGGCCTTTTGATCATCGTCTATGTCTTTCACGTGTTGGGGAGCAGCGTGGAGCGCAGCTACTATCGGCGTGCCCGGTGGCACAGAGGGGATACGGCCATCGTCCTCTGTAGCCTGGGTGCGCTGGCGGGACTCCTGTTCGTGCGCATGAGGGACAATATGGCCCTGGTCTATCATCCCTATCCACCCTATTCTTTGATTCCCCCTTTTGATGGTTGGGTCGGCCTCCTCTTGACCCTGCTGGCCATACCCGGTCTGATCGCCCTGTTTGGCGACGCTGAAGGGGCGTCCGGATCCACGGTCAAGGGGCCAGCGCTAGGAGGGATGTCGTGATCACCCTCGACGGCCTCACATATACCTATCCTGAGGCCCGCATGCCCGTACTCGATGATCTACATTTGGAGATACGGGAGGGCGATTTCGTCCTCGTCGTGGGCCCCTCGGGCTCGGGCAAGTCGACCCTCTTGCGCTGTCTGAACGGCCTGATTCCTCACTTTTACGGTGGCGAGATTGGGGGGACCATCCGCGTCGCGGGTCGGGACCCCATTCGCTCCCGACCGCGTCAGATGAGTTCCACCGTCGGTTTTGTCTTCCAGGACCCCGAATCTCAATTCGTGATGGATACGGTGGAGAGCGAGTTGGCCTTTGGTATGGAGAATCACAATCTGCCGCAGACGCTGATGCGCAAGCGGGTGGAGGAGGTCCTCGATCAGTTGAACATCGCGGACCTGCGCGATCGGCGCATCAGCACCCTCTCGGGCGGGGAGAAGCAGCGTGTGACCATCGCCTCCGTGCTCACCCTGCAGCCTCAGGTCCTCGTCCTCGACGAGCCGACATCACAGCTCGATCCCCAGGCGGCGGAGGAGGTGCTCACCGTGCTGCGCCGCTTGAATCTGGACCTGGGACTGACCATCGTCCTCTCGGAGCACCGCCTGGAGCGGGTCGTCCAGTATGCGGACAGGATGGTATATCTACCCGCCCCCGGGCAGACGCCCATTCAGGGCGCGCCGGAGGAGGTGCTCCGCCAGACGGACCTGGTGCCTCCCCTGGTGGCCCTGGGAAAGGCGTTGGATTGGTCGCCCCTGCCCTTTACCATCAAGGAGGCCCGTAGAAAGGCGCGCAACTTGGCGTTGGAGCCTCCCCCTGCGGTGGACGAGGAGGCCGCGGTGCCTGATGCGCCCCTTGACGTGGCCGTGCGCGATCTGTGGTTCGCCTATGATGGACAGATGGTGCTCAGGGGATTGGATCTGGAGATACGCCGGGGCGAGTGCGTGGCCGTCATGGGGCGCAACGGATCGGGCAAGACCACCCTGCTCAAGCATCTGGTTGGTCTGTTGGAGCCCAGGCGGGGATCGGTGCGCGTGCGCCATATGGACACGGCCCATACACCTTTGGAGGAGATCATCCGGGTGGTGGGCTATGTGCCCCAGAATCCGGACGCCCTTCTCTTTGCCGACACGGTGCAGGAGGAGGTGGCCTTTACGCGTCAGAGTCACGGTCTGCCCTCACGGGGGTCGCAGGACTTGTTGCAAGAGTTGGGGCTGGCCGAGGTGGCTCGGCGCTATCCTCGCGATCTGAGCGTGGGGGAGAGACAGCGGGTGGCCCTGGCCTCCATCCTTGCCGCCGAGCCCGAGATTATCCTGCTGGACGAGCCGACGCGGGGACTCGATTATGTGCAGAAAAGAGCCCTGGTCGACTATTTGTGGCGGGAGCGGGATGCGGGCCATACGGTGCTCCTTTCCACCCACGATGTGGAACTGGTGGCCTCTGCCGTGGATCGGGTGATTATTCTCGCCGAGGGAGAGGTGATCGTCGATGGCGGCACGCGAGAGGTGATGTCCCAGTCCATGGTCTTTTCCTCCCAGATCAACAAGCTGCTGCGCGATGAGCGCTATCTCACTGTGGAGGACGTGCTGAGGAGTCTGCCGTGAAGGTCGGGCGCCTGTTGGACGATCTCATCCTGCTTGTAGCCAGTCTGGTGGGGCTGGCTGCTCTCCTATATCCTTTTTTCAGCACGGCCCTTTCCCAATCTCCTGTGGCCGGCGACGCTCACGCCCAGGACAGCCCTCTGATCTCCTTACTGCTCATCGTTCTCTGTTTGGGGATCGTGCTGGTCACCCTGGAGAGCGGGGAGATGAATGCCAAGATGGTGGCTGTGTTGGGCGTGCTCACGGCCACCAACGCCGTCCTGCGGGCCGTGCCCGGGCCGGCGGGCTTTGCTGCCGTCTTTGTGCTTCCCGTCCTCTGCGGCTATACCTATGGCGCCACCTTTGGTTTCCTGCTGGGAGCTCTCTCCCTGTTGGTGTCGGCCATCATCGGGGCGGGCATAGGCCCCTGGCTTCCCTATCAGATGTTCGCCACGGGGTGGGTGGGCCTGACGTCGGCCTGGTTGCCGGATCTGCGTCGCTTGGGACGTGTAGAGGTGCTTGTACTGGGATTATGGGGCCTGGTCTGGGGATTGCTCTTTGGCGCACTGATGAACGTCTGGTTCTGGCCCTATGTCTTTCAACCCCAACAGGCCGAGATGTACTGGCAGCCGGGCATAGGTTTGGGGGAGACTCTCAAACGCTATGCCGTCTTTTACGGACTGACCTCCTTCTGGTGGGACCTGGGGCGCGCCGTGGGGAACGCCCTTCTCCTGTGGTTCTTTGGAGCACCCCTGCTAAAGCTGTTGAGGCGCTTTCAACGGCGCTTCCACTTTGTGGTTCGGGACGCCTGAGAGGCTGCCCTCCTTACCCTTTCAGGATCGGCATATCATAGAGGCGGTATGTGCGAAAGATGTCGCCGAACATGGTCTCCAGACTGCGAATGATGCGATAATTGTCCTCTAGAATCCAGGACATCTCCACCCATTCATAATCCTTTCTCAGGCTCTCCCGGTATGCCTCACGGAACATGAGGCCCTCTATCCCTTTGAGGCGATGCTCCTTCAGGACGCCCATGACCAGCACCCGTATCCCGTCGATCTTTTGTCTGTACCACAGGAACTTGATCCAGCCAAAGGGAAAGAGGCGTCCGTTCAGGTGTTTGGCCACCTGATTGTAATCGGCCACGGTGATCATGACGCCCACCGGCTCGCCGTCGAGAAAGGCCAGGATCGTCAGGTCCGGATCCACAACCACTTTTAGCGCCTCTGCCAGGTAATCGAACTCCTCATCGGTCATGGGCAGCGCGCCCCAGTTCTCCGACCACGCCTGCCGATAGATTGGTTTTATCAGCTCCACTTCTCGTTCCAGATGCGCGATTTCCGCGGAGCGCACGGTAACATGATAGCGTTCCTCGGCGATGCGTGCCCCCCGCTCGACGCTCTCTGGCAGACCGTCCTTATAGCGCGCCATGTCCGTCCTATAGGCGTACAGATCCTTGACCTTTTGAAATCCATAGCGCTCTATGAACGTCTTATAGTAGGGCGGATTGTAGGGCATCATGAGGGCGGGGGATCCCCCATATCCCTCGATGAGCAGGCCCACCTCGTCGTTGACATTCAGGTTGACCGGGCCGCGCATGATCTCGCGCCCACGGGACGCCAACCACTCTCGGGCGGCAGAAAAGAGGCTCGCCGCCACCTCATAATCCTCGATGGCTTCGAACACCCCCCAGAACCCTACGGGTTCGTTCCATACCCTGGGATGCAGTGCGTCGTCGATGGCCGCGATGGTGCCCACCGTCTCATTCCCCCGCCGGGCGCGGAAGAACTGGGCCTCGGCATGCTT
>CAZMOW010000133.1:0-6671 GCA_964567975.1 uncultured Anaerolineales bacterium | reverse complement strand
CGAGACCAGCGAGGAGGAACTGGACCGTGGGGGGGAGCGGATCTTTAACCTGCTGCGGGCCATCGACGTGCGCGACCACGGTCGGGATCGATCGGTGGACGAGGAGACGGCGCGGGACCTGCAGCATCCCGCCTTCACGGACGGGGTGGAGCTTGATCTGGACAGATTTATGGATATGCTGGACGTGTACTATGAGTTGCGGGGCTGGAATCCGGCCAATGGGTGGCCCACCCGGGGGAAGCTGGAGGAGTTGGGGCTGGATGACGTGGCCGATGAGCTGGAGGCGAGGGATAAGCTGGGTTGAGAATCCTGGGACAACGCGCATAGCAAGAGTCCGTTGAAACTAGACTTCTTTGGATGTGAAGCACGGTGTATCCCCACCGGATCTGTGTGATAGCCAGATGTTGTGCTCAAGCGCAAGTTTAGAGAGGAGGAGTGAATTCAGCATGACGATACCAAAGTCAATGAAGGCGGTACGCGTACACGGGATTCAAGACTATCGACTGGAAAGCGTGCCGGTCCCAGAGATTGGGCCTGGTGAGGTTTTGGTCAGGGTGTTGGCCACCGGGATATGTGCTAGCGATGTCAAGACTTATGACGGGCATCGCGTTTGGGGGTCTGACGAGATCGAGCCATATATTGGCACGCCTGTTACCCCCGGTCACGAATTTGTGGGAGAGGTGGTGGCGCTCGGTGAAGGGGCGGCGGAAGAATATGGTCTGGCCGTGGGCGATCATGCCGTCTCGGAGCAGATCGTACCTTGCTGGCAATGTCGTTTCTGCAAGCGGGGAGAATATTGGATGTGTCAACGGCACGATATCTATGGCTTTATCAAGGATAGGGCCGAGGGATCGTGGGCGGAATATATGCGTTTTCCTGCCGGGGCCATTAACTACAAGGTGCCCGAGGAGATTCCCGTGGACCAGGCGGCGTTGATCGAACCCATGGCTTGCGCCATTCACGCCGTACAGCGAGGGGAGATGCAGCTGGGCGATGTGGTGGTGATTGCCGGCATGGGACCCATCGGTTTGGGTATGCTCAGCGTGGCCAGGCTAAAGAGCCCCGATCTCCTCATTGCTTTGGACCTAAAGCCCAAACGGCTTGCGTTGGCCCGCGAGTTGGGCGCCGATCTGGCCATCGACGTGACCGAGGGCGATGCTGTAAATCGTGTACTGGGTCTAACCGAGGGCTATGGCAGTGACGTCTATATCGAAGCGACGGGTGCCGGCGCGGGGGTGAGTCAGGGTCTGCAGATGATCCGCAAATTGGGCACCTTTGTGGAGTTCAGTGTTCATGCCGGTCCCGTGGCCGTGGACTGGTCCATCATTGGCGACCAGAAGGCGCTTGATATCCATGGCGCGCATCTGGGGCCCTATTGCTATCCCCTGGCCATCAAGTACCTTCGTGATGGTCGCATCGACGGAAAAAAGTTGGTGACGCATACTCTGCCTCTGGAGGAATTCGAACGGGCTCTGGAGATCGCTCGTCAGGGCGACGATTCGATCAAGGTCGTGCTGACGCCTTGAATCTTTCGTTGAATCGGGGATGTTTGCTGTTTAGGGATGATGCCACCCCCTCTCCGATCAACGTATGCGCGTAGCAATCGATGATGGCGGATTGCGACATTGTCCGAGACGGGTAAAGATCATCATGCATAAAAAAAGGTTTGTGTCGAGAAGATCGACCTGGGTTTGAATTACGGATATGCAAAAGGAGGCAACATGAACAGTCCAGCAAAAAAGGCCATCGTAGTAGGTTTTGATGGCACAAGCATGGAGTTGCTGAAGCATATGGTGGATGAGGGCCACGTGCCCCACATCGCCGAGTTGTTAGAGAACGGCGTGTACCGGGAGATGGTGGGTGTGGTACCCACACTGACACCTCCTGGCTGGACCACCCTGGCCACCGGTGCCTGGGCCGGCACCCACAAGGTGACCGATTTCAGGATCCGCAATTACGATAGCTACATCCCCGACTATATCTGGGGCATCAACACCGATCTCTGTGAGGCCGAGTATATATGGAACACGGCCGAGCGCTGCGGCAAATTCCCCATCCTGGTCAAACAGGAGATGTCTTGGCCGCCGACGGTGAAAAAGGGCGTGCAGGTAGAGGGCAGTGGCCCCGGCGTGAGCAACTATCATCAGATCGCCGGATATCATCTCTTTGTCACCGCTGCCTATCGTGGCTATGACATCGGCGGTGAACTGGACCCCGAAAAGGTGGATCCCAGCGCCCTGCAGACGGGCGAGCAGGTCGATCTGATCGACGTCCGCGAGGCCGAGGGCTGGAAGAACGTGCCGGAAAGCGATCATCCGCCCCTGGAGATGGAACTGGTCATGCAGCCCCTGACCCGGGGCCAGCCCCTCATGCTGCGAGGTAAAGAGGGTGACCCCAAGTCGTATTGGGGTTTGATCTACGCTTCGGGCGGAGATGGATACGACCGCATGCTCGTATCTCCGAGCAAGGATGCTGATCAGGCCTTTGCCACCCTGGCGGAGAAGGAGTGGTCCGATTGGTGGCTGGATAGCTTTGTCATCGATGGGGAGCCCGTCGAGGGGACCGTGCGCTGCAAGCTCATGGTCCTCTCGGAGGATGGTCGGCACGTGGAACTGTTCTTTCCCCAGATCTGGCCCGCGCGCGGCGATTGGGCCTATCCGGAAGAGGTCGCGGAAGAGATCTATGAGGAGGTGGGGCCGTTCCTGCAGAATCCGGCCCGGGATGCCCTGGGCAATATCGACGATGATACCTACTTTGAGGTCCTCGATTACCACTTTGAGTGTATGACGGGGACGTCCCTCTACCTCATGGAAAAGTACGACTGGGATCTCTTCTATACCGAGACCCACGCTTCCGACTATGCCAGCCACTTTTTCCTGCGTCAGGCGGACCCCGTCTCGGGCGCGCCTCCAGAGATCGTGCAGCGCTCCTATCGGGGATTGGTGCGCACCTACGAGGCCATGGATCGTTGGGTGGGCGAGTTGATGGAGCAGATGGACGAGGATACCATCTTCCTCATCGTCTCCGACCACGGCGGCACCCCGGACAAGTACGGACGCACGAACGTGGAAGACGTGCTCGTCGAGGCGGGCTTGTTGGCCTATGAGGATGATGAGCGAGAGGAGATCGACTGGGCCAACACCAAGGCCTGCCCCCTGGGCAACTGTAATATCTTTGTCAATCTGGAGGAGCGGGAGCCCGAGGGGATCGTACCCCCGGAGGCGTTCGAGGAGACGCAGTGGCAGGTCATCCACGCCCTGATGGACTACAAGGATCCACAGACGGGCGAGTGTCCCTTTGTTCTGGCGCTCACGCGCAAGGACGCCGAGATGCTCAACCTGTGGGGCGAGCGGGTGGGGGATGTGGTCTTTGTCCTGCGGCCCGAGTATGATGCGGCCCATGGCCAGCAGATGGCCAGCGCCCAGCTTGGCATCGGGGCACACCATACTGTCTTTGTCATGTCCGGTGCAGGTGTCAAGGAAGGTGTTCATCTGCAGGGTCAGGTACGTCAGGTGGACGTGGCCCCCACCATAAGCTACCTCATGGGCATGGACGTGCCCCGCGATGCCGAGGGTGGCGTGGTCTATGAAGCGCTGAAAGACCCCAACTGGCACCTGAACGAACTGCGAAGGCTCTCTGAGAAGGAGTAGCCGGTCTATTTCGAGGTGGCCACTTTGTGGCCACCTCTTTTCCTATCCTTATATGATTGGAGGGAATTCATGGCATCCGAAAGAAACGGAGAACAACCCAACATCCTGTACATCTTTACCGACGACCAGAGCAGGCGCTCGGTGAGCTGCTATCCTCAGGCGCACCCCTGGGTACACACGCCGAACATCGATCGATTTGCCGAGGAGGGGGTGCGCTTCACACAATGTTACACCGCCGCCTGGTGTGCGCCATCGCGGGCCACGGCCCTCAGCGGCAAGCTCCAGCACGGCATTGAGAGCCTCCGGCTCACAGGAGGTTATCCGACCTTTGACTACGACCCGGAGCAGTGTCCCTGGTGGCCCTCGGTGTTTCGCGAGAACGGCTGGAACACGGGCATTGTGGGCAAGTGGCACACGGGCAGCGACCACGGCCACGGCAGGGATTGGGATTATTCGGCGATCTGGGATCACACCCAGCCGGCGATCTATGGAGGCTATTACAGTAACCAGAGCATAAGCTTTAATGGCGGTGAGCCCGAGTTCGTGGGCGGCTATTCCACGGACAACTATACCCGCTGGGCGGTAGACTATATCAAGGAACGAGCCAAGGAGCCGGATAGGCCCTGGTACTTTTGGCTGTGCTACGATGCGGTCCATGGGCCGTGGACGGTGGCCGACCGCTATAATGAGGACTATCCGGGTGTTCCCCAGGTGCCCACCCCTGAGGATATCTATCCGCCGCGACCAACCAAGGCGGCCCACATGCGCGTGTACGGCGCCTGGTACGAGGCGGAGAACGGACGCCCCATGCTCATTCAGGGGGGACGCTACCTCACGGACTGGATCCAACAGTACAACCGCGCGGTTCGCGCCCTGGATGAAGGGGTGGGCAAGGTGCTGGAGGCTCTGGAGGAGACGGGCCAGCTGGATAACACGGTGATCGTCTTCGCCTCCGATCAGGGGTTTGCTTGGGGCCAGCACGGCTTCCGCCACAAGTTCGCCCCCTACGATGCCAACCTTTTGGCGCCCATGATGGTGCGCATGCCCGGGATGGTGCCCGCGGGGACGGTCTGCGAGCAGCCTATCGCCGGCCAGGACATCCCTCCCACCTTCTTCTCCATCGCGGGGCTGCCGCTGCCCTGGGATATGCACGGCCGCGATCTGACGCCGTTACTGAGGGATCCCGAGACCTCGTGGGACCGTCCGCTGTTGCTGGAGAACACGCGCTATCAGTTCGGCAGTGACACGGATGACGGCGTCGGTGAGGCCGAGGGCGGTATCCCCCGCTGGGTTTCCCTCCGATTGGGCAAGTACAAGTATATACGCTGGTTAGTCCCCGGTGAGATCGAGGAGATGTACGATCTGGAGGACGACCCCCAGGAGCTACACAACCTGGCTCTGGAGGCTGAGCACCACGAACTGCTGGCCAAGTGCCGCGAGGCGACCATCGCCGAGTTGGAACGCACGGAGGCCGGGATGGTGGATAACCTCCCGCCGGTGCACGTGACCACGGCGGAAAAGCTGTTGGGCGGCGCGTGACGTCGCTACGTTAGTCAAACTCAGGTCGCCAGATGCTACTAGATCCTGGCGGCCTGACACCAGCTCTCCGCCCAGGCGATGACGTCCATCGCCTCCTCGCGGGACATATGTGACCTCTGGATATCCTTGGTGGCCGTGGAATCGTAGCACTGTATATCTATGGCCAGCCCCTGGGGCGAGAGTTGACCGATGACCGTATCCAGTTGATCGAGGGAGAACTTGCGTAGGATGAGGGGCCCCTGTGTCTGGAGATACTGGAGGGTGGGCAGCATCTCCTCTATCGTGGGCCCGGCGGGATAGTCGTTGCAGATCTGGATGCCGTCGAACGCTCCCATTTTGGCGATCTCTTTGGCCATGTGGGGTGCCCCGCTGTGTACGTGGAACCAGATGTGATCGGCGGCCTCGGTGAGTCGAGCATCGTGGCGCAATATCTTTTCCCGAAAATGTCTGGGGGAGACCATCTGACCGAAATCCTCCTGTAGGGCGATGCCCTTGCCTGGTAGCCAATAGTTCCAGCCCGTCGCCGTTCCCCCACCATAGGTGGGGATGGTCTGCAGTTTTTCGCGCACCAGATCGCGCCATAACGTGGTACAAAAGGAGAAGAGTTCCTCCACCTCGTTGGGATTTTCGTACAAAGCCAGGGCCAGTTTCTCCTCGCCCATGAGGCGCACGACCATGTCGGCGGGGCCGTCGAGGGCGCCAGCGCTCACCGCATAACGCCCGTCGCTGCGCGCTGATAAATACTCGTCGATGCGCAGGATGCGTTCGAAGCGGCGCTTTATGTCCTCTTTGTCGATCGTGTTGCGCCAATGCTCGATACTTTCCAGGATGGGCTCTACCCAGGGGATGCCCGCCTTCACTTCCACCTGGCAGCCAAAGAGCCAGCCGGTGACGGCCAGTCCTCCCGGGGCCGATATCTGCGGAAGCACGTCATCGGGGAAGGCTGCTCGCTCGGCGAATCGCCGTTCCGCCCGTTGGGCACGCTCTGCCACGTACTCCAGATCGAACTGCTGATCAAAGGTCTCGGCTTGGAGCACTTCTTCTTGGATTCTATCCGATCGTTCGTCGTCCGTTTCCTGTTGGAAGTGAATGACGAGGGGTATTCTGTCCGCCACGTCGTCTTGCCAAAAGGCCTCCCAGCGACGAAAGCTGGCCTCGGCGTGCTCCTTATATTTGGTATAAACGTCCATTTTGGGCCTCTGCTGTCGTTATATGTCCGGCAAGCTTGTATGGTCTTCCTTGCAAAAGCCCCGGCCTGAAAAGTCGATACTTCCCGATTCGTTGGTCAGAACTCTTGCCCTCAATATCCCCTCAAACAGGCGAAAGTGCGTATCGTCATGTCGCGACGATACGCACTCTCTATGGAGAGATGGATATATATCGCTTACAACACTTCTACCGTGCGTTCCCCCAGGAGGTCCATGTCCCACTCGGCACCCCAGCCCGGCTTCTCGGAGGGGATCAGGCAGCCATCCACTATCT
>CAZMOW010000132.1:0-6826 GCA_964567975.1 uncultured Anaerolineales bacterium | reverse complement strand
ACTGCCTGCGCGGACGAGCAACGGCTAATGATCTACAACATTTGCGTGCACCCCTATTTCCAAGATGGACAGTGAAACAAGATCTGTAACGACACCCGCTGTTTCCCCTGGCCAAGACACGCTTGATCCTCTTAGGAGATCTGAGATACAATGGCATAGCGGATTCGCTTTCCATTCTGGCAGCAAATACTATGACCCTCGTCTATCTTACCATCGCCTGGAGCCTGGGCATCGTCTTGGGACGCCAACTCGACCTGCCCCCCACCCTTCTGGCCATGCTCACCATCGCTGGCTTGATCGGGTTAGTCTGCCATCGCCGCTTCCAGAAGGAGCGTCGCGTCATGGTCCTGGTGCTGGCCGCCCTCCTGGGAGGATGGCGCTACCACCTTGCCCGGCCCAGCATAGACGAGACCCATCTAGCCCACTATAACGACGGCGGAAGGGTATCCATCGTCGGATATATCTCCGCCGATCCCAACGTGCGCGATACCTACACCCAACTGGAGATCACCGCCCTACAGATCGAGGCCGATGACGTGGCGCGCCCCGTGCGCGGCAGGCTGATGGCGCCCGTGGGGTTCTATCCCCGTTACGAATACGGCGACCTCCTACACGTTACCGGCGATCTGGAGACGCCGCCCGTACTGGATACCTTTTCCTACAAGGAATACCTGGCCGCCCGGGGCATACATTCTCTTATACACTATGCCACCATCGCCCCCCTTGAAGAGATAGGGGGCAACCGCCTTCTGCGCTTCATCTTCCGCTACAAACGACATTTGCGGGCGACCATAGAGCGCATCCTACCCAATCCCGAGGCCGGTCTGCTGAGCGGGATCCTCCTCGGCCTCTCTCACACCCTGCCCGACGACCTGGATGCCGCCTTTCGCATCACAGGTCTGACACACATCATCGTTATCTCGGGATTCAACATCAGCATCGTGATTCAGGGGGTCATGCTCGGCCTCCGCCGTCTGTTACATCGCTGGTGGGCGCTGGGGATCAGCCTCGCCATGGTGGCCTTCTATACGGTGTTTGTGGGACCCACGCCCCCTGTCGTGCGCGCCGCCCTTATGGGCGGCCTCTTTGTCATGGGCGAACTCTTGGGACGCCCCTCCCATCCCCTGACCACTCTGGCCGCCGCCTCGGTGCTCATGACCCTGTGGAACCCCCTCATGCTATGGAGCGTGAGCTTTCAACTCTCCCTGGCCGCCACGCTGGCCCTGCTGATCATCGAGCCCCTTCTCGCCCAGCGCATCTATGGATGGCTGATCCCGCACATGGACGACGATGACGCCAGGCGATGGCTACGGCTACTGCGCGACGTACTCCTGGCCACGGTGGCGGCCCAACTCCTCACCCTGCCCATCATCTGGCACCATTTCCGTAGCATCTCCCTGATCTCGCTGCTGGCCAACCTGCTGGTGCTCTCCATCCAGCCCGCCATCATGGCCTTTGGCGCCCTGGCCACCGTGTTGGGCGTGCTGTGGTTGCCCCTGGGGCGGGTGGCAGCCTGGATCGCATGGCTCTTTCTGCGCTACAACATCGGCATCGTGCGGCTGCTGGCCAGGATTCCCGGTGCCGCCGTCGAGGCACCCGTCCTATCAACAAGGGGACTGTGGGTACTCTATGGCCTGATCGGCGCCGTCTTTGTGCTGGCCCAGCGAGAGCCACGGATGCGAGTTCGGAAGTGGCTGTCGCAGCACTTGCAGCGCGGTAAGGGGAGAGAGCGGACCAGGGATCCCCTGACTTATGGTGGGCTCCTGGTCCTGGCACTGGTGGTCGTCCTCATCTGGAGTGCCGTCGGCACACTCCCCGATGGCAAGTTACATCTCTATGTCCTGGACGTGGGCCAGGGAGACGCCCTGCTGCTGCGCACCCCGGGCGGACGGGTCATCCTCGTGGATGGCGGCCCCGATCCCCTGATCCTCACCTCCCATCTGGGGCGCATCCTGCCCTTTTGGCAGCGCAGGATCGATCTGGTGGTGGCCACCCACGGCGATAGCGATCATCTGTCGGGATTGGTGCCCGTAGTGGAGCGCTATCGTGTGGGCCATGTGATGGAGCCAGCGGATATGGGCGCAAACGCCCTCATCGACCAATGGCATGCATCCCTGCAAGCTGCGGACGTCGAGGTCATCCCCGCCGCCCACGGCCAGAGAGTGCATTTCGGAGAGGATATCATTTTGGAGGTCCTTCATCCGCCGGCCAACGCGACGCGCACGGGGGAAAGCGACGATAACAAAAACTCGGTGGTGCTCAGAATACGCATGGGGCGCTGCGCTCTGCTCCTCACGGGGGACATAGACACACAGACGGAGGAACGACTTTTAGACCGTGGCCTCCTCTCACAGGCCACGCTTCTAAAGGTATCCCATCACGGTGCCGGCGATTCCACATCGGCACGCTTCCTGTCCGTGGTAAAGCCCAAGATCGCCGTCATCAGCGTCGGCGAGGACAATCGTTTCAATCATCCCTCGGACAGGGTACTGCAGGAACTGCAAACCATGGACTGTGATGTGCTCCGTACCGATTTGCATGGTACAATAGAATATGTGACTGACGGCAAACAGTCCTGGATCAAGAGACACAGCACATGGCCTAGAAAGTGATGGGGTATGAGCGAAAGCAAGCAATCGTGGCACGGTGTGGTCCCGCTTTTGCAGGTGGGCAGCATAGAGGATACGCTGACCTATTATACAGAGGTACTGGGGTTTACGGTGGATTTTATCTGGCCACAGGAGGGACCGGCCAAGTGGGCAGCGGCATCCCATGGCGACGTGACCTTTATGTTCACCATGGACCTTGGGGAGAGCACCCGCCCCTTTTTAGCCGAAAAGGGCAACGGCGTGGTATTCTACATCGTCATCGAGGACGTGGAGGCCCTGTACGATGAACTGTGCGAGCAGGGAGCCATCATCGTACAGGATATCCATCAGTTTGGGGAGCGCAAGCAGTTCAGCGCCGCCGACCTGAACGGCTATATCCTGGCCTTCAGCGAGACTTTTGACAGGAACTGATTACTCGCTTCTCTACGGAATCTTTGCTCGACGGGCAGGCAAGTTATGCAAGGGGGCTGAGAAGCTTGGGGGATAACGTATGCCAGACAAGAGACGCATGTACCGCTTATTGGAAAGAGTTCGCCGTTTAAGGCAGACCGATGAAGTCTGGGAAGGGGCGGCCCGACTTGGGCGAATGTGGATCACACCACACAACAAAGCTCCTTACCGCCCCTATGTATGCATGTTTGTCAATCAAAGGGGGGCTGTTCTGCACATTGAGCTCTTGGACAAAAAGCCGACTTCGGAGCGGATGCTGGAAGAACTATTGCGCACCATGCAACATCCGCTACCGGGATCCGGAAGAGCGCGCCGGCCCAAGATCGTTTATCTGAACAGCCCCGATCTTGTCGCGGATCTTGCGCCCCGCATGGTTACTTTGGGCATACGTTGCGAAGAACGTCACGCTCTCCCGACTCTCGATGCGCTACTGGACGAGGTGGAAAAGAACGCGAATAGGGAGGGTTTTATCCCCGGACTCTCAGATCTTCCTTATGCTACCCCGCCTCTCATTGGTCATCTTTACGAGTTGGCCGCTGATTTCTACCAAGCGGCCCCCTGGCAGTGGTTAGATAACTGGCACCCCATAGAAATTTGCTGCCCATCTACGAGCGATCCCCGTTACGCTGTCGTGATGGGCAGTGCCGGGGAGCTGTTTGGCCTGGCCGTCTACAATAGGTTGGATGACTTGTTTCGCACGTATAGGGGGGACATATCGCCGCAGCAAAGAGCCGAGGTGAACGCACTCGCCTTTTGGTTCGACACCGCCATGGGCATAAGCTTTGACGACCTGGATGCAAAGGAAACGTACGACTGGCCGGTAGCAGCGGAGGATGCCTATCCATTCTGCACACGAAGCGAAAGGGGACATGCCATTCCTCCCACGCTAGCGGACCTCTTGTGGCTGGAGGGGGCCCTGGCTGCCATTCTGGCTTATCTTTGTGAGTACAAGGGCATTTGCTTCGGCGGTCCACAGCCTACAGAGGTGCTATTGCCCGTCAAGACTATAAGCGGCGAGATTCAAGTCTATTTGCGATTTCTGGCCGTTGACTGATTCCTGCACTAACTACACTATCCCGACGTAAGCGTAGGGCGGATCGTCATTCTGCCATTGCTTGGAAGACGGCATCGACGGATACAGTTTGGCTCAGTTCCAGGTGTCGCGTTATAATCAGGTAAGGTACTGATAACAGCGGAGACGATTATGAGCACACCGGTCGAGACAAGGGAACAAGGTTCGGTTGAATCCACAGAGCATCCTTATGTTGTGCGGATCAAAGGCGTATGTGGAGGTCGGCCCATCATCAAATACTCACGCATCTCGGTACGCCACATCGCCCAACTGTACAAGGCTGGCGACGAAGCGGAAGAGATTGTACGGGCTCATCCTCATCCAAGTCCAGCCGCCGTCTATGACGGCATAAGTTATTACCTTGACCATCAGCAAGAGATCGAGGAGGAGATCGCGGAGAATCGACTCGAATCTCTGAGCACAAGGTACGACATGGAAACGGATGAGCGTGGCTTTCTCCACTTTACCAACGAGACACCAGCCGGATAATGGGCGCTGAAAGGCCCTACGCTGATCTTTTCGTCGCACTCTATAACGACGAGGATGTAACCAGCAACCTGACCCCGGCTCTGCGGCGCCGGGGGTACATGTGCGAGAGCACGACCGAGGCCGGCAATATCGGTCTGCAAGACGAGGCACAATTGCTCTATGCGGCAGAGCGAGGCCTGGCTATACTGACCTACAATGCCCAGGACTTTCCCGCTGGCACGGGCCTGGTACTTTGCGGGTCGCGAACATGCTGGTATCATCCTTTCCGAGCAATTTAGACAGCGCTAGTTTGGCGAGTTGCTTCGCCGAGTATTGCGACTCCTGGACAGCGTGACCGGCGAAGAGATGCACAATCAAATCCTCTTTCTTCAACAGTTCAAAGAAATGCCCTAGACCTACTATCCACGGAGGGGCACCCGCGTCTCCATGATACTCGAATCCACACTTTGAGCCTGCGGCCCAACTGCACTATACTGACATGGGATGGAGCAAGGCACCGCCAAGGACAGAAAGTGAGGAAAATCCCATGCTCTACGACGCAGAGGCCACCTACACCGATCTGGAGGCGGCAGAGGTGGAGATAGCCATATGGCCCATAGGAGCCATCGAGCAGCATTCCCTGCATCTGCCCCTGGGAACTGACTGGATTGGAGCGGAGGCCCTGGCACGCCGCGTGGCCGAACGACTGGCCTGTGACCACGGCATCTACCTGCTCCCGGGCTGGCCCTACAGCCTCAGCCAATGCCACGGCCCCATGCTGGGGACGGTGTGGCTCACCCCCAAGACATTGGCCGACGTCCTGCGCGACACGGTGCGCTCCCTCTATGAACAGGGCATCCGGCGGGTGGTGGTGATCAACGGTCACGGGGGAAATTTCGTCCTGGACGCCGAGATCCGCGAACTGAATCTGCACTATCCCGATCTGATCCTGCTGAACGCCGCTTCCTGGGACGCGACGAACGGCGCAAGGGTCACCGGCAGGGTCACGGGCGGCGACATCCACGCCGGCGAGGGGGAGACGGCGAGCCAATTATATCTCAATTTGGAACACGTGGGGGAGGAGCGCGTCGACCACGTCCCCACCGTGGGACGAGAGTTCCTGGACTATGCCTACATGTGCCACATCTCTCCCCGTGGCGTGTGGGGGCAGCCCAGCCGGGGCACGGCGGAGGCGGGGGAGGAGCACCTGGAGCGGGCGGCGGAGGCGTTGGCCCGGGCCGTGGAGGAGGCCTTTGAAAAGATCGCCGCCCTGAAAGGATCGAGGGACGCATGACATCGCACACGGTGTACGACTGGCAGAACACCAGTTGGGACCTGCGGGAGGAGCGCCCGCCCCATCTGGCGCTGTTACCCGTGGGGGCCACGGAGCAGTTCGGCCCTCATCTGCCCCTGGCCACACAGAACCTCCTCCTAGAAGCCATAAGCCGCCGCGTGGCCGCCGAGTTGTCGGACAGCGTCTACCTGCTGCCGCCCATTCCCATCGGCAGCAGCGGCCAGCACGAGGGCTTTGCCGGGACGGTCTCCCTCTCCTGGCGCACGCTGATGGCCGTCCTCGCCGATCTGGGCGAATCCCTCCTGCAGACGGGGACGACGCGCCTCGCCGTGCTGGTGGGACTGGGCGGGGCCGCCTGCACCACCACCATGCCCCGCGAGAACGAGATCGTCAAGACGGCCGTCCGCCGCCTGAACTATGAACACCCGGAGCTACAGGCCATATGGGTCCAGCCCCTCACCGTGGCCGATCCCCCCCTGGATACGCTGTTCGACACTCCACAGGACGACGTACATGCGGGCCAGGTGGTCACCTCCCTGATGCTGCATCTGTATCCCCACCTGGTGGGAGACCCTCCCGATCCCCACGTTCCGCCAGCGGGCAGCGAGGGATATCTTCATCAACTGCCCTTCTCCGCCCTCTGCCCCGATGGCCTCTGGGGACGCCCCAATCTGGCCGACGGGGAACGGGGCGCGCAGGCTTTGCGGGCGGCGGTGACCGGGACGACGGTCTATATCGAGGAGACGTTCGCCGACCTGGCGCGATTGAAAAGAGAAGAATCAAGTCCCTAAAGGTCTTTGAGACCTTTAGGGATTCTATACCTTTAGACGGAGCCAAGATGATCGAGTTTGCAGGACTGCAATTCAAGAATCCTTACGTGGTGGCCTCGAGCCCCCTGACGGCCATGGTCAAATGGCTGCGCGCCGCCGCCGA
>CAZMOW010000131.1:0-6831 GCA_964567975.1 uncultured Anaerolineales bacterium | reverse complement strand
CCTACGTTACTCATGCTCTATCAGACTCCTCTTTCTGACAGGCCCGATGATTCTAACAGAATTTGCGTGCACCCGGTGCTGTGAGGCAATCTTGCAATAAATGACGGGAACGAACATAACGCGCATCCTCTCAACCACCTATAGAACCTTTGTTCTATTATACTGTGATATCTGCAGACGGTCAAGAAAGATTTTGTCCCACCGTGAACAGGCGGAGATGGCTGGCACTCCATTCACAGCACCACAGATGCGGCTGGTCGCAGCGCGCCAACAGCCCTATACGTGCACCTCCTCTTGCCCGCCGCAGTCCTCTATGCTATCTTATTTGCGAGCATAGACGCCAACGAGGGAGGAGCCATGAACGACCGCGAACGCTTTCTGGCCACCATGTATTACGAACCCCGCGACCGGGGTCCCTGGGGCGAGATGGGCTTTTGGCCCGAGACCCTGGAGGTCTGGCAGGAGCAAGGCATGCCGCCCGACGTGCACCTGAACACCTATTTCGGCTTTGACCGGCTGCGGGAGCAGGTGGACGTCTCCCTGGGGTTCATGCCCGACTTTGAGGAACAGGTGCTGGAGGAGACGACGACCTACCGCATCGTGCGCCGCACGACGGGCGTGGTGGCCAAAGAGTTCAAGGGACAGCACTCCTTCCGCATGCCCCAGTGGCTGGGATTCCCCATGAAGACGCGCCAGGACTGGGAGGAAGAGATCAAGCCCCGTCTGGATCCGGCGTCGCCCGCCCGCTATCCCGAGTACTGGGAGGAAAAGGTGCGCATGTGGTCGCAACGCGACTATCCCCTCACCCTGCGTATGGGCTCCATCTTTGGCTGGCTGCGCAACTGGATGGGCCTGGAGGCCATCGCCAAGGCCCTCTATGACGATCCGGAATGGATACAGGAGATGATGGATTATCTGGCCCAATTCTGCACCGCCACCGCCCAACGTGCCCTGGAGGACGTGGATCTCGACTATATACTCCTCTGGGAGGATATGGCCTACGTGGGTGGCCCCCTCATCTCCCCGCGCATGTTCCGCGAGTTCATGCTGGAACCCTACAAGGTGCTCACCTCCTGCATCCGTCAGCACGGCATCGACCTCATCTTTGTGGACAGCGACGGCTATGCCGAGCCCCTGCTGCCCCTCTGGATAGAGGGCGGCGTGAACGGCTTTTACCCCATGGAGCGGGCGTCCGATATGGATCCCGTACACCTACGGGAACGTTTCGGACGCGAACTGCGGCTCATGGGCGGCATCGACAAGCGGGCCATGAAGGAGGGATCGGCGGCCATCGAGGCCGAACTGGCCCACGTGGCGCCCCTGTGCGAGGAGGGGGGATACATCGTCTGGTGCGACCACCACGTGCCACCCGACGTGCCCCTGGACAACTACTGGTACTATGTGCGGCGTATGAAAGAGCTGACGGCGGATCCCGCTGGGTTCAGGCCCCAGCCATAAAGGAAAGAGATCGAGCCCTTGAGTGAGATAGAATTCCTGCTTCATTCAACACCGATGACATCGGATCTGCCCGTTCCCAGCGGGTGTAACGCCGATGGACAAAGCGCGCTGCCCAATACACTTGCTCTCTCCGCCTTGTGGCGTTTTGACATCACCCTCATGTCGGCCTTATCATAGGGTGATTGTGCGCCTTTTCTATAGTGAATGGAGGCGCTCTCCGGTCATAATTGTCATTTTCATCCCATGAAAGAGTACGCATGAACGAACACAATCCCCAGCAGAGCCAATCACAAGCGCCGACCCACACAGCCAGCCTGACGGGAGCCGACTTGCGACAGTACACCCGTATAGCCCGGCCCGATCACTGGTTCAAGAACTTGCTTGCCCTGCCTGGATTCGTGCTGGCGGCGCTGTTGACGCCCGTCGACGCACTATCCCGTCTGCATGTATTGGTCTATGGCGGCCTAGCCATGTGCCTCATCTCCTCGGCCAACTATGTCATCAACGAGTGGGTCGATCGCGAGACCGATGGTCACCATCCGGAGAAAAATGCCCGTCCCCTGGCATGCGGCCTTTTGGATGGACGCCTGGTGGCCCTCGAATACGGGTTGCTGGCCGTCGTGGGTCTGCTGCTCTCGACGCTGGTATCATCGAGTTTTCTGATCATCTCCCTGTTATTTTTAGTACAGGGCTTGATCTACAACGTACGTCCCGTGCGCTCCAAAGATCGTCCCTATTGGGACGTGCTCTCGGAATCGGTCAACAATCCATTGCGCTTCTGGTGGGGATGGTTCGTGGTGACGGCCCATCCCCTACCTCCCATCAGCGTCATCCTGGCTTACTGGCTGGCCGGAGCCTTTATGATGACGCTTAAACGCTACGCCGAGTATCGCAGCATCGGGGATCCCAACGTCGCCGCCCTGTATCGGGCCAGTTTTCAGCACTATACCGAGCAAAGACTGCTTACCTTGGCCGTCTTTTCAGGGGTCTTTAGCACCTTTTTGCTGGGATTTTTTGTTAGTCAATACAGCATCAAATTAAGCCTCTCCTTCCCCTTTCTATCCCTTATCTTTGCCGAATATTTCAGGCTAAGTCTGGAGCCCGCATCGGCAGCCCAAAGTCCTGAAAAACTTTATCAGGAGCGCCGATTGATGATCCTGATAGCGTTGACGGTGATGGTGGTTGTGATGTTGCTCAACGTGGATCTGCCCCATGTGGGAACGACCCTGAGCACGATTTTCCCCACCCAGGCACCGTGGTAGGAAAGGGCTGTGTCAGCATGACGCCAGACGGGGACAAGGAAAAAGAGTCATCAGCAACTGCTCACGATCCCACGACCTGGACCGACGGGTTGATCTGGGGAGCGGTGCTGGCCCTGGCCATCGGATATGGGATCTGGCACAAAGAGGCCCTCTCCCAGTTTGCCTGGAAGTACGATGAGGGCATCTACCTGCAAGAGGCACTGCTGCAACTGCAGGGGCATCGACTGTATGTAGACATCTGGTCCGAACGGCCGCCCCTGTTTTCCTGGATGCTGGCCGCCGCCTTTTCCTTATGGGATCCCTCGGTAGCAGTGGGGCGCGCTGTGGTTCTGGGCACCGCGGTGTTGGCTATCCTTTCGCTGGCGGTAATCGCGCGCCGCTTGGGCGACAGTCGCCTCGCCGCCGTGATCGCTCCCATGCTGCTGGTGTCCTTTCCCCACTTTCATTCGCTATCGGCCCGCCTTCTGATCGAACTACCGCCGGTGAGCCTGGCCCTCCTGGCCCTGGCGCTGGTGCTCCAATATCAAGACCACCCCCACTTAATCTGGCCGGCGCTGGCAGCCCTGGCCTTTGCAGCCAGCCTTCTCGTCAAGCCGGTGACGGTGCCCTTTTACGCACCTCTTATCCTGTCGCTATGGCAGGGCATTCGACAGGCCACGTCCACATGGCGTCTGCGGCTGCTATTGCTCGCCGGCTTCCACGGCATCATGGCCCTGCCGGTCGGGCTTGTGATGCTCTATTATGGTCCCCGCGTCTTCCTGGAGCATATCGTGGGCACGCTCTTTGCCATGCGCGAGGCCCACACCCTCTCGCTGAGCAAGAACTGGCAGGTGCTATGCGAGTATTTCCTGGCCGACAAGTGGCATCTGTCCTATCCCTGGCTGATCGCCCTGGCGGTATTGGGGGGAATCGTATTGCTGGCACGAAGGCGGCGCTGGTCCGCCCTGGTTCTGGCCGTTTGGATGGGGGGCGTTCTAACGGCCCTGATGCTGCATACGCCCGTACGGCGGTATCACCTCTTTTCCCTCGTGCCGGCGCTGATCGTGCCGGCGGCGGTGGCCCTGAAAGAACCTCTAGCAGCCCTCACCACCTGTCCTAGATTGGACGGCAAGCAGCGGGGGATGGTCCTTGCTTGCGCCCTGGGTTTCGTCTGGTGCGCAGTGGGCCTGCCGCCCCTGGCACGCACCGTGCTCGAGATGCGCATCGAAAGCGTAAGCCACAAGCAGCAGACCCCCATCCGCCAGGCAGCGATACGCTTTTTGCAGCAGGAGACCCCATCGGACAGTGTGATACTGAGCGATGATCCCATGCTGGCCTACAAGGCCCAGCGATCCATCCCGCCGCTGCTGGCAGCGCCATCCTATAAACGCGTGGAAGCGGGCGAACTGGAACTGAATACCATGCTCCGATTGGAAGAACGCTTTGTCCCCTCGGCCATCATCTTCTGGGAGGAGCGTTTTGAGCGCATCCCCGGATACGCGGACTGGGTGGAGGAACGCTACATCCTAGCCCATGCCTCGGAGGATGCGCAGCGCATCTTTTTGACCACCTCTCCCGTCTCGGCGGAGGGCTCCCCCATAAGCACCGAGGTCGGCCTGGGTCTGCTGGGCGCGCGGGTGGACGATCTCAGGGTAGAGCCGGGGGAGACGCTGACCGTGGATCTGCTGCTGAGCACCGACCGTTCCCTGGAGCGGGACTATATCCTTACCCTCAACCTGCTCGAGCCCGATGGTGACGAGCGCTGGGGCCAGACGGACCTGCCACCCCTGGATAGGGTATACCCCACCAGCGCGTGGCGGCCGGGAGAACGGATACTGCAGAGCGTGGTCATCGACGTCTCACCGGAGACACCCCCCGGGGAAAAAGTGCTCATGCTGGGATTCTACGCGTATAGGGGCTCCAGAGAGTTGTTGCCCCTGCGCGATGCCGCCGCACCCAACAACCTGATTCTGCTGCCCGAACGACCCGTGGTGCGGTGGCCGGCCGTGTACAAGTCCCCATCCATGCAGACGACGCAATCCGTTAACCTGGGCGATCTGGCGCGCCTGGTGGGATATGATCTCTCGGACGAGGTGCTACAGGGCGGGACGGATCTGGACATCACACTACACTGGCAGTGCCTTCAGGAGATGTCTACCAGTTATACCGTCTTTGTACATCTTCTGAATAAAGATAAAGAACTGGTGGCACAGAGCGACGCGTACCCCGGCGATGGGCAGTTCCCCACCACGGGTTGGATCGCCGGCGAGTACATCACCGATCGACACACGGTGCCCCTACCGGCCGATTTGTCCGAGGGCAGGTATCGGGTGGCGGTGGGACTGTATGATCTAACCACTAATCGGCGGGTAAAGACAGCCGGTGATGATCAACCCCACGACCACATCATCCTCGACACCCCCCTGCGCGCCATAAACGGCCCGGAGACATAAGCAACACTGTATAACGGAAATCTCGTCCTCGGAGAAAGGAATTAACATCGACTCCAAACCAGCGATACCCTTACGGCCCTAGAGAGGGGTGGACGTTGGCGTGACCGTGGGTAGGTGACATGTTAGCACCCTTGAGGACAAGTGGCAGGGCCAGATGATACGAAGCGGCCACATCCGTGTCCGTCGCCGTCGGTGTGGATGTCTCGGTGGGGGGAGGCGTGTTTGTCGCCGTGGGGGTAAACGTGTTGGTGGGGGTATTGGTTGCCGTGGGCGTGTTAGTGACCGTCGGCGTGGAAGTACTGGTTGCCGTGGGTGTGTTAGTGGCCGTCGGCGTGGGGGTACTGCCGACGGCTGCCGCTACCGCTGCCGCGGCATCGATCCGTCCCCAGCCGAACGTCTCATCCCACCCTGATGGGGCCAGGTCCACAGAGGTCGTCTCCATGATGGACTGTACGCCGTCGTTGGTCAGGGTGGCGTCGACCGACCAGATCAGCGCGGCCAGGCCGGCGACGTGGGGAGAAGCCATAGAGGTCCCCGCGCTCCGCGCATACCTATCCTGATAGTAGGTACTAAGGATCCAATGGTTCGGGTCGGGGTCGGACTGACAACACGGATCGCCACCCGGCGCGACCACATCCACATAGTCTCCGGTATTGCTGTAACTGGCATGCTCATCCTCATCGTCCACCGCCCCCACGGCCATGACGCGATCCAGAGCAGCAGGGTACAAGGTGGGATTGCCTTCATCATATTCGTTACCAGCTGCGGCCACCAGGAGACAACCCGCACTATGGGCCTCATTCACCGCACTCTCAAGCGTAGTGCTGGAGGAGGTACTGGCCAAGCTCAGATTGATGATATCGGCTCCATTATCAACCGCCCACGAGATACCGCTGGCGACCTCGCTAACTGAACCTGTGCCGTCGCTGTCCAGCACCTTGACGGGCATGATCTTGCCACTCCACGACACGCCAGCCACGCCGAGGCCGTTATTCGTCGCTGCGGCAGCGATGCCCGCCACGTGGGTGCCGTGCCCGTGGTCGTCATGGGGATTGCTGTCGTCGTTGACAACGTCATAACCCTCCACCAACTTGCCGGATAGATCGGGATGATCGAGATCCACGCCGGTATCAAGAACGGCGATGACGATATCAGACGAGCCCGTGGTCGTGTTCCAGGCCTCCTCCAGATCAATGTGGGGCAGGTTCCACTGATGGTCGGCATAGTAGGGGTCATTGGGCGCGGTCAGGGCGTGGACAAGGTAGTCGGGCTCGGCGTAAAGGATCGACGGGTCACGCTCCAACTGTGCCGCCAGGGCCAGTTCCTCCCCGACTGGCACTTCTACCAACTCGAGGTCCAGCCTGGGCAGGTGAGCACTCGAGGCCAGCCCTTTGGAAGCCAGTTGCGTCTCTCGTTGGACCACAGGAAGATCGGTGCGGAATTTGACCAGCAACCGGCCGGGGACGAAATCAGCAGCGTCGTCTGGCACGTAGCGCAGAGGCAGTCGGGATAAATTTTCGCCTTCGGGGCAGGGGGAGGATGCGGATATCGCCCACAGGTGTCCAGTTGAAGAACGCACCACCACGATGCCCATGAGCGTAACCAGAACCAGAAGTGGCCACAGCAGGCTACGACGTGGATTGTTTTTATGTTTAATTGGAAAACTCCTCTTCATCTTT
>CAZMOW010000130.1:0-6915 GCA_964567975.1 uncultured Anaerolineales bacterium | reverse complement strand
CTCGGAGGGATTGGACAAATCGTCTGCCTCGTTCTATGATGTTCATAGGCTTTGCTGCCTTCTGGGGTGTGAGTGGTTACCTCCAGCCTGGCGGTAAAGCCTATTCTTGTCAACTCAACCTCTCCCTCTTCACCAACACACTTTGCAACCGAGTCGACAATAGGCGGACAAATTGCTTGATGAAATCCCGAGAGGAAGGATATGGAGCGGAATTGCTGCATAAAGTCCCCAGATGCGATCTTGTGCCGCAGTTTTGCTGCATAAGATGATCTCTGGGAGTTTATGCCGCGAAAGTGCAGGATAATAAGATGTTATGTGCCAACAAAGAGAGATCTGTGGTCTATGAATGAAACGCCAAGGACGGTAGAGAAAGATGGTGACAGGTACGAACTTCATGTACCTTCCGCTCAGGCACCGTTCCTTGAACGCCTCCTATCAGGGAGCACGAAGGCTGACAGGGAGGTAGCTGCGCTGGAACTCCCGGCAAAGCCCTTCTGGCTCCGTCACATTGTCTCAGCCATTCGATGGTATCGGCGAGTCCTCGCTCCGAGGCTTGGTCATCGTTGTGTCTTCGAGCCCAGCTGTTCACGCTATGCGGAACTCGCCTACCGAAATCACGGTTTCTTGCGCGGCAGCTATCTCGCGATTAAACGTCTTTGCAGATGCCGCCCCGGAAATGGCGGTGTTGACCTACCATAACAAGAAGGGAGGATTCTCAATGGAGTACAAGATCGAACCAATCGGTACACAGTTTTCATCCAAAGCCCTAGGTGAACTGGAGGCACGGTTCACCGCCCAGGCGAACGCCGGCTATAAGCTGCATTCCGTGTTCCAAGCCCAACAACCTGGGTGCCTCGGCCTTGGTTCTCCGACAATCACTTACTTTGCCATCTATGTCCGAGAAGAAGGCTAGCGTCAAGCGGAGGAGGCCTAGTGTTACTTTAATCTTGGCTGCCCTGAAAAAAGGTATCTAAAAGGAAATATGGGGCATATATTGTGAACTGCCATTTCGTGGAAGTGCCGCAAGCGTTGCGTGCTCGTTCCCATGCGGCGATCTCTTGATGGAGTGTCTCCGCGTCAGGAATGCGTCGGTCAAGGCATTGCCGGGTGAGAACGCTGAATTCGATCTCTGCCATATTGAGCCAACTTCCATGCTTGGGCGTGTAGTGGAATTCCAGTTTCTCTATCAGACGCCGCGCTTCTGCCGCTTCAAAGGTTTCGTACAGCGCGGCAGGTGTATGGGTGTTCAGATTATCCAGTACCACACGGATCCGCTCCGCTTCAGCCAGAGGATAAAATCGGGAAAGAATGGTTCTTGCAACGTTGTTTGAGGGGGGGGGCTGGGGTCCTCTTAGCCTTGGTGGTATAAGAAAACTCGCTTAGCGAGAGCGAGCTGCCAAACTTACCGATCGGCCTCTAGTGTCCTGGTCCGGACCGGCGAGGGCAGCGCGGTCCTTCACCGCGGCGGTGGCGATAGAACCAATTTCTATCCGCCGGATCCCCGCCGATACAGCGACTGCTTAGGTCCACAATGCCGTTACAAACGGGACAGATGGCCACCTTGGGGGCGTGCGGACCCGCCTCGACGGGAGTGTCATGGTGATCGAGGGCGTCCCTCACTGTGCTGGCTCCGTTCGGCCTCGATCATATCCAGGATCTCGCACGTGATGTACTCGCTCAAAGCAGGTCAGTCCTCCCACAACTCCATCTGCTCCCCCTTCGGCACCGCCAGCACTTCCAACGCCCCCTCCCTCACGGCCTTGGGCAGCGTGCCATCCGGCGCGTCGCGCCAGCGGTGCCCCACGATCGCCCCACCCCGATAGACATCCAGGTGTCGCTCATAGAGTTCGATAGTGCCAGAGGCCAAGTTCCGCACCTTACAGTCCAGCAGATACCCTTGTATGTCCAGTGTTAGTCCTTGGTTCTTACCCCCCTCCCGTATTCGGAGCTCTTGCTCATTGCTCAGTTCTATTGCCACACGTCACCCCCACTACATCTAGTGGTAGTGAGTGCCTTGGGCTACTACAGGTTGTGGTTTGGGGCGACGTAGCTCAGTGGTAGAGCAGGAGACTCATAAGCTCTTGGTCACTGGTTCAAATCCAGTCGTCGCCACCAAGTATCGAAGGCCTTTTCCCTGTAGGGAAAAGGCCTTTTTTCGTTGTATGCGTTTATGATAGGCTCCCTGCATGCTCTTAGGACGCCGCCGGCTCCGATTCTATCTGTTGGCGGTAGCGGGCAAAGAGAGCCTCGGTCAGAAACTGGGCAAAGTCGGGGTCGTCACAGAACATCTTGTAGAATCTGAAATTGACATCCAGCATATCCTGCACCGCATCGTTCAGGCTGTGCTCAAAAGCCGGACGGGCATTCTCGGGACTGTTGACCTCCACGGCCCGGGAGGCTACCGATCCCACTAAAATTGTTCTCCATGCTTCCTCCCGATGGATCGGACTGCGCGATTCAGGAAAACTGACGTTGCTACAAGCGCCCGCTCACTACATAACCATTATACTCTTGTCTTCAGATTCCCTCAAAGCACTATACAGCGGTCGCGTGCGGTCCCCACTCCCCACCTCAGCATCCACTCTACACTATACTTCTACCACGTGCACCCACCCCACCTCGCCCCGCACGGCCCGCACCAGCCTACGGTCGGCGGTCCAAAATTCGGCACCCAGCCAATCCGCGAGCGCCAGGTAGTGGGCATCATAAGCCGCCGGAAGCGATAGCCGCTGGGCCAACCCCAAGGCCCGCCGGTGCAGTTCCAGGGGGTGCTGTCCATCCCCGTGGCCGTATAGACGCACGGGCAGAGCGAGAGCTGCTTTGAGCGCCAACTCCACCGCCGACGAACTCATCATCCCCGCCCGCTGATAGCGATACAGGGCGTTGCCGACCTCATAGTAAAGGAGCGTAGGCGCAGCGATCTGCCGCCGATCAGCGTCCCACTGCTCCCACAGCTGTCGGACCGCCTCGTCCTCGGGATCGGCCACCAGGCGGATCACCAGATTGGCGTCAACGCAGAGGGGCGAGTTGCTCATCCCGCTCCTTCCGCATTTCTCGCAGTACATCCTCGGGCGGCGTCAGCTCACGCCCGCCCAGGTCAGATGCCACCCGCTCCCGCGCCTGGCGCACAAGCTCCTGCCAGTCCTCGCCTTCCTCCCGAGCGGCCAACAGGCGCTGATACTCATCCATAGAGAGCACGACGACATAGGGCTCCCCGCTATGCTCCACGATGACCGATTCTCGTTCCTCCACCACGTGCCGCATCAACTCTCCAAAGTGGATGCGCGCCTCGGTGGCGCTCATCGTACGCCGCATGCCCCACCTCCCTCATCATTTAATCAATCGATTACTTGATCGTATTTTAGATCAGAGGGAAAACAAAGTCAACTATAGGTGAGATGCCGTGGAATACAGAGGGCTCCACTGAAAAAAGTATTAGACGTTCAGTTGCGTGGCACTTTCGCGAGAATCTACGGTAGAAAAGCATGCTCTGTATATGGCAAAAGCAAATTGCTAGAAGACGGCCATCAAGTGCCACGCAACTCATGGAGCTTCTTGCAGTAGATCCAAAAGAGGGATTCCCGAAATAGTACGAAAGGCCTTTCCCACAATGGAAAAGGCCTTTTTCGTCTTGGCGACGTGCCATTTCTACCCTACCGCCATCAGATCCGGGAGCCCGGGACACAGGCTCCCCCGCACCTCTCTTTAACCCCCTTTTATAACGAAGGTTTCAGGGCGCCGGCGCGCCGGCACCCTCTCCCTTTAACAGTTCGCGATACTCGTCGGGCATCTCCCGGATGATGTGTGCCCACTCGCCCTCTGGCACGGCCTCGCGCAGCACCGCCATCACCGCCATGGCCCGCTCCATGGCAGCAGCGCGCCCCACGTCGGCCCGCGCCGCCACCCGATGGTAGAAATCGTCCACACTGAAACAAGCCCTTCGCCGTATGGGCTCCGACGAATCCACAAATTCGTACAAAAAACCCTCCATCTCTTTGGGCAATTGGGAGGCCAGGTGACGCCGCTCCGTCTGGTACAGGCATTCCCCCAGCGTCGAGAGGATCGCCCTGGTCGCCTTCACCGCTTCCTCACGGGAGGCAAGATCACCTTGTTCCTGTACTCGGCTGAAAAATTTATCATATTGCATATTCTCGTCTCCTTTCTTTTGTATGAGACGATACCCGCATCTGATACCCATTATACTTGAAAGATTGATAAAGTCAAGAATGGGCATTGTCTTCACAAAGAAAGCAGCCGAACCCGAGATCGGTCATTCTTGCCATAAGACAAACTTGATCGACTCCGATGGCTTTCGTAAAATAAAGTCAGTTGATCATGCTGAAAATGGGGAAAGGAAGAATCGTTGAATTGATCCCCCTCTTTTATCAACACAAACCAGACCAAATTGGCCTACAATCAAGAAAATCGTGGAGGAAACTTCCGTGAAGGTAAAGCTATTTGGTACGTTGAGGACCGTCGTAGGAGACAAAGAGGCAAAAGTTTCTCTGGATCAACAAAGTACTGTACGGGCAGTGCTAGATCAGCTTATGGCCACATATCCCGAACTCGAAGAAAAGCTCGGCACCGAGGGTGAAACGCCTCCCACAGGCGTCAACATCCTTGTCAATGGCCGCTCCATCGAGTTCCTGGATGGATTCAATACCCCCCTGCAGGAGGATGATAGGGTGGCCCTCTTTCCCCCTCTTGGCGGCGGCTAAGCGCGTCACCCATAACAAAAAAGAGCGAATGACAGACTCGCAAAAGTCTATCATCCGCTCCAAAAGTATCGCCGAGGGAATCAGTCGAGGATATCCAATTCTCTCAGCCTTTCCTCTGGCACCACACCGTTCTCCCAGCCCCGGCAGGCATAGTACTCTTCCAGCATCTCATCCAGTTCACAGACCGACTCCGAGGCCGCGCCAGTGCCCGGTTCCTCCAGGAAACGTGGTGGTAGCGTATCGGATCCCTCGCGCAGGCCGTTGAGATTGTTGTAGTAGCGCTCCAGATTGTAGATCCGCTCCCCGATCTCCAACAGGCCGCTCGCATCCAGTTCCACTCCCGTCACTGCGGAATAGAGCCCCGCGTATACGTCAAGGGGAATGGCAAAGGTGCCAAATTTGCACACGTCGACGCTGTCGGTAAAGCCGTACACGTTCTGGAAAGTAGCCAGCAGTTCGCCCTTGCCTTCCCACGCCATCGGATCGGCCACCATCTCCTCGCCCAATACCCAGTTGACCACCTCTGCGGCCGGGGTATAACCTCGCAGGTGGCAGGCCCCACGGTTGGAGGTGGCATAGCCGATACCCATCCCCTTCATGCCACGGGGATCGTAGGCGGGGATAGACTGCCCTTTGACGCTCATCGAGATCTCTGGAGCACCCCACTCCTCCGCTGCCCGCGCGGGCCCTTCCGCCAGTTCATCGCCGATTCCCTCGCGGAGGGCGATCTTTTGGATCAAGTCCATCATGGCCCCCGTATCACCCCAGGCCAGGCCATCCACCAGGCCCTTTTCGGTGGCTTCCATGGTCATGGCGAGGGCGTTGCCCGCCTCGATGGTATCCAGGCCCAGATCATTGCAGCGATCGATCATGGCCGCGATGGCGTTGACGTCATCGTTATCACACATGGCCCCAAAGGCCCAGGCCGATTCGTACTCCATGCTCTCCATATGAAGCCCCGCATACTCGCCCTCTGTAATCTCTACTTCTTTCTTACAGGCGACAGGACAATTGTAACAGGCGGGACGGTCGACCAGGATGCCCTCGGCCACCGCTTCCCCGCCGATGGCGTCCGCCTGAGCAAAGTCGGAGCGCTGCGCGTTGCGTGCCGGCAGGGCGCCGATCTCGTTGGCCAGATTCATCAGCACATTCGTTCCGTAAATGTGCAGGTCCCCCTCCTCGGGGTTCGTGGTGGGTACCTCACGAATCTTGGCCGACGCCTCCCTGACCGCCTCACGCAAGGCCTCCGCATCGGCTGGCTGCGGCATATTGGCGCGATCTCCCTTGACGACGACACACTTTAGATTCTTGGAGCCTGCCACCGCGCCGGTCCCACCTCGCCCCGAGGCCCGGGCGTCGGCATTGATCCATCCGGCAAAACGCACCAGATTCTCGCCCGCCGGTCCAATGCTCATCACGCCCACATCCTCACCATGCCTCTCTCGCATGAGCGCAATCGTCTCCTGCACTCCCTTGCCCCACAGATCCGAGGCGTCATGCAGGGTGACGGTTCCATCCTCGACATAGGCATAGGTGGGATCGGCAGTCTTGCCCGCAAAAACCAGACCGTCGAACCCCGCCCACTTGAGTTTTGCGCTGATCCAGCCCCCCATGTGAGAATCGGTGCAGGTACCGGTGAGAGGCGATTTGGTAACCACACACACCCTGCCACTCATGGGAACCTGTGTGCCCGTGAACGGGCCGACCATGACGCAGAGAATGTTGTCGGGCGACAGGGGGTCCACCTCGGGACCATTGTCGAACAGGAACTTGACACCCAGCCCCCTACCTCCTACATACTTGCGCGCCTCTTCCTCATCGATGGATTCATAGTCGATCTCTCCCGTGCCGAGATCGATACGAGCGATTCTGTCGGCATATCCTCCCAAAGCCATAACTTGCCTCCTCGTCATTAAAGAGTTTGGCACCCCATAGATCGCAGCAATCGAATCGACATCACCTCCTTCCCTATCCCTATACACACTATCCACGCATCTTCCCTGACTGGACAATATGCATCATATCTTCTCAAAAAACCTTTGTCAAGCTAAATTGATAAAATCTCCACTGGGAAAAACTGGCATGTCTGTTCTGTAAAAGGGGACGCAAAGCCCATCGGGAACCGCGTTCTCGTCCGCCCCCATGGGTGCACGCAAAGTCTGTTAGACTGACCGGACGTATTGGAAAGAAGAAACTG
>CAZMOW010000129.1:0-6929 GCA_964567975.1 uncultured Anaerolineales bacterium | reverse complement strand
CTGTCAAAAAAGATTGTGGACAGGGAATATCGGATTCAGATGCTATTTTCTCTGTCGATACAATGTGGGGTCGATGACCCTGCGCATGGCTTCCTCGTCCAGGTTGCCTCCCAGGAAGCGATTGACCTTGGCGGCTTTCTGGGCGGGATCCTCTATGGTCTCATTGTAGCTGACATATAGCACGTCCACGTGGGGTTGTTGGCTCAGCCACCGTTTGCTCTGTTCCAGATGTTTCTGAAAGAGGGCCCTCATGCTCTCGTCGTCCACGGTATCCGTCGGCTTGCCTTGCCGGACGAGCATGCGCTTTTGGGAGGCCAGCACCTCATCCAGGTGGCGCTCCATGAACACCACTTTGTAGGTATAACCTTCAGGAAGGTGCTCCAATAGGGCGGATATGACTTTGACCGCCTTTCCCCTGGCCTTTTTCAGCCACGCCCCATCATGCTCGAGGGCCTTGACCCTCTCAAACTCGTAATACCCCCTGGGATTGTCCTCATTGGCCTCTCTCACCCCATCCGTCAAGACGGGCAGGCCGCCCGCTTCCAGCATGCGCATCATCATGGAGGTCCCGGAGCGGGGAAGCCCCGACACGATGACGGCGTTCCGCCGTGTGTCCGTGCCCTCTTGTTTCGTTCCGAATAAGCTCGCGAATATCCCTGGCAGCTTCATGTCTGTTGCATCCCCTCTATCGAACGTGTGTGTCCCTTGATTGCCCCTTGTGCGTGTGGCGCGTGCGGAGCCATCTTGTATAGGATTGTATCGCTGGCCACATGTAACGCCAAGTCTTGTCGCGGTGCGGAGAGCCAGCGCATGATTTTTGACATTCTCCCCGTCCTCTGTTAAACATGGGGTACAGTTTCATTATATCGTCTCTGTCTGGTGTGGCGCATGTGTGCTGCTGAGTACAAGCCAAATATAGTCTTTGTCGTCCTGGACACCCATCGCTGGGATCGTCTGGGCTGTTATGGCTACCCCAGGGATACATCTCCTAATCTGGATGCTTTTGCGAGGGGGGCGATCCTCTTTGAGAATGCCATCGCTCCCGCGCAATGGACGATCCCCTCCCACGCCTCCATGTTCACCGGTGAGCCGCCCAGCGTTCATCTGACGTTGCAGGCGAACGATGTGTTGCCCTCCCCCTTTATGACGCTGGCCGAGCGATTGCGCGTCATGGGCTACCGTACGAGCGGCTTTTGTAATAATCCTTTGGTGGGGGTGCTCGATAACGGGCTCCGCCGAGGATTCGAGACGTTTTACAATTATGGTGGGGCCGTGCCATTGGTGCGCTCCAGGCCTTCGGCTCCCCTGCTAGAGCCCCTCCGTCGCTTTGGAGCGTTTGTCTCCGACATCTTGCGCCGGCTGACATCTCCCATTCAGAACGCCTTTGCCAACTCGGCGGGGCTCTTTCGTGGTGCACTGGATCCGTTCTGGGTGCGTATCTGGACGCGGATCGCCAATTTCAAGGGCAATACCTCTCGTTCCATCCAGGATGTCACACATTTCATCGAGGAAGATTTTTCTCGACGGCGTGAGGGGCCCCATTTTCTGTTTCTCAATCTCATGGAGACCCATGCGCCCTATTCCGTGCCCTGGCGCTATGCGCGGCGCTTTGCCCCTCTGTCAAGGCGAAATAGGGAGGCGCGACGTTTTCTGCGCAACTTTAACGCGCAGGCCCTCGATTGGTTCACACCCCTGGGAAAGCCCCTTTCTCGTATAGAGGGAGAGGCACTGAGCCAGATGTACGATGCCGAGGTGGCCTATCAGGATCGCCTCCTCGGCGATCTGCTTGCGGTCCTCGATCGAGGGGAGCGCAGGCGGGACACCATGGTCGTTTTCGTGGCCGACCACGGGGAGATGCTGGGTGAGCACCAGTTCATGGGGCACGGTTTCGGCGTCCACCAGGAGCTGATCCGCGTTCCCCTGCTCATCCGTTTGCCCGGACAGGAAGAGGGGGAGCGGGTGCCCGCGCCCGTGTCCACGCAGCGCCTCTTCCATACCGTCCTGGATGTCGCCGGCGTGGAGGAGGTGCAGACGGCCTGCGGCCAGTCCATGTCCATCAGGGATGAGAGTCTGGCATGCGTCACCCGGGGCGGTATCGCCGATTCCCCGGTGGTTTTCAGTGAGGCCTATCCCCCCGAGTTTGCCCTCAAGGCCATGGAAACACAAAAGCCGGCGGTGATCGAACGGCTGCATTGTCGGTGCCCCTATCGGGCAGCAATCGAGCAGACGTACAAGTTTGTCGATATCGAGGGGGTGGGGGAGAAGCTTTTCTCCCTGTCTACGGATCCTGGTGAGGAGACTCCCCTCCCAGAGGCCCTGCATGCCGAGGGGATGGGGCGCTTGAGGGAACGATTAAGGGTCTTTTTACAGGATGCGATGGCCTGCAGGCCCCAGTTGCAGGGACGGCAGACCACGAGCGCCGACGATGAGGCCCTGCGCCAGCGCCTGCGCCACCTCGGATATATGGAATAATCCCTTCGAGTCGTGTGATCGATCCACTATTTCAGTCCCCCCTTTTTACACTGGACAGTAGCGATTCTGAACTACTCAAGTCCCTCCTTCATCAACCCCGGAGTATCAGGCGGTGCAACCTCTGTCCGCTTTCAAAAAGGAAAAAGAGGGCCCGAATTGGCTGTATCGCCCTTTGACCCCCTTTTCTCCCGCCATGTATAATGCAAGGCATGGACGGGCGGGGGATATCGCCCTGCCCGCCAGTTCCCTTTATTCTCTAGCTGATGGAGTGAGCATATGCCAGCAATCAAGGATGTGGAAATTCGCGAGTTCTCCGCCAGACACCACAACGCGGAGCGCAACTGGCTCGTGGTCAAGCTCAACACCGATGACCCCCAGATCTATGGTCTGGGCGACGCGAGCCCCATGGAGAACGAGGAACAGGTCAAGGGGTTGGTGACCGCGTTTGTGAAAAAGTACTTGGCGGGCAAGGATCCCCTTGATACGGAGGTTCACTGGACGACCATGTATCAGGATCCCCACGGGCGGGGAGGCCGCCTGCCCACCACGGCCCTCTCGGGGCTCGACATCGCCTTGTGGGATATCAAGGGCAAGGTGCTCGACAGGCCCGTCTACCAGCTACTCGGCGGCGCACAGCGCGAGAGGATACGCGTCTATGCCAACGGATGGTATACCAACCCCGGCACGCCGGAGCAGAACGCCGAGGAGGCCAGACGGGTGGTGGGAATGGGCTATGACGCCCTGAAATTCGACCCCTTTGGCCAAAGAAACTATTATAGGATCTCTCTCGAGGAGGCAGACCTTGCCGAGGCGCGGGTGGCCGCCGTCCGCAAGGCGGTGGGCCCGCACGTGGATATCCTGGTTGAGGCCCATGCCAAGTTCGACGTCATGAACGCCATCCAGTTGGGCAAGCGCATGGAACCCTATCACCCCCTCTTTTACGAGGAACCGGTGTCCCAGGAGAACCTCTCCGAGTTGCTGGAGGTACGACGCAAGGTGGATATCCCCATCGCCACGGGCGAGCGCCTCTATACAAAGTACCCCTTTGCCCAGATCGTGGAGGCCCACGCGGCGGATGTGCTCCAGCCCGACATCGCTAACGCCGGAGGGATCACGGAACTGAAAAAGATCGCCGCCATCGCCGAGGCCAAGCACATCACCATGGCCCCGCACAATGTCTGTTCCCCCGTCGGCGCCATGGCGGAATTTCACCTTGACGCCTCCCTGGTCAACTTTGAGATCCAGGAATACCACGCCGAGTTCTATACGGGGCACTATTTCACCGTGTTTCGTGGGCTCCCGCGTCCGGTGGAGGGCTATGTCACCCTGAGCGACGCGCCCGGTCTGGGGCTGGAGATCGACGAGGACGAGATCGCCGCCCATCCGCCCCTCAAAGAGGTGACGGCGCGGGGAGGTACCATCAGGGGCATCTGACACAGATTGTTTATCGGGTCGATTTTTTTGCGGTGGCCGCAAAGTAAAAGCTGCTGTATGGACGAAGAATTGGAGGCCATGCGGGTGGGACCGGGATATGTGCAGTTGGTGATCAAGTACATGCAGGAGTCGGTGGGGCTTGCGGGGGGCATGAACGGCGACGGCGCCCAGCTGCCGGAGGATATCAAGCGGCAGGTGAGGGGCACGCTGCAGGTGGCTGGATGGCTTGCATAGGAGGACGTTCTTTATCGCCTGATATGGGTTGAAGAGGAGGCAAGATGATAGACGCTGCAGTTGTGGGATATGGGTACGCGGGGCGATCCTTTCACTCTTACTTGATCGGCCTTGCCGAGGGAATCAGGCTGTACGCCATCTCTACCCGCAGTGGGGAGCATCAAAAGCAGGCGGCCGAGGAGCATCCGGAGACAAAGATCTACTCCAGCCTCGACGCGCTCCTCGCCGATGCCGACGTGGATCTGGTGGTGCTGGCCACGCCCCACCATACACACCACGATCTGGCCATCGAGGCCATGAACGCCGGCAAGCACGTGGTGGTGGACAAGATCATGTGCATGAACGCCCAAGAGGCAGAGGAGATGATCGAGGCCAGCGAGCGCAACGACGTGATGCTCTCCGTCTTTCACAATCGCCGCTGGGACTGGGACTATTTGACGGTCAAGAAGGTGATCGATGACGGCCTGCTCGGCGATCCCTACCTCTTTGAGGTGGCCATCATGCGCTATGGCGCACCCCGGGGCTGGCGCGGCTCCAAGGCCGAGAGCGGGGGCATCCTCTACGATTGGCCGGCCCATTTCGTGGATCAGGCGTTACAATTGGTCCCCGCCGGGGTCGAGAGCGTCTTTTGCGATATAAAATACCGGGATGTGTGGGATATCGACATCGGGAACTATGCCAATCTTCTGATTCGCTTTGCCAACGACGTGCTCTACCAGATCGAGATCGGCAACCTGGCCACCATCGAAAAGCCCCGCTGGTACGTGTTGGGGGATCGGGGAGGACTCATCAAGTATGGTCTGGACCCTCAGGAGCCGGCCATGCTAGAGGGCGATATCGACGCGGCCACCGAGGATCCGGCCCATCGGGCCCGCGTCTGTACCATGGTCGAGGGCGAGCGGGAAGAGAGGATCGTCGAGAGCGTGAGGGGGAGCTGGCGGTCCTACTATCGCAACATCTCGAATGTGCTCAACGAGGGGGCCGAACTGGCCGTCAAACCCCAGGAGGTCTACGAGGCCATGCGCGTCTTCGATGCGGCCATGCGGTCTGCCGAGACGGGTGAGGTCATTGAGTTGACATAAAGACAAGGTAAAATGTGGATGCTGGTAGTATAGAATCTGTGAACGATGGCATAATTGGTGTGTTCATTTTGGGCTGTGGACGAGATAACGTTGATACGCATGTCCCCAACCTGCTCCGGCTTGTTGATCTGGAGGGCGAAATTGATTTCTCGACCGACTATCAGGACGGTCTCTTCAGCCTGGCCGTTAGGAGGCTCGCCCGGCGACCTGTGCATCGACGTGGCCTCGTTCATAGCCAAGGCATGAGCAAAGGGGAGGGATGACAGGTGAGGGAATCCGGCTGGAAACGCTGGTTGCTAAGGCACAGGGAAGATGTGTTGAAGGCGGTGGGAATCGGCGGTGACTGCACGATACTGGATTTTGGCTGTGGTTCGGGCGCGTATGCTCTCACCGCGGCCGCGCTGACCCAGGGTACAGTGTACGCCTTGGATAAGAACAAGAGGCATTTGGAGGAACTGTCCGAGCGGTGTGAAGCGGAAGGCTTGGACAATGTGCGAACCATCGCCTCCTCAGATTTGCATACCGGATTGGAGGACGCTTCGATGGATGTGGCGTTGCTCCACGACGTGCTGCATCTGATCAAGCGAAGAGAGGCGCTTATAGCCGAGTTGCACCGCGTCCTGCGTCCTGGTGGCCTCTTGTCCGTTCATCCCATGCATCTCCGGGAGGATAAGCTGGTTACACAGATGTGTCAGAGTGGATTCTTGCTGGAACGGCGGATGTACGAGGGTCATATCCTACGTTTCAACAAGTCGCTGGATTGAAGACGTTCCAAGGTAGCGGCAAGTTCTATAGGGAGGGACGACGATGAAAAATGATCCCATCATCACCAAGATAGAGGTACACGAGTTCGAGTGGCAGTTGCAGGATGTGGGTTATCGGGTCAGGGCGTCGACTGGCCTGGCAGCCTAAGGGGTCCAGGATGGGAGCTTGGTAACATATTTAGGCTCCCACGTGATCGTGTCGCAGGGGTCCCTTTCGACTGCCGGACGGACAGATGGTAAAATGGTAAGGTGATAATTTATCTGGTTTATGAAGAGAGGCTAGACGTGGCATTGTACGGTTGGACGGGCAGGATACTGCGGGTGGATCTCTCCGAGGGAGTGGTGTCCACCATGGACACGAGGGAGTACGTCCCCGAGTTCGTCGGCGGTCTGGGAGGGGCGGCCAGAGTCGCCTGGGAGGAATTGGGGCCGGAGGTGGGTCCCTTTGATCCAGAGAATATCCTCTTCGTCATGGTGGGGCCGCTGACGGGCACCCTGGCCTCGGGTGGAGGGCGGGTGGTGGTGGCGGGCATCGCCCCGCAGCAGCATCCCTCGGCCTTTTCCCGTTCGGGGATGGGGGGGCACTGGGGCGCGGAGCTCAAATACGCGGGATACGACGGCCTCGTCGTCACGGGCCGGGCGGAGGCGCCCGTGTACCTGTGGATCGAGGACGACGAGGTGGAGATACGGGAGGCGGACGATCTTTGGGGCTTGGGCACCTTTGCCACCACGTCGCGGCTGCGGAACAGGCATGGGTCCAAAGTGCGTGCCATCTCCTGTGGTCAGGCGGGGGAGAACCTGTCGCGGATCGCCTGCATCCAGACGGAGACAGGGAACGCGGCGGGGCAGGGGGGCTATGGTGGGGTGATGGGGTCCAAGAACCTGAAAGCCGTGGCCGTGCGGGGCACGGGGGGCGTGCCGGTGGCCGACCCCGAGCGGCTGA
>CAZMOW010000128.1:0-7041 GCA_964567975.1 uncultured Anaerolineales bacterium | reverse complement strand
TATTCATGTTATCATCCTTTTCTCGATTCGCTTGGAGGCAGGAGGGGGCATGTTCGGCAAGCAGATAGGTATAGATCTGGGCACGGTCAACGTCATCGTCTGTGTGAGCGGCAAGGGCATCGTCCTGAACGAACCCTCCGTGGTGGCGATCTCGCGCAACGATAACCGTATCCTGGCCGTGGGCAATGAGGCACGAGCCATGCTGGGACGTACCCCAGAGACCATCGAAGTGGCGCGTCCCATGCGGGACGGCGTCATCGCCGATTACGTGGTGACCGAAGCCATGCTGCGCTACTTTATCTCCAAGCTTTGCAGCCGCTTTGAGCGGCGTCCCGAGATCATGCTCAGCGTCCCCGTCGGGGTAACGACCGTAGAAAGCCGCGCCGTGCGCGATGCGGCCATCCAGGCCGGTGCGCGCGTAGCACATCTTATTCCCGAACCCCTCGCCGCCGCCATGGGTGCCGAGATGCCCGTCGGAACTCCCTCCGGCAATATGATCATGAATATCGGCGGAGGAGCCAGCGAGGCCGCAGTCATCTCCATGTTCGGTATCGTCGTTTCCAGTTCGGCCCGTGTGGCAGGAAATCGGTTGGACGATGCCATTTCCAGCTATGTGCGGCGCAAGTATAATCTGATCATAGGCGATGATACGGCAGAAAAAGCCAAAATAGGCGTGGGCAGTGCCACCCCCCTGGAAGAGGAGTTACGCATAGAAGTGCGAGGCCGCGATCAGGTCGCGGGTAAACCGCGCACCATCGAGATCAGCTCGGAAGAGATTACCGAAGCCATAACCGAGGAATTGGCCAACATCGCGGCCACCGCCAGGGCCGTCCTGGAAAAGACGCCCCCCGAACTCGTCTCCGATATCATCGATCGAGGAATGGTGATGACGGGTGGCGGAAGCCTCCTGCGAAATATGGACCGCTTCTTGACCGAGGAGACAGGAATCCCCTGTCACCTGGCAGAGAATCCCATGCTCTGCACGGCACTGGGAGCTGAAAGAGGACTCCATCACCTCTCCCTGCTTCAGCGCTCCCTGGAAACCAGTTCATGACGGGCTCATCTTCCTGAATCACAGTCTGGCGGCGATGGCTCAATCCACCCCATCCTCGGCCTTTTCCCGCAACAAAGCCAGAAAGCGACGATCCTCGGCCGTCAAATCCGCCTTTTCCAACAGGTCCGGGCGGCGCTCCCATGTGCGTCGTAGGACCTCCTTGCGACGCCAGCGGGCGATCCTGGCGTGGTCTCCGGAGAGAAGAACGTCGGGAACGGACATACCCCGGTATTCGGCGGGTCGCGTATAGTGGGGATGCTCTAGCAGACCACTGGCATACGAATCTTTGATCGTAGCGCGCATGTCGCCCAGTACACCGGGCACCAGTCGGGTGACGGCCTCCACAAAGACCATGGCCGGAATCTCGCCTCCCGAAAGCACATAATCCCCTATGGAAATCTCGTCCGTCACGACCAGTTCGCGTATCCGTTCGTCCACGCCCTCGTAACGGCCACAGATGAGCACAACATGATCATAATGCTCATACTCGCGGGCAGTCTCTTGTGTAAAGGTCTGGCCTACTGGTGTTAGCAGGACGACGGGCACTTTTTTAACATCGACATCCCCTTTCGCGGCTATTCGGCAAAGCACATCCTCCACGGCGCGCACGATGGGTCCCGCCTTCATGACCATGCCCCCTCCCCCACCATAGGGGGGTTCATCGGTTATCTGATGCTTATCCACAGCATAGTCTCGAATATTGTAGATCTCTATGGATATGAGATCCATATCCAGGGCTCGTTTGACGATGCTCTGCCCAAAGACACTGTCGAATAACTCGGGAAACAGTGTTAGGATATAAAAGTGCATGGGATGTCTTTTTCCTCCCCAGATTGTTCAGATACTGTGACGGATTACAGGACACGGACCAGATTGGCACGTATGGACAAGGCATAATATAATCAGAAACGAGTAAAGTCAAAGGGGAGAATACCTTGGATTCAGAGCCTCGGCGCCCTTATCCGCGACAAATCTGGTTCGTGCTTGCCATGGTGCTGATTCTAGGCGCCCTGGTAACCCCCATCGCCTTTGGCTTTGCCCCCGGATCTACCAAAGGCGCCGGCCATCAAGATACACTCACCACGATGACCCCACAGGAGACGGAGATAGCTTCCACCTCCCCAACATCGAGCGCCACCGTCGCATCGACGCAAAGCCTTTCCCCCACCTTTACAAATACGGTGCAGATCACGCCCAGCGCCACCCCCTCACCCACTTCCTCGCCAAAAGAGACCCCTACGGCGAGCGCCACTCCTCTCCCGACCTCAACCCCCTCCGACCACTATTGGTTGGAGCGTCCCATCACGCCGGAGGGGAACGATAGGGTAGCCCGCTTCTATGACTATGCTTCTCGGATGGACGGTACCTATCCCGTTCATCGCGGGGTCGAGTTCGTCAACGATTTGGGGACACCCACCCTGGCCGTGGCGCCGGGGACTGTCATCGTGGCCGGTGACGACTCGACCGAGGTGTACGGGGCGAGGACGGACTTTTACGGTAAACTGGTGATACTGAAACTGGATAGGCACTATGATGGGAAACCCGTCTATGTGCTCTACGGCCACCTATCGCAGGTGGATGTGGAGGTGGATCAACACGTGGGAACTGGAGACCACATAGGCCTGGTGGGTATGACGGGGGTAGCCGAAGGCCCCCATATACATTTTGAGGTACGCTATGGCAAGAACGACTATGGCAAGACAGTGAACCCTGAACTGTGGCTGACGCCGAAGGAGGGCGAGGGAACCTTGGCCGGCCAGGTTCTGTCACCCGCGGGGGAACCGCTGCCCGAAGTCAAGCTCATCCTCTATCGCGCAGCACAACCTGAGAACGCCGTCCGGGAGGTGATGACCTATCCCGACAAGGACGTCAATCCCGATCCTCTGTGGAACGAGAGCTTTGCCACGGGAGACGTGGAAGCGGGAGAATGGCTGGTCAGGCTCTATCACAAGGGGCGCCTCTATACCAAAAGAGTCTCTGTGGAGGACGGCGGCACGGCGTGGGTGTCCATCCGCACGCGGGAGTGATCCACCACTCCTCCTGAATGACGCACCCGAGAAGCCAAGGGCGCACACGACCATCCCTCGTGAATTGACGGCGGCCAAAGCAGTGCCTATAATGGCGGTCAGACGACGACTGGGTGAGAGGATACAAGGAGGCAACTCATGGCCCTGGAACTGGAACTCGTATCCATTGAAAAACCGGAGGACGTGAACTCTATCCTGGGGCAGACCCATTTCATCAAAAGCGTCGAGGATCTTCACGAGGCCATGGTGACCGCCGTGCCGGGCATAGGCTTTGGCCTGGCCTTTTGCGAGGCGTCGGGAGATCGCCTGGTGCGCTCCAGCGGCACGGATGACGCCCTGATCGAGCTGGCGGAGGAGAACGCCCTGGAGATTGGCGCAGGACACGTCTTCATCATCTTTTTGGCCGAGGGATTCTATCCCATCAACGTGCTGAACGCCATCAAGAATGTGCCCGAGGTCTGTCGTGTCTTTTGCGCCACGGCGAATCCCACCCAGGTCATTGTCGCCAAGACGGAACAGGGGCGAGGCGTGCTGGGCGTCGTCGACGGCTTTACGCCCAAGGGCGTGGAGGAGACTGACGATATCACATGGCGCAAGGATCTCCTGCGCACCATCGGCTATAAATTGTGATTTTTTCCCTATCAACAGATGAGGGGGCTGAAAGCCCCACCAGTCCCCCCCGTAAAGGCATCCCTACGCCTTCTCCCCTTCCTGCTCCATAGACCAGACAATGTCCTCACTCAGATCGCGCATAAAGTCCAGGTAACTCTCCTTGCTCATGGGAGGTTCAAAGTCGTCAATGACCTCCCGCGCTTCCCTTGCACCATCGACCAGAAGGTCGATGAGGGTCATGGCCGCGGCCTTGGCAGGGAGGATATAGGCGGCCTCGTCGTCGCAGATGGCATAGTCGGCGCCGTGGCCGGTGCCACATGCGCCCCCAGCCTGGGCCTCGATGGCTGGCATGATATGGCTCACGTCCCCCATATCAGTGGAACCGGCGCCGAACTCTGGTTCATTCCATTCTTCCTCACCGACCAGATGTAGGGCATTTCGCTTATAGACCTGAGCCAGATCGTCAACCAGGACACGCGGCAAATAGCCCGGCAGGGTGGTCAGATGCAGCGTGGCCCCCATGGCCATGGCCCCCGCCTTCAGCGAGCGGTCCACCTTGGCGGCGGCCTCCAGGATAGCCTCGATGCTGGCACCGCGCACATAAGTCTCCATGCGCACATCGGCTGGCACTACATTCACGAGGTCACCCCCTTTGGTGATGATGGGATGGACGCGAATATGATCCTCGTCCCGAAAGGTCTCGCGATTGGCATCGATGCACTGCAACCCAAGAGTGGCCGCCTTCAGGGCGTTGATGCCCCGATGAGGTGACCCGCCGGCATGGGCCGCCCGCCCCTGATAGCGAACCTGTTTGACCACGCAACCGTTCGAGGGCCCTCCTACGCCGAGGACGCCCCTCTGTTCGCGACTTGCCTGATGCGTCATAAAGGTTATGTCAATGTCATCCAGGGCTCCCAGCCGGATGAACTCTGGTTTTCCTCCCAGGAACTCCAACTTGCCCTCCTCTTTCAGTCCCAGCCGGTATTCCACTTCCACGTACTCTTCTGCGGGCACGGCGATGAGGGCCACGTTCCCATCCAACGCCGCCATGACGCCACTTTCCACCAGGCCATAAGCCAGGGCGATCAGATTGGCCACCTGGGCGTTATGGCCACAGGCGTGGGCCGCGCCCGTCTCGGGATCGGCGTTTGGATGGTCGGGCACCAGTACAGAGTCCATCTCCCCCATGTACGCCACAGTCGGACCGTCCCCTGCCCCCTCCAGCATCCCCTTCACGCCCGTGATGGCGATCCCCGTCTGATGAGGTATATCCAGAGCAGCCATCCTATCCACGACGATATCTGCCGTGCGAAACTCTTTGAAGCCCAATTCGGGATGCAGGCGAATGTCCTCCCCCAGGGCCACGATCTCCTCGCGGTGGGCATCGATGACCTCGCACACGCGATCCTTCAATTCCGCTACATCAGCCACTTTTCTCTACCTCCACTCCGACATTCTATCAGCACTCTACGGCGTTCTCGGCCACGACCGAGGCATAGTATGCGGCGCTGTCCTTGGGAATGCGCTCCACCGTCTCATAGTCCACATACAGGATGCCAAAGCGCCGGGAATAGCCCAACGCCCACTCGAAATTATCCATGAGTGACCATACAAAATATCCCTGCAGGGGCACGCCCTGTTCCAGCGCCCGGTATGCCGCACAGAAATGATCTTTCAGATACGCTACGCGCTTCTCGTCATGCACCTCGCCTTCTGGCGTCAGCACGTCCTCATAGGCACAACCGTTCTCCGTGATATACATGACCGGCGAGCCATAGTCCTGCGACAGACGCATCAGAAGATCCGTCAATCCCTGCGGATAGACCTCCCAACCCATGGCCGTGTATTCACCCTCTGGTTGCAACGTCCTGTAATCCAGGAACTCGCCCGGGGCATCCTCAACGACCGCCCGCGAATAGTAGTTGACGCCCAAAAAGTCTATGGGCTGGGCGATGACCTCCATATCGCCCGGCGCCACTCTGGGCAGCAGATAGCCAAAGAGCTCCTCGGCATCCTCGGGATATCGTCCCTCAAAGAGAGGGTCCATAAACCATCGGTTGGCATAGCCATCGTGCCGCCGTGCCGCGGCCGCGTCCTGGGGCTCCTCGCTGGCCGGATAGGAGGGGCTAAAATTGAGGGTGATGCCCACCTGCGTGGCCTGGTCGCCGGCCTGCCGGAGCGGCAGCACGGCCAGGCCATGGGACAGCAGGAGATGATGGGCCACCTGCAGCGCCAGCCCCAGATCCTCCCAGCCCGGCGCGTGCCGGCCCTGTAGGTGCCCTATAAAGGCGGCCACCCAGGGTTCGTTGTGCGTTATCCAGTGGTGAACCCGATCTCCCAGACGCTCGGCGACCAGCGCGGCATAGTCGGCGTACTGGTAGGCCGTGTCCCGCGCCGCCCACCCTCCCACACGCTGCAACGCGGAGGGCAGATCCCAATGATACAACGTGACAAAGGGCGTGATGCCCGCCTCCAAGAGTTCGTCCACCAGGCGGTCGTAAAAGTCCAAACCCTTCTCGTTGACCTCCCCAACCCCCTGGGGAAGAACGCGAGGCCAGGAGACAGAAAACCGGTAGGCGTCCATGCCCAGGTCGGCCATGAGCGCCACATCCTCCTCATAGCGGTGATAATGGTCGTCGGCCACATCGCCCGCATCGTCAGCGTGAACTTTGCCCGGCCAGCGGCAAAAATCATCCCAGATGGCGCGCCCCCGCTCCTCGATGCCCCCCTCAATCTGGTAGGACGCCGTGGCCATTCCCCACAGGAAATCGTCGGAAAAATGCAGTAACTCACTCATGGACTTCCCCCTTTTCATAGCCTAACATTCCCACGTATCATAGACGCAAGGTGAGGGCGCGTCAACATCCCACGGAACTCGGTTTTATACTGTGTTGGTGGGTGCGGGCAATGGGTTTACCATACACTAGATGCGGACGCATCCGACCTGTGTCGCCCACATATAGTACCAATCGATGCTCAATTAGGTCATCAACATACTTTACAACCGAGTCACATTTCCCATTTGACAAGTTGCTCATTGTGACTATAATAGTTTTAAATTTCTTGAACTATCTCGCCTTTGCAGCAAACGAGGCATATCCGTTATTATTGTAAAGGGAGTAGAATCCTTTATTGTTGAGAGGAGCACGATCTTGGGGTTCCTCGATCAGGTGTGGGAGATGCAAAGGTAACACGATGAGTAACTTTCAGCATTGTTATCATGATTGTAGGGGCCGATTATGTGGATGTGGCCCTGGCTGTCGCTGTGATTCCACAAGGAAATACAAGTCTCGTCGGCGCGGGCCACCTCAGAGGATGGCGGACGCTGTTCTGAAAAAGATATAGGCC
>CAZMOW010000127.1:0-7065 GCA_964567975.1 uncultured Anaerolineales bacterium | reverse complement strand
TGTCCGTGGTATAGACGCTGACGTCCACCTCCTCGGCCCGCTCCTGGATGAAGCGTATCCAGTATTGCCCCCAGGCCGGGTCAGTGGAGGTCTCGTTGTCCATACAGTAGAGCACGTGGCCGTGGGGCAGGCTGTAGGACAGCATCTTGGTCATAAAGCGCTCCTGATAGCCGCGGATCAGGTCGTACTGGGGCTGGTAGTCCGCCATGTCCGGGATGGTGTGAAAGAAGGGGTGCACGTCGCGGCCGGGGTGCAGGGGGTACTCGGGGGCGAGACCCGTCTCCTCGAATGTGTAGGTGACGTTGTTGCCCGGGTTCCACGGGCTGTGCTGCCAGTTGTCCTGAGAATAGTCAAAGCGGTCCCAGACCTCGATCTGTACCACCATGTCGCGCTCCGCCGTCCAGCGCAGCATCCTCTCAAAGCGCTCCCAATAGTCGGGATTCCAGCGCTGCAGGTCAAAGGTGCCGTCGGGTCGCAGTTTGTGGGCCTTACGTTCCACGTCCTCCCTCTGGCTCATGGTGTTGCGCACGTAATTGCCGCCCACAGCCGCGATCTCGTCCAGGTGCTCCTCGAGGCCGTCCAGGAGAAAGAGGTGATCGGTGGCGCTCCCGCCCAGCAGCAGCACGGGCTCGCCCCTGTACTGCCAATAGCGCGGATCCTGCGTATACGGTCGAATACGGTCCTCATTATCCATCATCGTCTCCTCTGCCGCGTGTGTCCCTCATCCCTGAGGCCAGTATAGGGCAGCGGGGGGAGGAAGGCAACACGTAGGTCGGGAAAAGTCGTTAAGACCCTAAAGATTCGGGCCGGATCGTTTATTGCGCCATCGGGTGTGCATCAGATAGATCAATACAAATATGGATCCTGATTTCACGAAATCTTTAGGGTCTCTCGATCTAGAGGCAACACGTAGGTCGGAAGGCCGTTCCGACCGCGCGCGGCCACGCGCGCAGGGCTAAAGCCGCAGCGCTACGTAGTTGCACCCGCTCAAGCGGGTTTCTGGGGCCTTGGGAAATCGCCGCATCAGGTGATTTCACGTGCGGACGCAAAAGTCCCCCGTCCCCCTCAGTCGAGAACTGAAACCCACGTCTGCTAAGGAAAACCTGTTAGAAACAGGTCCTGCGGAACGAGATAGATGGTTTAGTGCGCCTTCAGCGCACTTGATGAGGCTAGACGTCGGCTTTGAGCCGACGGTCGACGGGGCTCGACAACGTGCGAGTCAAGACGCCGCGCGGACACGTACACACAGTCGCCGCCAGCGCCCAGGGCGGATTGCCAATCCGCCCTACGTTCTTATGGCAGTGCCAGACCCTAAAGATTTGGGTCAGATCTTCCGTTGCGCTATCAGGTGTGCATCAGGCCGACCAATACGCGTATGGGCCCGTTTCCGTGAGATCTTTAGGGTCTCTGGATTTCCGAGCGGCCCGCGGATTCCCCATTTGCGAACCTTCCCCCCGTATGGTACAATTCTCGCGATTCGAGAGTTAAGTAGCTACAGGAGTGTTGAGGATGTTGTATCACCGCTGTACCTGAATGGGGACCTGGGACGCCAGTCGGCGTTCGCAGGTGCGCCCGCATACGTCAGGGGGCGGTGGTATGGCCGCCTCCTGAGTCGGACACAGTCCCTGCACATCTCTGGGGGGAGCTGCCGCCGTCGGCGTATGCTGGCGGCGGTTTTTTTGTGTGCCCCGTCACGCCCGCCCCACGTGGTGTGGGCGGTAGAGTATGTGTATCTTTTTGGGAGGGATTTTTGTCATGTCCGAACGTATGACCCGTTTCTTTGCCTCGCGCCTCGGTGTCGTGGTGACCGGTGCCGTCATCGGCATCCTGGCCGCCCTGCTGCAGTTCGCGGGCAACCCGCCCAACATGGGCATCTGCGTGGCCTGTTTTGAGCGAGACATTGCCGGAGCCCTGGGGCTCCATCGCGCGGCCGTCGTGCAGTACATCCGGCCAGAGATCGTCGCCTTTGTGCTGGGCTCGCTGATCGCGGCCCTGCTCTTTGGCGAGTTCAGGGCCCGCGTGGGCTCGGCGCCCATCGTGCGCTTTGTGCTGGGTGCCCTGGCCATGATCGGCTCCCTGGCCTTTTTGGGGTGCCCCTGGCGCGCCCTGTTGCGCCTGTCCGGCGGCGACCTGAACGCCATCCTGGGCCTCGCCGGGCTGACCGTCGGCGTCACCATCGGCGTCCAGTTCCTCAAGAGCGGCTACAACCTGGGCCGCTCTCGTAAGACCTACACCGCCGTGGGCTGGGTAATGCCCCTGCTCATGGTCGGGCTGCTCCTCCTGCGCCTCTTTGGACCCAAGTTCGCCGAGGACGGGGCCATCTTTTTCAGCGAGAGCGGCCCAGGGTCCATGTATGCTCCCGTGCTCATCTCCCTGGGCGCGGCTCTCCTCATCGGGTTTCTGGCCCAGCGCACCCGGTTTTGCACCATGGGCTCCATCCGTGACGTGATCCTGATGGGGGATACCCATCTCATCAGCGGGGTGGCCGCCCTCGTGGTAGCAGCCTTTGTCATGAACCTGCTCTTGGGGCAGGTGAGTTTCGGCTTCTTTGCCCAGCCGGTGGCCCACTCCAGCCACCTGTGGAACTTTTCAGGGATGGTGCTGGCGGGATTGGCCTTTGCCCTGGCCGGCGGGTGCCCGGGCCGCCAACTTTTTCTCTCTGGAGAGGGGGATGGCGACGCGGCGGTCTTTGTGCTAGGCATGATCACCGGCGCGGCCTTTGCCCACAACTTTTCACTGGCCGGCGTGCCCGACAGCGCGGCCAACGCGACCGTGGGCGGCATCTCCAGCGCCGGCATGGTGGCTGTGATCCTGGGATTGGTGGTCTGCCTGACCATCGGCTTTACCATGCGCCAGGGCTATGAGTAAAAGAGCACGAGTACACACAATATATCGACAAAACTTGGGAGGAAAAAGCTAATGAGCAAGCAAGTGGATGCCAGGGGATATTCGTGCCCGCAGCCCGTGATCATGGCCCGCAACGCCATCCAGGAGGGCGTGTTTCCCATCGAGGTTCTGGTGGAGACGGTAACCTCGCGCCAGAATGTGCGCCGCGCCTCGGAACGGCTGGGCTGCCGCGTGGAGGTGGAAGAGGTGGGTAACGAGTTCAAACTGACGCTGAATAAGGAATGAGGGGCATTCAACTGGAGAACGGGATGATCTATTTTGATAATGCAGCCACCTCCTGGCCCAAGCCGCCGGGGGTCGCCGAGGTCATGGTACATTTCCTGAACGACGTGGGGGCTAACCCGGGGCGTGCCGCCCACCGCCGGGCTATCGAGGCCGGGCGCATCGTCTATGGGGCGCGCGAGGCCGTGGCGGATCTGTTCAATGTCGCCGATCCCCTGCGCGTGGTCTTTGGCGCCAACGTGACCGAGACCCTCAACCTGGCCCTGTTGGGTTACCTGGCGCCGGGCGACCACGTGATCACCAGCAGCATGGAACATAACTCCATGATGCGTCCCCTGCGCGCCCTGGAGCGCGAGGGCGTGGAGCTGACGGTGGTACCCTGCTCCCCCGAAGGATTTCTCGATCTGGACGACGTGGAGACGGCCATACGCGCAAACACGGTGATGATGGCCCTCAACCACGCCTCCAACGTAGTAGGCACGCTGCTGCCCGTGGCTGAGGCGGGCCGGCTGGCCCGGGCGCACGACCTGCTCCTGCTGGTGGACGCCGCCCAGACGGCCGGGGCCTACCCCATAGACGTACAGGAGGAGGATATCGATCTGCTGGCCTTTACCGGCCACAAGTCCCTGGGCGGCCCCATGGGGACGGGGGGCCTGGTGATCGGCGAGCGCGTGGACGTGGCGCGGCTGGACCCCCTCATGCGGGGGGGCACGGGTAGCAACTCGGAGAGGGAGGTGCAGCCCGACTTTTTGCCCGACATGTGCGAGAGCGGCACGCCCAACGCCGTGGGCCTGGCGGGGCTGGCGGCGGGGATACGCTGGGTGCGCGAGCGGGGCGTGGAGGCCATTCGCGCCCATGAGGTGAGCCTGACCCGGGCCCTCATAGATGGCCTGGTCGATATCCCCGGGGTCACCGTCTATGGCGGCCTGGACGCCCAGCGCCAGACGGCGACGGTCTCTTTCAACGTGGATGCGAAATCGCCCTCGGAGGTGGGGCTGCGTCTGGACGATGAATACGGCATCCTGTGCCGCGTGGGGCTGCACTGCGCACCTGCGGCCCACAAGACCATGGGCACCTTTCCCGAGGGCACCGTGCGCTTTGGCCTGAGCGCCTTTAACACGCGGGAAGAGGTGGATACAGCGCTGAACGCCGTGGCGGAACTGGCCGGGGAGGCACACTGATGCCGGGAAGCCGTTACATGGTCATTCTGGTCTATTCCACCAGCTATGCCATTCGCGCTGAAAAGGTCCTCCATCAGGCGGGGATCACCTCCAAGCTGATCCCCGTGCCGCGCAACCTGAGTTCCAACTGCGGCGTCTGTCTGCGCATCGATCCCTCGGACGCCGAGGCCGCCGAGGAGGCGCTGGAAAAGGCGGGGGTGGAGATCGAGGGCCTGCACGGCATCTAGAAAAAGAGACAACGCGGGCAAAAGGGCGTATACTATTGGATAACGGTTTGAGCAAAACATTCGCGGACTGCGCGGATGTTCATAGAAAGGTTGGATCTACCGAAAGAAGCTTGATGAGGTGCGTGGCACTTGCTAATCGTTTTTTAGCAATTTGCTTTTGTTATATGCAGAGCATAACTTTCTACTGTAGATTCTCGTGAAAGTGCCACGCACCTTAATGCTTGATACTTTTTTTAGGGGAGCCAACGTTAAGAGACAAGACGCCCGCCTGGATACAGCAAAGGGAGTGAACAAGATACAGATGAAAGAGATGGTTAGGCAAAGAGAAGGTATAGTGACGGAAAGCGTATTGGACCTGATCGGCCATACGCCGCTGATACACCTGCCCGGCGAGAGGGTGTATGCCAAGGCCGAGTTCCTGAATCCAGGGGGCAGTATCAAGGACCGCGTGGCCATGGCCATGATCGAGGGGGCAGAGCGGGAGGGGCGCCTGGGGCCCGAGTCCATCATCGTGGAGCCCACCTCGGGCAACACGGGCATCGGTCTGGCCCTGGTGGGTCGTCTCAAAGGGTATCAAGTGCGCATCGTCATGCCCGAGGGTATGAGCGAGGAGCGCAAAAAGCTGATCCGCTCCCTGGGCGCCGAACTGGTACTCACCCCCGAGGGGGAAAGCATCGCCGGCGCGGTACGACGCGCCGAAGAGATGGCCGCCGGGGATCCGCGTATCTTTGTTCCCCAGCAGTTCGAGAATCCCCATAATCCCCAGGTACACTATGAGGAGACGGGGCCTGAGCTGTGGCGGCAGTTGGACGGGGATATCTGCTGCTTTGTGGCCGGCGTGGGCAGCGGCGGCACGCTGCAGGGCGTGGGCACCCTCTTCAAGGAGCGCGATCCCAACATACACATCGTGGCCGTGGAACCCAAGGACGTCTCTGCCATCCTGGGACACGAGCCTTGCCTGCACCAGATCCAGGGCATCGGCGACGGTTTCGTGCCCGATGTCCTCGACGTCTCCCTGGTGGATGATGTGGTGGAGGTCACTGACGAGGACGCCATTCAGACGACGCGCGAGCTGGCGCGGGACTACGGGCTGCTGGTGGGCATCTCCTCGGGAGCCAACGTGTGGGCCGCTCGACAGATGGCCACCCGCGTGGAGGGCAACGTGACCACCGTCCTCCCCGACCGCGCCGAGCGGTATTTCAGCACCGCCCTGATGTGACGAGGAAACAGACGAGACAACATCCGTAATTTTCTGATTCTAGGAGAGATATGCCCAGCGAGGAGATCCGCCTCACAGAGATGACCACGGCCTCTGGTTGAGCGGCCAAGATGGCCCCCGAGGCCCTGGCGCAGGTTCTGCGCCCTCTGGAAAATATGTTTCGCGCCCAACACCACCCCAACCTCTTGGTGGGGCTGGGGGTGAGCGATGACGCCGCCGTGTACAGGATCAACGATGAGGTGGCCGTCATCCAGACCATCGACTTTTTCCCGCCGGTGGTGGACGACCCCTATGACTATGGGGCCATCGCCGCGGCCAACGCCATGAGCGACATCTATGCCATGGGCGGCGAGGTGGTGCTGGCGCTGAACATCTGCGGCTTCCCCCCCGACCTGCCGCCGGCCGTCGTCGGCGAGATCCTGCGCGGCGGCGCGGAAAAGGTGGCCGAGGCCGGGGGCGTCGTCGCCGGCGGGCACACCCTGGACGACGAGGAGCCCAAGTACGGCCTGTCGGTGATGGGCACCGTGCATCCCGACGCCGTGTGGACCAAGGGCGGCGCCCGTCCTGGCGACGTGCTGGTGCTCACCAAACCCTTGGGCGTGGGCATCATCACCACGGCCCTAAAGGGTGAGATTGCTGACCCCATCCACGTGGCTGCGGCGGTGGAGAGCATGGAGACGCTGAACCGCCAGGCGGCGCACCTCCTGCGCCAGGTGGGCCCCAACGCCTGCACCGACATCACCGGCTTTGGCCTGCTGGGCCACGGCTACGAGATGGCGAACAAGGGCGGCGTGGGGCTGCGCTTCCATCTGGATCAGTTCCCCTTCCTGGAGGGCGCGAGGGAATACGCCGACATGTGGCTCTTTCCCACGGGCACGTGCAACAACGAGCAGGCCTACGAGCACGGCGTGCGCTTTGGCCCGGGCGTCACCGAGGAGATGCAGCAACTCCTCTACACGCCGGAGACGTCCGGCGGGCTGCTGGCGGCCCTCGCCCCCCACAAGGTGGGCGAACTCACCGCCCTCTGCGACGAGGTGAACCAGGGCTGCTGGGTCGTGGGCGAGGTGGTGGAGGGTGATGGGGTAGAGGTGGTGGGGTAGGGATGCCCTCGTAGTAAGGCACATAGCGCCAACGAAGGAGGGAAGGCGCTCTGGCGCCTTCCCAGTGGAGTTTTGCTCTGCAAAACTCCATTCCGGCCATCACCATAATGCAGAATCGCGATGGCGATTCTGCAGGGCCAGCGAAGCTGGCCCACGCTACTCCGCAAGAGCCTGGCCATGACCCTCTTCTCTCTGCATTACTCGGCTCT
>CAZMOW010000126.1:0-7157 GCA_964567975.1 uncultured Anaerolineales bacterium | reverse complement strand
GCCTGTGCGGACACGGTGCCGGCAACTCCCGAATTGCGCAAGGCGCCCTATACCCGGGAGTGGAACCGGGAGCACGTGATGGAGAGTCAGGGGATTCCCAAACTGTATGAGGATTATCGAGAGATGCTGGCGCAAGAAGCGCTGGATATCGTCATCGTGACCTCGGAAAACGCCCAGCATCCGCCGGTGGTGGAGGCCTGTGCGGCGGCCGGCGTCCACGTGTGCGTGGAAAAGCCCATGGCGGCCTCCCTGCAAGGGGCGCTGCGCATGGCGCGGGCCTGTCGGGCGGCGGAAACCACGCTGGTGGTGAACTGGCCCTACACGTGGTCGGCTCCCGGTCGCGAGGCCAAGCGGTTGCTGGACGAGGGCGTCATCGGCTCGGTGTTGGAGGTCAAGTGGCGGTCGGGACACACGGGGCCCTTGGGTTCCGGCGTGGCTCACGCGGGGGTCGATGAGAGCGCTGCTCCCATGACGGGAGAGGAACGAGGGGCCACGTGGTGGCATCAAGAAGAGACCGGCGGCGGAGCTATGCTCGATTACTGCTGCTATGGGGCCATGATCTCGCGCTGGTATGTGGGGGGGCAGGCACAAGCGGCCCTGGGGATGAAGGCCAACCTGAACAGCCACTGGGGAGATGCGGACGACAACGCGGCGATGCTGGTGCGTTACCCCGAGACCATGGCCCTCCTGGAGGGATCCTGGACCACGTGGGATCACGGCGTGCCCACGGGACCCATCATCTATGGCACGAGGGGCACCCTGGTGGTGGAAGCCAAGGGAGACAAATCCAGGGTGCGTCTGGAGCGGGGCCACGGCGACACCACGATCTATGAGGCGGAGCCCCTGCCCCACGGCCGCGATACCATCGCCGCCGAGTTCATCCACCATCTGGAGACGGGCGATGCGCTGCACCCCACGCTGGAGATGAGCTTTAACCTGGAGGTCATGGCCATCCTGGACGCTGGTGTGCGCTCGGCGGCCAGCGGGCAGTTGGAGACGGTGGATAATGCCACGTGGTGTATGGGATAGGAAATACTGGTGTATGAATCTGCGGATGGGGCCTTTTGAAAGAGGTTCCGCCCATTTTGAGGAAAGGAGAGGGATGAACGTTGCCATTGCCTCATACGCTTTTCATGGGCTCGTGCGGAGAGGAAGGATGGACGTATTCGGCTATCTGGAGAGTTGCAGGTATCGCTATCATCTGCATGCGGCGGATATCTGGAACGGCATGCTGTCCAGCACCTCCGACGAGTATCTGGAAAAGGTGAGGGATGCCCTGGACGAGCGAGAACTGACTCTGGTCAACCTGTGTGTGGACGGCGCCCATATCTGGGAGGATGATCCCCAGGAGCGGGAGGAGAATCACCGTCGGGCCCTGGCCCATCTGCGCGCGGCCGAGATCCTGGGCGCCAGGACGGTGCGCATCGACGCCGGGGGTGGACGCGATCAGGAGGCCTTTACCGAGGAGCAGTTCGATTGTATCGTGGAGTGCTATCGCGAGTATGCTGATCGGGCTCAGGAGGGCGGCTATGTGGTGGGACCGGAGAACCACTGGGGGCCGGAGGTGATACCCGCTAACATGGTAAAAATATGTGAGGCGGTGGATCATCCCGCCTTTGGCGTGCTGTTACATTTTCGCGGTGAGGAGGGGGATGAACGTATCGCACCGTGGGCCATGCACACCCATATCTCCTGGCAGATCACCGAGGGGCCTCTGGAGGAGACCATGTTCATGCTGCGGGAGGCCGGCTACGAGGGTTGCTGGAGCGTGGAACATCATACGGGCGAGGGCGAGTACGCAGAGGTGGCCGTGCAGTTGGCCAGGGTACGCGCGGTCCTGGACAAGTGGCGGGCGGAATAGCGATAGATAGTCTGTATTGAGATATATACGCTGAACAGAAGGGGAGTGAAGATGAGCATATGTGTAAAACTGGGTTTCGTGCCCTCGTATCGATTCGGGTTCAACGACTGGTGTCAAAAGATGCGCGATGAGAGTATCGCGGCCCTGGAAGGGGTGGGGGGGGTAGAGGTCGTCGTCCCGCAGCCTGGCCCCAACGAGGACGATCTGGATGTTGAGCGGGGGTATGCGCCCCACGGGGCGGTGAATACGTTGAATGAGGCCGAGGTGGTGGCCGACTATTTCGACCGTCAGCGTGTGGATGGGCTGGTGCTCTGTCCGCTGGACTTTGGCGACGAGCGGTCGGCGGCCAAGGTGGCGGAAAAGTTGCAGGTGCCCGTGCTCTTATACGCCACCAAGGAACCGCCTGCGCCAGAGGGACCGAGCATGGCGAGGGTCTCGGACTCGTACTGCGGCAACCTCTCCATGGCCTCGGCGCTGTATCGGCGCAAGATACCCTTCTATTTTGCCGGGATCTATTTTCCCGATGAGCCCGAGTTGGCGACGGAACTGGAGACCTTTGCCGGAGCTGTGGGCGTGGTGAAAGAGTTGACGGGCGCGCGGATCGGGCAGGTGGGTGTGCGGCCGGCGACTTTTGAGACGGTGGGGTACAATGAGGCGGCCATGATCGCCAAGTTCGGCCAGAACGTCATCTATGCCAACATGACCGATATCGTGGATGCGGCCCAGGCCTACGATGACGACGATCCCCAGGTGCAAGAGATCATCGCGGATATAAAAGAGACGGTGCCTACCATCAGCGTGGCCGACGATTATCTGCATAAGGCGGCCAGACTGGAGCGGGCGCTGATCGATTTCTGGGAGGAGTCGGGACTGTCGGGCCTGGCCATGCAGTGCTGGCCATCCATTCAGCGCATGATGGGCATCTCGATGTGCGCCGTATACGGTCGCATGACAGGGCAGCACATGCTCACAGCCTGCGAGACCGACGTACTGGGCGCGCTGTCCATGATGGTGAACTATGGTGCGGCACTGGGACGGCGGCTGCCCCACTTTGTTGACTGGACCATCCAGCACCGCGAGGATCCAAACAAACTTCTCGCCTGGCACTGTGGTAACGCGCCTGTCTCTCTGGCCCGGGATGCAGAGGAGGTGGCGCTGCGGTCGCGGCGCGATATGGAAGGGGCGTTGCCCGTGGAGAAGGAAGATCCCCAGGCGGGCCTGGCCCAGTTTCAACTCCAACCGGGTCCGGTGACCTTCTGCCGGCTCGCCGAGTACGACGGCGCCTGGAAGATGCTCATCGCGGGTGGAGAGATCGTCCCCTCAGACGAGGTGCTGGCGGGGACGTGGTCGTGGGTAAAGGTGAGGGATCACGAGGAGCTCTACCGCACCCTGGTGGAGGAGGGATTCATCCATCATGCCAGCATGATCCACGGCGATCAGCGCAAAGCCCTGGTCGAGGCCTGCAAGTTCCTGGACATCGAGCCCGTGGTCGTCAAGTAGGGGGCAGGGGATGAGTGAGGGACGCAGTCGCGTCGTCGGTTTAGGGATGGCGGTGCTGGACATACTGATACGTTTGCGCGAGATGCCGCGCTGGGATCAGGGGGCTCGCTTGAGCGCGGTGGCCATCGATGGCGGTGGCCCGGTGGCCACGGCCATGGTGGCCGTGTCGCGACTGGGCGTGAGGGCCGGTTTTGTGGGCACCTGCGGCAGCGACAGGTTGGGCGAGATCAAGATGGAGACCCTGGTGGAGAACGATCTGGACGTGAGCCGCGTGGTGAGACGTCCCGGCCCGGAGAATCAGGTGGTCCTTGTCTCTGTACACGAGGATACGGGGGAGCGCGTCTTCTCCGGGCTGCGGGGTTTTCGCGATGATGCCCTGCAGGTGGATGAACTGGACCGCGCCTATATCACCTCGGCCGATTATCTTCACCTGGACGGCGCACACGCCGAGGCGGCCCTGCAGGCGGCCCGGTGGATGCACAAAGCCGGGGGGACGGTGGTGCTGGACGCCGGCACGACGGAGGGGCCCGTAGCGCCGGGGCTGCGAGACTTGGTGGAGCACACCGACGTCCTTATCTGTGGCTCGGGCTTTGGCCCCGCTTTGACGGGCTTGGACGATCTGTGGGAGGTGGGAGAGGCCATCCTGGAGCGGGGGCCGCGCATCGTGGTGCAGACAGAGGGCGACGACGGCAGTTACACCGTGACCCCCGAGGAGCGCTTTCATACGCCGGCCTTTGAGGTCGAAGTTCTGGATACCACCGGCGCCGGCGACGTGTTCCACGGCGCCTACATCGTGGGGCTGCTGCAGGGGTGGGATGTGCGAGAGATCGCCCAATTCTCCACCGCTGTCTCGGCCATCAAGTGCACGGAGCTTGGAGGACGTGCGGGTATCCCCACGTTTCAAGAGACCCTCGCTTTCCTTCAAGAGCGAGGAATAGATTTGACATAAGGAGTCTTTAATCATGCCTTTGACATCGATTCATCAGGAACTACAGAAAGCACAGGCGGGGGGTTATGGGCTGCCCCTATTTGACACCGTTGAGATGCTGGGTACGCAGGGAATGCTCGATGCGATGGAGGAAAAGCGCGCCCCGGCCATGATCGCTATCTATGCGGGCTTGCTGGACGAGCCACGCATCGGGGCCTTTGCCGCGTACATCCGGGCCCTGGCAAAGGATGCCACGGTTCCCGTCTCTCTTATGCTGGACCACGGTTCCAGTTTTGAGCATTGTATGAAGGCCCTCTCTCTCGGCTTTACCGACGTGATGTACGACGGTTCCCAGTTGCCACTGGAGCAGAACATGGCCAACACGCGCATGGTCGTGCGGGCAGCCCACGCGGCGGGGGCAGCCGCCGAGGCGGAACTGGGCCATGTGGGGCAGGGATCCGAGTACGCCGACTTTGGCTCGCAGCGCAAGGGCTTTACCGATCCGGCCGTGGCAGCGCGCTTTGTGGAGGAGACGGGAGTTGACTTTTTGGCCGTGGCCATCGGCTCGGCCCACGGCCTCTACGAGGGAGAGCCGCAGCTGGATCTGGAACTACTGCACGAGATACGGGAGACTGTGGACATTCCCCTAGTGCTTCATGGTGGCTCAGGGCTTAAGGATCAGCAGTTCCGGGATGCCATCGCTGGAGGCATCAGCAAGGTCAACATCTTTACCGACCTGAGCGTGACGGCGCGGGACCGCATGAAGGCGGCGGCGGAGCAGGAGGATGCCTCCTATTTCAGCATCACCGCCGCCATCCGCGAGGCGTTCAAGGAGCGGTGCGGACACTTTTTAGACGTGTTCGGTGCCACGGGCAGGGGCTAGCGCGGCCAAAAGCTGATACCCTACCGTAGACCGTACCAGGAGCGAGGTACACCTGTTTGGTGTACCTCGTTTTTGCATGGAGCGTGGGGTCTGTCCAAACTCTCGCTTTGTGGAGCACAAAGACTATTAGGATATGCATATAGTTCGTTCTTCATCTATTGACATTACGCATATAGTATGGTACAATGGGTGCAGATTGGATGAGGGATTAGATGGGAGGTGAAACGAATGCCAGGATTTAATGGAACGGGACCGGCAGGACAGGGGCCCATGACCGGCGGCGCGCGAGGGTTGTGCGACCCTTCCGCTGCCACCTATAGGCTCGATGGTGTAGCTCGTCCGCGCCCTCGCTTCTCGCGAGCCTATGGGGCCGCTCGTCCCAGAGGAGGACGGGGCTTCCGTGGTCGGGGCGGCCGAGGTCGAGGACGGAGGTAGAGGATGTCATTTATAGAGTGGGATGGATTATTGTAGAATATATGTGAGGAGGTTTGTGATATGCCTAGAGGGGATAGAACTGGACCTGCGGCGATGGGACCGATGACGGGACGCGCTGCTGGTTACTGTGCTGGTTTTGACGTGCCGGGTTACACGAACCCCGTTCCCGGACGCGGATTTGGATTTGGCCGTGGTGGGGGCTGGGGACGTGGCCGGGGATACCGTAACCGGTACTATGCCACCGGCCTGCCCGGCTGGGCCCGTGCCGGATACGCTCCGGCCGGGGGAACGCCGTCGGCGGCGAGTTATGGTGCGCCCGCCAATCGGGAGCAACAGGTCGAGGCGCTTCGGGTGCAGAGCGAATGGCTACAGGAACAGCTTGGGGCCATCAACGAGCGTATCGAAGAGCTCGAGTCTCAGCAGGAAAAGGGCGAGTGACATCCTGGGGCCCTGAGTTACATTTGATCGCGTGAGAGTGGCTGGGGAGCGTCGCTCCCCAGCCAGGATGCCCTATTGTGGATTGCTCACAAAAGCGTGTAGTTGGCTGGTGTGAGCGGGTCAAGAGGCGCTAGAAGGGAGCAGGTAGGACGATGATATACGTTGATGAGGAGCGCTGCACGGGTTGTGGAACGTGTGTGGACGTGTGTCCCGTTAGCGCCATCCGCTTACTGGAGGGCGTGGCGAGCATCGATCAGGAAAAGTGTATAGAGTGTGAGGCCTGCCTGTCGACCTGTCCCGAGACGGCCATCCTTGCAGTGAGCGAGGGAGTTCCGACGGAAAGGGAGACGGTTACTCTTGCCAGGACGGATTCACAACCGTTGGCGGAGGTCCCAAAGGCAGCCAAGGTGGTTCCCTGGGTGGGGGCGGCCCTGGCTTTTGTGGGAAGGGAGATCCTGCCTCGTCTTGCAACCCATTTCGTCAACTCTCTTGCGCGCCGTGACGATCCATCCATGCCGGGGGGCGGAGGCGACGTTTCCGACGGGACGGACGACGGCCGACGCAGGTTTCGGCGACGTCAGGGCAAAAGTTAAAAAGGCAAGGGGAATCGTTTCATGGCTGTGAGAGATATCGTCCTGTATGCAGAGAAAGAATCCGTTCTTCGCAAGGAGAGCAAGCCTGTACGGGCGCTGAACCGGAGGATCCGAGGAGTCATCGAGGATCTGAAGGACACACTGCAACATCATGAGGAGGGGGTGGGGCTGGCGGCCCCGCAGATTGGCATGCATTGGCAGGTGGTCGTCGTGCGCCTGGGCGGTGATGCAGAGGGCGAAAAGGAGGCCGGTCCTCCTCATGCCCTCATCAACCCCCAGATCGTAGAGACAGGGGACGAGCAGAAGGATTTCGATGGGTGTCTCAGTTTTCCCAACCTTTATGCCGAGACAAGACGGCCGCATCGTCTGCGCGTGGTGAGTTTGGATGAGGAGGGACGGCGCGTGGAACGTACCTATGAGGGATTCGATGCCGTGGTCGTTCACCACGAGATCGATCATCTACAGGGTGTCCTGTTTATCGATCACGTGAAGAGTATAGAGGATATGTATCAGGTGTAT
>CAZMOW010000125.1:0-7181 GCA_964567975.1 uncultured Anaerolineales bacterium | reverse complement strand
CCACCAAAGCAGCCCTCCAGAACGGTTCCAAGCCATAAACAGAATCCTGGGCTTTCATCCCAAGTTCGAGAACTCCAGGTAGAAGGCCCACTTCTCCCAAACCCCTTACCAGGTCTTCGGCGGGAAACAGTGTCTGGAGGACCTTGGTGTTCAGATCAGCACGGAACCTGTCAATCGCATCTGTCTGCTGTTTTAGCATACTATCCAGCTGGAAACGCCCGTAACGGACCAACTGCGCCGCGAGTTGTTCCTGACTGACCGAGTATCGATACACGACATGACCGCCACGCATCCTGGCCACTTTCTCGTTGTCAAATTGCCGCCGGACAGATTCTATCAGTCCCTCTTCCTCAAGCTCCTCCTGCCTGCGGACCATTTGCAGCTCCTCTTCCTCTTCCACAGGCTGACGACGGATCGGCTGTAGCAACTCCTCCTCTTCCTCATCCTCCTCAGGATCCAACTGCCGCCGCACCCCCGTCTCACCACTGCGGATGGCACGCACCACCTCATCGGCCACGCGATCCGCCTCCTTCTCCGCGGGATCATGGACTCCGCCAACCACCAGCTTGGCCCCCGACCCCTGCTGCACCACGTGGGCCAACTCGTGCGCCAGAAGCTGCTTCCCAGATGTGGTTGCCGGCGCATATTCCCCGTCGGCAAAATAGATGTCCCTGCCATGGGCAAAGGCGTGTGCTCCTAATTCCCTGGAGAGATCATTCGCTTTGCCATCCGTGTGCACGCGAACGGCACCAAGATCCGCCCCAAAGGCCCCCTCCATCTTCCCGCGAACCGGTGAGGAGAGGGGTCGCCCGCCCCCCTGCTCGCGCTCCAAATCCTCCTCGACAGCAGTAGGGGCTTCAAAGCCCTCCTTCCCCGCCAGACGCTGCAGGGCGCTGTTGCTAACGTGCCGCTGCAGTGCCCCGATACCCTCCACCGTCAAGCCCTGCGGGCCACCATGCCGCAGCGCATGCAGTGCCACGCCCAGGTCAGCCTTTTCATCGACCACAGGGGAGCGTTTGGACGAGGGTTCCTTGATCGATATCCTGCGAGACCGCTTCCCCCGATTTTTCCTTCGTTCGAAAACCCTTTGTTTCATGAAAAAAGACTCCTTCCCACACAGCGCCTATACGGCGAACTGCCCCTCATCGACGAGCCGACCCAGTTTCTGAAACTCACGACGAGTCGCCCACAGTACCCGCTGCATATCGATCGCCTGGCCGTCACGGGCAGCCAGGAAGGCGGCGTTCAGCAACACGTTGCGGATGCTGCCCCCGGAGAATCGATAACGCTGCGCCAGTTCCTCCAGGTCCAGATCATCGCCCGTCGGCACCTCGGGGGGCAGCAAGCGCCGCCAGATGTGCAGTCGTGCCTCCTCATCGGGCAGGGGAAATTCGACACCGAAATCCAGCCTGCGCATAAAGGCCTCGTCCAGATTCGTGCGCAGATTGCTGGTCAGGATGGCGATGCCGTCGAAATCCTCCATGCGTTGCAACAGATAGCTGATCTCGATGTTGGCATAACGATCATGGGCATCCTTGGTCTCGGAGCGCTTGCCAAAGAGGGCGTCGGCCTCGTCGAAAAGGAGGATGGCGTTGGCATGCTGCGCCACGCCAAAGATGCGTTCCAGGTTCTTTTCCGTCTCCCCGATGTACTTGCTCACCACAGCGGAGAGGTCTATTCGATACAGCGCAAGCCCCAGTTCGTGAGCAATGATCTCAGACGCCATGGTCTTGCCCGTGCCAGAGGGACCGGCAAACAGGACCGACAGCCCACCCGCCAATGGAGCGCGTCGGTCGAACCCCCAGTCGTCATAGACCGTGTGTCGATGGCGGTATCGATCGCATATCTCGTGGAGCTGATCCAGACGATCCTCGGGGAGCACGAGGTCATCCCAATCGTGACGCACCTCGATGGGCTGGGCCAGGCGGCCCAGCCTGTTCTCACTAAGGGAACGCACCGCCGCTGTGACATCCCCGCCTCCGATAGCCCCGTCGTCTTCGGGGGGGCGCCAACGGGCCGCATCCCGGGCCATACGCACGACGTGGGCGATCTGGTCCCCAAAAAGGCGATAGCGCCCTGCCAGGGCCGAGGCCGAGAGATCCTCTACACATTCCACGTCAGCCAGGGCCGCCTCCCAAAGGGAAAGACGCTGCCCATAGTCCGGTGCGGGGAAGGAAAGGTTGACGGTGCGGGCATGATCCCACATCGAATCGTTCGTGCCGGCGCGGGTCGCCGCGTACCAGAACACGGGATATCCATGATCGGTTAAAAGGTCGCCCCACAGCGTCCCGAGGGAGTTGAAGCGAGAGTTGGTCTCCTCATCCCCGGCCCCGAAATCGAGATAGATGGCCGCCCCGGCCAGCAGGGAATCCCGGCGCACAGCCCGCGCGGCACGCCGCACGTCCTCGGGCGTTCCCCGAAGCGCCGCCCCATCCGCGCGCATCAGCGATATGTCCCAGGCCCGGCACATGGCCCTTGCGGCCTGAAGCGCCGACCAGCCGTCCACTCCGCACTCACGAATCCACAATCCGGGCGCAAAATCCTCGGAAATCAAAGCCTGCACGCGACGCAGCGTATCGCCGGCAAGGGCCAGATCCGGTAATGAGACACCGGGTTTTCCCAGATCCAGGTAATGGGGCAGATCGGCATGGCAAAGATCGCCGTCGAGAAGAAAGGAGAGGACGTGTGGCGCTGGAATTATGGGCTGTGCCAGCAGGGAGGAATTCCCTTCCTCCGCCTGCTGTTGCAGGAGATCATAGCGCATCAGCGAAGCATCGTCTCGAAAGGCTTGTCGAGCCTTCAGGCGAGCCGCCATATGAGGGAAAAAGAGATCAAGAGCCAATCCCACGGTGGGCCGCCGACGGGTCATATCATCCTGCAGGTAGGCGAAAAGGCGCTCGTATCCCCGATCGAATGCCGGCAAAAGGGACAACAATAGGATATCGATCTCAAAAGAGGAAAGGGCAAAGACACGAACCATATGGCCCAGGGCGGAATCAGGTGTTACAACGTCCGCTGGGGGCGGTTCCCAGGCCGCCGCACGGGCCAAGGAATCAAAGGGACGCCCCAACATCTCCTCGAACTCTCGATCGGACACATAGAGACCCGGGAAGGCATTGGCATCCGACAGCTTTTGCCGCTGTAGATCTTTGGCGCGCTTGCGCACTATATCGTCGATGCGGCCCAGATGGGTCAGCAGATCGGCGACGCCGTACTTTGTAGTGACCATCTCCACCCCACGGCGCCCCATCTAAAAGCATACCTCAAAGGACGTGAATCTTGAATATCAACTATCCTTATTATAAAGCATGGAACTCAAAAAGTCAAGGAATTTAAAATGCTATAAAAAGAAATAAATACTAGTCTGATACAGTAGAATACAGAAAGCTAATCAATAAAAATCAACCAAAAGGGTTGTTAAATAGATATTCCACATGTCTCCACCGAGATACCCCAAAGTCTGTTAGGCCAATTGACGCCTTTCATTGACGAAATACCACGGCGACGCTATAATGCCGAAAAGACTTGGAAGGAAGTGGAGAGAAAAACATGGAAGAGGGGACCAAGGAAAAGCTCATACCAGAACAGATACGGCGGATGATCTCATTGGTAATCACCATCATTACCGCCATTTTATACGCCGCTATTCTGGGGAATGCGGTGGTGAGAAGCGCGCTGGAGGAAAATCCGGTATTTCCAGAAAATATGCTGCGCGCAGCCGGTTTCCTGAGTGGACTAGTGGGTTCCGTAGTCAGCGCAGGATTTGCGAAAAGTCAACGACCAGTCTCTACACAGATGACCAACAACCGTCCCATAAGAGGACGTACCCTGACGGCCTGGTACAGTCTACATCCGCCATCCCTTATCAGGCGCAATCTCCTCGGATTGGCCAGCCTCATGGGAATCTATACTTCCAGTCAACCACTCCCTCGCTCACAAACTCCAGAAGAGGGGGCCCCACCGGAAGAGGCCCCACCAGAAGAAGAGGCTCCCCCGGCAAGAGAGCCCCTTTCCGTCGTGGTATGGATAGCGCTACTGTACTTTGCCGTCTACTTTCTCGTGGGTATCAGCGCCTTTTTCGTCACCATCTGTCGCGATAGCACACCAGAGATCGTGGTGAATTCGGGATGGGTATGGTTGGGGACCATCATCTCTTCCACCTACTCGTTTTTTGGCATCGACGCTGGCAACTAAAGTCCGCCCTCCAGAAAAGCGCGAGAGGGAATCCGATCATGACACACGGTCAACCCGGCGCCTGCCAAATCCCAACATACGCAGCCCGTTCAGGCTTACAAGCAAGGTGGCGCCCGTATCCGCCAGCACGGCCATCCACAATGCCGAGATACCGGCCACCGCCAGCCCCAAGAAGAGGAGTTTGATCAACAAGGAGAAAGCGATATTAAAGCGCACGATACGCAGCGCTTTGCGCCCCAAACCAAGCACGAATGGCACTCCGCGGAGATCATCTCCCATCAGGGCCACGTCGGCCGTCTCCAGAGCGACGTCGGTGCCCGCCGCCCCCATGGCGATGCCCACCGAGGCCTGGGCCAGAGAGGGCGCATCGTTTATGCCATCGCCGACCATGACCACCCGATCGTAACGCTCCTCCAGATCTCTGAGGATCTGCAGCTTTTCGTCGGGCATCAGGCCGGCGTGGACCTCATCGACACCGGCCTTCTCTGCCATCTCTTGGGCGATGAAACGGTTATCTCCCGTCAACATGACCACGCGTTCGACACCCATCCCTTTCAAGGCGCGAATGGTATCGGGCGCTTCATCCCGCAACCTGTCGGAGACGGTCAGATAAGACCACTCGTCGCAACACGTATCCCGGATGACCAACACCGTATTACCCTGCCGTTCGGCCTCGGCTATCTGGAGGCACAACGCACGATCGGGTTCCTCATCGGGATGGCACATCTCGTGGCTTCCCACCATAATTCTATGTCCACCGACCTCTCCCTCGATGCCCATTCCCGGAATGGCTCGTGTATCGCGGACCGCCTCATAGCGGGCATCCTGGCCCATCTCCTGTGCATGCTCCAGTACGGCTTGCGCCAGCCTGTGCTCCGACTGCCCCTCGACGGCGGCCGCCTTTGCCAACAGTGTTTGACAGACCTCACACGACACATTACTGGCAGGATGCATCTCACAGGCACCCCCCACCACGTGGGGCTCACCCTCGGTCAGGGTGCCCGTCTTGTCAAAAGCTACTGCCCGCACGCCAGCCAGCTGCTCCAGATACCTTCCTCCCTTGATTAGGACGCCGGCCTGCGCCCCCCGCGCCAGCGCACTGACCAGGGTGACGGGAGTAGAGATGACCAGGGCGCAGGGACAGGCGATGACGAGCATGACCAGCGCCCTATACACCCACTCCATGAGGCCGCCCCAGCCCAAAAGAGGCGGCAAAAATGCCACCCCCGCGGCCAGTAGCGCCACAGCCGGCGTATATACGCGGGCAAAACGATCCACAAAGCGCTGAGAGGGAGCACGCCGCGACTGCGCCTCCTCGACCATGCGCATGATGCGAGCGATGGTGTTATCCTCGGCCAGCTTGGTCACCTCGACGGTCAACGGCACGCTTCCATTTAGCGTCCCGGCAAAGACCTTGTCCCCCGGCCCCTTTTGCACCGCCCTCGATTCTCCCGTGACGGGCGCCTCGTTCACCGCGGACTGCCCTTCCATCACCTGTCCATCCATGGGGATGCGAGTGCCGGGACGCACCAGAATGCGGTCACCCACTTCCAACGTCGCGACAGGCACCTCCCTCTCACCTTCCCCTTCCAGAAGCGTGGCCTCATCGGGGGCCAGCTCCATCAGTTTCCGAATCGCGTTGCGCGCCCGATCCGCCGAATAGCCCTCTAAAAGCTCACCCACGGAAAAGAGGACGACGGTGACGGCCCCTTCGACGAACTCGCCGATGATCATGGCTCCCACGGCGGCGATGGTCATAAGCACGTTCATATCGACGTTGTGGGCCCGCGTCGCGGCAAACCACGCTGCGCGGGCAATGGGCAGGCCCGCAATAAAGATCGCCGCCACATAAAGGATATTGGGGACATAGGCAACGCCAAAGAAGCCGAGGGTCAGAGCCACCGCCACAAGTAGTGCGGCTACGAAGATGCGCACCTCTTCTTCATGCGCCCTTAGCCACTCGCCACGTGCGGGGGTGGACCTGCGCCCCCCGTCTTTCAAGGGCACCAGCTGATAGCCCATGGCCCTGGCCATCTCTCCCACCGCGGTTGCCCCCTTCTCATCAGCTGCCGACACGACGGTCAGAACCGAGTTGCCGAAATCGAGCTCGGCCGACGACACTTCTGGCAGCCGCTCCAGCGTCTTTTCCAGACTCGCGGCGCAGTCAGGACAATCGAGTCCTTTTACACGCCACCTGTAGGGTTCTTCTCCCATATTTCCCACCTCGATAGCCGCGTAAACGGGGGCCGCTATATGTGTTTCACGTGCTCCAGCCCCAGTCGGTACACGTCCTTGACATGATCGTCATCCAGAGAGTAGTAGACGTGTCTTCCCTGGCGCCGCGCCTTGACAAGGCGCAGCTGCCGCAGCAGACGCAGGTGATGGGATACCGCCGACAGCGTCATGTCCAGCAATTCCGCCAGTTCCCCAACAAAGAGCTCCTTTTCGGAGAGAAGGGAGACCAGACGCACCCGCGTAGGATCTGCGAGAACCTTGAACACCTGCGCCAGATCCATACTCGCCTCCTCGCCCAACAGAGCCTCACGGGCCTCCTTCAGGCGTTCCTCGTCCTGCCCCGGATACTGTTCCATATTGACCATAACACATACTCCTATAATTCAACCGTTGAGCAATTATAGCATTCTGAAGAGAGATTGTCAAGTCAAACGTCTTCATATCGCCACACTGCAGAATTCTTCGAACCTATCCCGTACACGTGACCGCGCATATCCCAATGTAGAGGCGCCCGAGTCCGGCCCTAGGGCTCATGATCGTATTGTACAGGCAAAGGACGAGTCCTATTCGCCTTTTTGAGATCTGCTTTGCAATAGATCGCTCATATCCTTTGACGCGTATGAAAGAAAAATAGGATGGTAATCCTACACACGTTGTCTTGTCCCAGAGCTAGGTGCTTACCCAAACAGCAATTGACAGGGTGCACGCAAATGTTGTAGATCATTAACCATTGCTCGTCCGCGCAGGCAGTT
>CAZMOW010000124.1:0-7222 GCA_964567975.1 uncultured Anaerolineales bacterium | reverse complement strand
AAGCCATTCCAAAATCAGCACGCCTCCTGATGAAAAGCTCTTTCATTCATCTTGCCGACTTCTTTTGAACCACTCACGGCGCCGAGGAAAATGAGGCTTCTCGATCTGTCCCCAAATCTGAGACTTCTCCCCTCGCCCCAAACTATCGCCTCTTCACGCAATCCTAACGTCAAACTTACCTTCTCTTTACATTCCCGCTTGCATTCGAATGTATCATAGACAAGAAGGGGATCTTGCTTATAATGATCCATAGAGCTGAGAAGCGGAAGAGAGAAGATATTGTAATCTTTGATCGAGTGTCGGCAATTCGACCTACGCGACCTAGCTCGGTCGCAACGGAATTCCCTTGCAAGCATCTGGCAGCGGGACTCTGTTATCTTACCTGAATGGATGATAGGGGAAGACTATGACCGCATATGATCAAATAGGAAGAACTGGTGAAAGTTTAGAGGAGAAGAATGATGCCCGTTACCGTGCGTTGTTCAATCGCGTACCGGTGGGACTCTACCGCACCACGGTGGAGGGTCAGATCGTGGATGCCAATCCTGCGTTGGTAGAGATGTTGCGCTATCCGGACCGCGAAACCCTGTTACAGACGAACGTGTGTGAGGGATACGTGAATGCAGACGATCGGGAAGGATGGCAGGAGCTGATCGCCGATCAAGGGATGGTACAAGGATATGAGAGCCGTTGGAGACGTCACGACGGCGAGATCATCTGGGTGTCCGAGGACGCGCGGTGCATACGAGACGCCAAGGGGAGCCCAGCGTACTACGAAGGGACGATTCGAGACATCACCGAGCTCAAGACGCACGTAAGAGAACTGGAGACGGTCTCAAGGGTAAGTCAGGCTCTCCGTACGGCGCAAAGCCGAGCGGAGCTCATCTCTGGAATAGTGGCGCAAGTTCACAAGCTAACGGGAGCGCAAGCGGTGGCCATACTCTCGTGTCGTTCAGACACAGATGATGCACACGTGGAATCGGCGCAAGGCCTTTGGCGCGACGAAGACCTTCCGTTAAGCGCTCCCCTGGTCAAACGGATCCTGAAGAGTTGTCAAGAACGCACGTATACTGACATCTCCGAAAGCGTGCTCGGGGGGGGACGGGGAGCGCTTGAGAGCGTGGTTGGCGTCCCGCTGAGATCCCACGGGCGATCCATCGGCGCCCTCATGGTGGGATATGATGGACCGACCTACAATGATGAGTTAAAGGTTCTGTCCTCCATCGGCGACATCGCCGCGAACGCCATTCGCCGGGCGACGAACCACGAGGAGACCCAGAATCTGTATCGCCAACTCCAGAACGCGCGGCGCTTCACGCGGCGCATCATGGAGAGTATCCCCAGTTCCCTCATAGTGTTCGATCGAAACTTGAGGGTCGTATCGGCCAATCGCAACTTTTTGGTAAAGAGCAAACAAAAGGCGGAAAGCATCATCGGAAAGCATATTCGAAACGCCTTCCCCTCTCCGTTGCTTGAGTACACTCACTGGCCGAAAAAGATACGGCGGATTTTCAAGGGGAACGAGGGGGCTCAGAGCGAAAAGATAACCTACCGGGCACCGGGCTTGGGGCCACGCGTCTATTTCTATCGCCTGATTCCTATAGAAAAAGGGGGCAGGATCGACAGCGTGATGCTTCTGATGGACGATATCACCAGACAGGAGCAATTGAGCGAGGAAGTGCGACAGGCGGAGCGCCACCTCGCCAGTCTGGTGGAATGCGCCAGTGACATCGTCATCTCTATGGACCCCGAGGGCAAGATCCTCACCTGGAACCCCGCCGCGGAGGAGATATCGGGAATCAGTAGCCAGGAGATTGAGGGACGATCTATCCTCTCACTTCCCTCCCCCGAACACAAACCGAGGATGAGAGAGATGCTCCACGTCTTGAGGGGGAGCAAAGACGTGTTCAATGCCGAGGCGGATATCATGAGCGCACAGGAGGAGATGGTACCCGTCTCTTGGAATTGCTCTGCCCTAGAGGATGAGGGAGGAGAGGTCATCGGCTTTGTGGCCGTAGGGCGCGATCTGAGGGGGAGACGGGAGATGGAAGCACAACTCATCAATTCCGCCAAGATGGCCTCACTAGGCGTGATGGCGGGGGGTATCGCCCACGAGATACGCAACCCCTTGGGCGTTGTCATAGCCGCCGTGCAACTTCTTCAGGAGCATCGCGACGACAAAGGTCTGGCCAACGAATGTATAGAAAAGATCACCCAAGCCACCGAACGCGCCTCGTCGGTGGTGGAAAACCTGCTCAAGTTCGCTCGCCCCCAGGAAGGAAAAATCGTACAATTCGACGTGGAAAAGGTCATGGAGGAAGCGCTTGATCTGCTGCGCCATGAAATGGCCCTGCGCAAGGTAACGCTGGAGAAATCGTTCCAGCCTCATTTGTCCCCTCTCAATGGCAATCCCGAGCTCCTCCGCCAGGTCTTTACCAACATGATCATCAATGCCTGCAATGCCATGCCCTCTGGCGGCATGCTGACCATCACCATAAGGGAGTCAAAAGAGCAGGAGCTGGAGATCCGATTCGCCGACACCGGGCATGGCATACCCCAGAAGAACCTTTCCAAGATATTTGACCCCTTTTTTACCACCATGCCCGTTGGCAAGGGCACGGGGTTGGGGTTAGCCATAAGCTACAGCATCGTGCAGCAGCATGATGGTAGCATTGAAGTGCAGAGCGAGAGGGGAGAGGGCACCACCTTCACCATCTATTTGCCAATCAGGCATCAAGTGTGAGGGCAGATGAGGGATGACACAGGATCACGCAGATGGAGGAACGATGAAGGAGGACGCGCATATTCTGGTCGTGGATGACGAGGACGATATGTGTTGGGCCTTGGCCAACGTGCTTCGTGCCGAGAACTATGCGGTGACGACCGTGGCGAGAGGGAAACTGGCGTTAGAACTCATGGGTATAGATGCCTACGAGATCGTCCTCGTGGACGCCAAACTTCCCGATTTGGAGGGCTTTGAGCTGGCGACTTGCATCCATCAAGAATATCCCGATACGGTCGTTATCCTGATCTCCGGTTACTATTACCAAGAGGATACCGAGATTGAAGGTTACCTACGGGACGGAACGATCGCTAGCTTTATAAGTAAACCCTTCGATATTGAACAGGTGCGGCAGGTAGTTCGTCAGGTATTGAAAGGAAGAAGTGGATGAGTTCGACCGATCGCATCCTGCTGGTGGACGATGAAGAGGAGCTGGTCTGGGCCCTATCCTATAGCCTGAGCGACGAGGGGTACAAGGTCTTCACCGCCTACAACGGCGTCGAGGCTCTCAAGATGGCAAGCAAATGTCAGCCTGACCTCCTGATTCTGGATATCATCATGCCGCGACTGGATGGTCTCGAGGTTTGTCGCGCGATACGACGCAATCCCGACCTGAGCACTCTGCCCATTCTCTTCCTGACCCAGCGCGACGAGGTCGCGGATAGAATTGACGGTTTGGATCAGGGGGGCGATGATTACTTGTGTAAACCTTTCAGTACAGAGGAACTGAAAGCCAGAGTAAAAGCCCTTTTACGTCGAGCACACCTCACCCATGAGAAAAAGCCCCGCACCTCCACGTTGGCGGTGGGGGGGCTGGGACTCGACCTGAAGAGCCATCGCGTACGCGCGCAAGGGCAAGAGATACAGCTCACACAGGTTGAGTTCGACCTCCTTCATTTCTTGATGTCTCATTCTGGCCAGATCTTTTCCAGCCAAGATCTGCTGCATAGAGCGCTGGACTATCCACCCTCGTCAAGGGACTCCAGCCTGGTGCGCTGGCACATCAAGAATGTACGAGAAAAGATCGAGCCCGACCCTTCTCAGCCCATACACGTCTGCACCGTGCCTCGGCAAGGCTATATCCTGGAGGAAAACAGTTCGTGATGATGAGACCAATTCGTTCCATATCCCTACGCAACCCTAACGTTATCCCATCGCCCCTCTCACGTCCAAAAGGTTACAATTGTGATATAATTATAGGCGCAACGGGCCAAAAGGGCCCAATTAACAGTTTCTCACTATTTGGAACAGGAGGTACAGGGAAATGGCAGTCGAAAAAACGATGGCTTCGAGCAGCCTGGCCGAGGTAGTGGATCGCATCCTGGACAAGGGCATCGTGATTGATGCGTGGGCCCGTGTGTCCTTGGTGGGCATCGAGCTTTTGGCGATCGAGGCGAGAGTGGTTGTCGCTGGCGTGGACACCTATCTCAAGTACGCCGAGGCCGTAGGGCTGACCGCAACCGCCGCCGCCCCCGCGTAGAGCATCAGCTCTCCGCTCGGGTGAAGGGGCGAGGGGGAGAACGAAACGACACGACGAACGTTCTCCCCTCGCTTCCCTTGTTGGAGGTTCAGTGACCATGTGGAGATTGAGAGAGGGAGATTGAGGTATGACGATGTCTGATGAGATGCGTCGGCTGACCCAGGGCCTCTTGGACGATTATGACGCACGCAGGGAAAGAGTGAACGACATCCGTAGCGGGGTAGCCGTGAGGCTGGGTGAGCTGCAGACGGAGCGCCAAGAGATGGGCGCCGAGCAGCGAGAGCAGCTGAGCAGCTACAAGCAGCAAGTGCGTCGCGAGGTGGGCGAGTTGCGGCGCGCCGCCATGAACTGGCTTAGCGAAGCGGAAGGGGCACGTCAGAGGTTAGCCCAAGAGCAGCAAGACCAGCTTAGAAAGTACGCGCAAGGATTGCATGATCATACAACGGCCTGGCTTGAGGAGATTGAGGCGGCAAGGCAAGAGATAGCCGAGAGCCAGCGTGAGGACCTTGAGGGGTACATAGATAGGCTGTGCGAAGAGGTAGGCGAGCTCCGTGGCGAAGCAGCCGCCTGGCTTGAGGAAACCAATGAAGCACATCGCAAGATGGCCCAGGATTTGCAAGAGGAACTGACGCAGTATGCAAATGGGCTTTCCTTGGAGATGGCCAAGTTCCTCCGGGCGCTCAAGACCGGACGTGAAGCCATGGCCGCTGAACAGCGGGAAGAGCTAGAAACCACCTGTCGGCAGTTAAGGAATGATATACGCAGCATGCGGGCACGATTCAGGGCGGAAGAAGAGAGGCTGCGCGCCGACTATGAGGAAGCAACAAAGATCTGGCACAGTTTTGACACCTTGGTGAGCCATCGAAGAGGGAGAAAGCAGGCACCGCGAGAGAAAACGCCTCCCGAAACGATAGCTGAAAAGGAAGCCCCTACAGAGGTACAAGAACCAAGTGAGCCGCCGCAGGAAGAAGAGGCCCCGTCCGTCGACGATTTGACGGCCATACGCGGCATCGGCGGCAGTATGCAACAGCGACTGGAAGAAGCGGGCATAGCCACCTACGCGCAGTTGGCCGCCATGGAGCCCGAAGCACTCAGAGAGGCGATAGGTGGATCGGCCCTGGCCAACGTAGAGGAGTGGATCGAGCAAGCACAGGAGCTCACGGATTGATAGGGCACACACTGCTCTCCCAGGAGAGGGGAAGCTCTCGTCTACCTGAGGGAGCAGTTGGTGGCCTGATCGGCTCGATCTGTAATAGGGGCGCTCGCGTGATGGAATATCGTTTTTTTTAACCACGTGATCTGCTAGATTGACAGCTAGAAGATATAGCAAGGGAGTGATTGTGCATCTGGGAACACGCAAGATTCGTTCCGCTGGACGCAGCAGTGGAAGTATCGAGATCACACTACCCACGGACCTGCGCGCATTCGAGGGCGTAGCGTGCCACGTCATTGTCCGCGACGGCGCCAGACCAGAGATCGTCCTACAGCCCGATCTCTCTTCCCTGCATGCTCTCTTTCGCTCGCTGTGGCAGAATCTGCGCCTAGGATTTGAGGCGGTCGGTGAGATCGGGGACTTTTCCCTGGGAGATTACAATCTCACCCTTTTGAGGCCCCGCCAGTGGCAATCCCGCCCACCCCTCGTCTATGCCGACGCCCTGCTCGTCTCCCGGTGGCACGGTGGCGCCAGGGACGAGGCGCCTGAAGCGCTCTGCCGGCTTTTGGCCTTTCTCGCCATGGGGGCGGCCGCGCGTTTGGATCTTACGGAATCCCTGATTCCCGCCTTTGGCGATGCCATCACCTACTTGATGACGGGCAGTTCGCCCAACCTGGGCACTGACTTTGAGCGGGGGATGGCCCACCGCATGCTGTGGGGCAAAGACTCGGCACAGCCTCTGGGCTCTCCCTTTGAAAGGTGCGTGTGGGAAAGAGCCCAGTCCGCCCTAAACCGAGTATACGAAAAATTCCGCGCCTGGGAGCGAGATCCGGATGCCTATGAAAAAGCCAGAGAAAAATGGTACCGGGCGTTGACGCTGGAGATGAGCGCATCCATCGAAAATCAGACCTAGAGATCGTCCAAGGGCTCTATATTGCGATTGCAAGGGGACTTGATTCCCCTTTCATAGTTGGCTTCCCTGAAAAAAGCACTAGACGTTCAGTTGCGTCGCACTTTCGCGAGAACTTGCGGTAGAAAAGCATACTCTGCATATAACAAGAGTAAGTTGCTAGAGCACGTCCATCAAGTGCGACGCAACTCATGGACCTTCTTTCAGTAGAGCCATAGTTTGCTAGCCACGATCAGTATTGGGAGGGAATACAAGGTGAGCGTTGCACAGAGAGCGATAGAACAGGAAAGACCCACCGTACTGTCCGTACGACCGCGCGCCAATTTCGTACAGACACCGGCCATCAAGGACGTGACGAGGCGCGCCCTTGCCTATCTGGAGGCGGGGTTCCCCGTCCACTTTCGAGGGCCCGCCGGGACGGGCAAGACGACCATCGCCCTCCATGTGGCCGCGCAGCTGGAGCGTCCCGTCATGTATATCACAGGGGACGAGGAGTTCAGTACGTCGGACCTCGTCGGCGGCCAATACGGCTATCGGTACCGCAAGGTCGTCGACAACTTTATCCATTCGGTACTAAAGACGGAGGAGGATGCTTCGCGGCGTTGGGTCGACAATCGCCTGACGACGGCGTGCAGAAAAGGCTATACGCTGGTCTATGACGAGTTCACCCGCTCTCGTCCCGAAGCCAACAACGTTCTCCTGGGAGTGCTGGAAGAGAGGTTGCTGGTGCTGCCCACCATGGCCCAAAAGGAAGCCTATGTGCGAGTGCATTCCGAATTCCACGCCATCTTTACCAGCAATCCCCAGGAATACGCCGGCGTGCACGAAAGTCAGGATGCCCTTCACGACCGCCTGCTGACCATGGACCTCGACTACTATGATCGAGATACGGAGATC
>CAZMOW010000123.1:0-7240 GCA_964567975.1 uncultured Anaerolineales bacterium | reverse complement strand
AGGCGGGGGAGTTCGTCCAGGGGAGTGGGGAAATAGCCCAGTGAAACCCGTGCCGGTTGGTCGGCCATCGTCTTCCTCCTAGGTGTTTTGTATCCTACTGCCACCAAGTATAGCACGAGGCGCGCCCCCCATCCAGAATTTGACACCTCGTGCCTTAAGTATATACTTTGCTCAGAGAATGAATGAGCACTCATTCATTCTCTGAGCGCTTGTTCATTTTACCCCGGGAGACAAGGACATGGGCGACGTATCGCAGAGATGGAGACGGACACAGGAGCGGCGACAGCGGCGTATCGAGAGGCGCCGCCAGCGCATTCTGGAGGCGGCGGCCAAGACCTTTGCCGAACAGGGCTATGCTGCCACCACCGTCCGGGAGATAGCCCATGCCGCCGATGTGGCGGAGGGCACCCTCTACAACTATTTTGGGGGCAAGCGCGATATCCTGCTGGCCATTATAAGCGTGGCCGATGTGCACATGGATGTCGATGTAAGTCGGGTGGATGAACTGGGGGATCGCCGCATGTTGATCTCCATGATCGAGGAGTGGCTGGCGTTCTCTCAGAGCGACCTGCCCTTTGCCCGCACCCTATTGGGCGAGGCCTGGGTGGACGATGGCATCCTGGACGAGTTTCTCTTTGAACTGTTGGATCGCGTGCATCGACAGCTGGCCGACTATATCGCCGATCGGATCGCGGCGGGGGCCTTTCGCCCCATGGATCCCCAGATGGGCGCGCGCCTGCTGATGAGCATGTTCGGGGGCTTGATCCTGCCCGTGCTCCGAGGGGTGCTCCCCCCTCTCTCTGCAAACGAGCGCCACAAGATGGCCGAGACCATGGTGGACCTTTTCCTAGAGGGACTCGCTGTGGAGCCCGTCGTCGAGGAGGGCTAGATGCTGCAGCGCATATGGGCTGTGATACAAAAAGAGTTCATCGCCATCGTGCGCGATAGGAGCACGCTGATGATGATCTTTATGGTGCCCCTGGTGCAGTTGCTGCTCTTTGGATATGCCATCAACATGAACGTGGATCATATTCCCATGGTGGTGGCCGATCAGAGCCTGGATGCCGCCAGCCGCGCCTATGTGGAGGCCATGGTCAGTTCCACCTACTTTGACGTGGTCGACTACGTCCTCGACGAGGATGGGACCATCGCCGCCATCGATAGCGGACGGGCACAGGCGGGATTGGTCATCCCCCCCGACTTTTGCGCCCGTGTCAAGCGCGGCGATGCCCAGGCCCTCCTCCTGGTGGACGGTTCCGATATATTCACCTCGCAATCGGCCTATGATGCCGGTATCGTCATCGCCCAGAATCACGCCACAGAACTATTGCTGGACGAGGTGGCGCGTTCGGGACAGGTGGCAGAAGACGAAAATCTGATGCCCCTTGAGGCCCGGCTCCGCGTGCTCTACAACCCCAACATGGAGGAACTCTGGTTCATCATCCCCGGCATGTTGGCCATGCTGCTGCAAAACCAGTCCATCATGATGACCGCCGCCGCCATCGTGCGCGAAAAGGAGGAGGGCACCATCGAGCAGCTTTTAGTCACCCCCATCCGCTCCGGCGAATTGATGTTGGGCAAGATCATCCCCAACATCGTCATCGTCTTTGGCATCATGCTCCTCATCATCGCCATGGGCATCGTCCTGTTCCAGGTCCCCTTTCGGGGGAGCTTTTGGCTCCTGCTCTGGCTGGCCTTTATGTACATCTTCTCTGGTCTGGGATTGGGCCTCTTGATCTCCACCGTCTCACAGAACCAGCGGCAGACGCAGCAGTTGGTGATGGCCGCGTCGTTGATCGGCGTCGTGTTGGGGGGCTTTATCTTTCCCCGCTACGCCATGCCTCCCGTACTGCGCCTCGTGGGCAACCTGTTCCCGCTGGCCTATTTCATCCCCATCGCCCGGAGCATCATGACCAAGGGCGTCGGTATCGAGTTCCTGTGGGGTCAGGTGTACGCCCTCCTCGCCTATATCATCGTCATCTTTTTCGTCGTCTCCAACGTGTTCAAACAGGAACTGGACTAAAGGGAGGAGACGATATGCGAAGGCGATTCGGCCGCATCTGGGCGCTGATCGGAAAGGAGATCGTGCAGATCGTCAGGGACTGGCGCACCCTAGTGATGCTCCTGCTCCTCCCTCTTCTCGAGCTGTTCCTCTTTGCCTATGCCGTGGATCTGACGGTGCAGCATATACCCACCGCCGTGGCCGATATGAGCCTGGATGCGCGCAGCCGGGAACTGGTCGATTCCCTCGTCGTCTCGGGGTATTTCGACGTCGTGACCCATGTGGAGACCGAGCGACAGGTTCTGCAGGCCATCGACGAGGGCGAGGCCAGGGCTGGCCTCGTCATCCCCCCCGATTTCGCCGCCGGGGTGGAACGGGGTGGGGCCCAGGCTCTCGTCATCATCGACGGCTCCGATTCCTTTACCGTCAAGTCAGGTTACAGCGCGGCCATGTCCATCGCCCAGGCCAAATCCATGGATATGTTGGTCCAAAAGGTGGAGCGCATGGGCGCGGCAGGGATGACCTCTCTCCCCATCACTTCCTCGGCGCGCGTCCTGTACAACCCCAACATGAACGACATGATATTCATCGTGCCCGGAATCGCGGCCATGCTCTTGCAGACCATGTCCATCAGCCAGGCGGCCATAGCCGTGGTCAGAGAGCGGGAGATGGGCACGTTGGAGCAACTCCTCGTCACGCCCATTCGCCCCTTTGAGCTCATCATGGGCAAGATGGTGCCCAATCTCTTGCTCATCATACTGGATATGCTCATCCTCGTCGCGGTGGGAGTCTTTTGGTTCGGCGTGCCCTTTAGGGGCAGTTTCCCCCTCTTTATATGGCTATCGACCCTCTTTATCATATCCGGATTGGGTCTGGGCTTGCTGGTCTCCACCGTGGCCAAGAATCAGCAACAGGCCGAACAGATGAGCCTCTTTCTGATGATGCTGAGCATGCTGCTCACGGGGCTGATCTATCCACGCGCGCCCATGCCCCCCATCGTAAAGGCTGTTGGCGACCTGATCCCGGCCACCTATTTCACGCGCATCGCCCGCGGGATCATCACCAAGGGCGTGGGCTTTTCCTTTATGCGCAGCGACGTGCTGGTGCTCGTCATCTATACCGTGGTGGTCGTGGCAGTCTCCACGTTGACCTTTCGGAAGCGACTGGACTAGGGGAGAACGAGATGGTGGATGGCGAGATAGCGATCTCGACGCGCGGTCTGGTAAAAGAGTTCTCCGTTCGGGAGGGCACTCTCACCGCCGTCGATGGCATCGATTTGCAGGTGCGGCGGGGGGAGACGTTCGGTCTCATTGGCCCCGACGGCGCCGGCAAGACGACCACCATCCGCGTGATCCTGGGCCTGCTGAGCCGCACCGGCGGCGAGAGCGGCATCCTGGGCTACGATTCCATGCGCGACACCTACGCCATCCGCGAGAACGTGGGCTATATCGCCCAGCAGTTCGCCCTGCCCGCCGATATGACCGTGATGGAGAATATGCGCTTCTTTGCCGACGTGCAGGGCGTGAGCCGCGCCGCCAAGCGCCGGCGCATCCCAGAGCTTCTTGAATTCGCCGGCCTGCGCCAGTTCACCGACAGGTTGGCTGGCCGCCTCTCCGGGGGCATGAAAAAGAAGCTGGCCCTGTCCTGCAGCCTTATCCACGAGCCCCGGGTGCTGATGCTGGACGAGCCCACCCTGGGCGTCGATCCCGTCAGCCGCCGCGAATTCTGGAGCCTGTTGGGGAATCTGCGAGCCGAACAGGGGGTGACCATCCTCGTCTGCACCCCCTATATGGACGAGGCGGAGCGCTGTACGCGGGTGGCCCTCATGTACGAGGGGCGCATCCTGGATTGCGACACTCCCCAGGTGATACGAAAAAAGGTGCCGGGACCTCTCCTCGAGCTTACCCCCTCGGATTTTCGGCGTGCCAGGGAGATGGTCGCCCATCTGCCCGGCGTATTGGAGCTTCAGACCTATGGTATGATGCTGCACGTCTTTGTGGACGATCCATCGCAGCGCCAGGGCGAGATAGAGGCCGCCCTGAGCGCCCAGGACATAGGGTGCCGGGGCATGCGCGAGATCGCCCCCCACATGGAGGAGGCCTTTATCAGCCTCATACGCAGGCGGGAGGAGAGGGCTTTGTGAGGATATTCGGGAGGGATCGCGAGCGAAAGACACAGGATGCGGAGCACCCCATCGTCGTCGAGGAGCTGACCAAACGCTTCAAGGACTTTGTCGCCGTGGACCGCGTCAGCTTTACCGTCAGTAGGGGGGAGGTCTATGGCTGGTTGGGGCCCAACGGCGCCGGCAAGACGACGACCATCCGTATGCTGCTGGGGCTGATCAGCCCCTCTGAGGGGAGCTGTCGTGTGCTGGGCTACGATCCCAGTCGCGAGGCCAAGGCCATGCAGGCCCATGTGGGGTATATGTCCCAGGCGTTCACCCTCTACGGGAACCTGACGGCCCGGGAGAATATCCGCTTCTACGGGCTGGCCTATGGGCTTTCGCGGTCCGCGCTGCGCCGCCGTCAAAAAGAGATCCTGGAGATGGCCGGCCTGCGCGGTCGGGAGAACGAGATCACGCACAACCTTTCCGGCGGCTGGAAGCAGCGCCTGGCCCTGGGCTGCGCCATCGTCCATCACCCCGACGTTCTCTTTTTGGACGAGCCCACGGCGGGCGTCGATCCCATCAGCCGCCGCGAGTTCTGGGAACTGATATACCTCATGGCCGATGAGGGGGTGACGGTTCTGGTCACCACCCACTATATGGACGAGGCCGAACTGTGCCAGCGGGTGGGCTTTCTCAGCGAGGGGCGCCTGATAGCCCTGGACACTCCCGACGAGCTCAAGCGGACCGAGATGCGGGGACACGTGCTGGAGGTCGATTGTGACGACAGCGACGGGGCCATGCGCGTCCTGCAGCGGGCCAAAGCCGAGGGACACGTCCCCTTTGACGAGGTTGCCCTCTACGGCGCGCAGATCCACGCTGTGGTGCCCGACGCCGAGGAATACAGGTCTGACGTGCGGCGGCTGCTGGAGGACGAGGGCCTGGGTGTCAATCACATCGAGTGGATCGCGCCCAGCCTGGAGGACGTCTTTATCTCCTCGGTGACGGCAAATGGGGGATGAGGGTGGAGGGCAATTTCACATGGCACAGAAAAATCCCGACGCCCAGGGCTGAACCCACTGGGCTCAGGAAAGCTAGAATTGCAGGTCAACAAGTAGCATGATAGCGGTCTGCAATTCTAACTTTTAGCAAAGCCCTCTTCCGAGGGCTGAAGGAGCCCCGGAGGGGCTTTGTGATATAAGCCTGGGTCTTCAGGCCCAGGTCAGAGGTTTTTGATAGAGGAAATAACATGACTACAGAAAACCGAAACGACCATAGAGGACGCCGCCGCATCGTATGGGCCGTCGTCCTCCTTCTCCTCATATTGGGCGCTGGCGCCTATGCGGTGACGACGGGACGATGGCCCCTGCCCCGGCTGGTCCAGGATCCCAGAGGGGCGGCAAACGTTGCCGCCAGCACACCCCTCACGGCCTCTGGCGTCGTGCAGGCGGAGGGGGTGGACGTGGCCAGCGAGTTCGGTGGCCGTGTCGTCGAGATAGCGGCGATAAAGGGGGATGCCGTGACCGAGGGACAGTTGCTCGTGCGCCTGGACACCAACCTCCTGGACGCCCAGATACGGGCTGCAGACGCAGCGGTGGCCGTGGCCGGGGCGGGGCTCGAGCGGGCCCGGGCGGGGGCGCGCCCCGGCGAGGTCGCCGTGGCCGAGACTCAGTTGGCCCAGGCCCGGACGGCCCGGGACGTGGCCGGGCAGGCGGTGACCGACACCCTCGCCCTTTTGCATAACCCCCAACAGATCGACCTGCAGATCGTGGCCACAGAGGGCGAGCTGGCCGCCACCCAACATAGGTTGGAGCAGGCCCTGGCCCTCACAGAGGATCAAAAGCAGGCCAAGGAACATGTGGACGCCTTTTTGCGCGAGTGGGGATACGAGGGCGAGGACGTAAAGGTCCCCGTGGGCACCGATCCCTCGGGGAATCCCATCTACGAGACCGTCCACGTGGAACTCCCGGACAAGGGCCACCTGGCGCACATCGGCTGGTGGAAGGCCTGGGTGAATGTGAACGCCACCACGGCTCGCCAGGAGACGCTGGAGGCCTCCCTCGAGCACCTCTATCAGCAGCGGGCAAACCCCCAGGCGCTGCGGGGGCGGGTGGTGGAGGCAGAGGCCACACAAGCCCGTAACGCGGCCCGGGTGGCCGTGGCGGAGGCGGGCCTGGAGCGGCTGAGGACTGGCGCCACCGACGAGGAGATCGCCGCGGCCCGGACCAGGGTGGCCCAGGCCCAGGCCGCCCGCGACGCCCTGCTGGAACAGCGTCGCCTGCGGGACATTACAGCGCCCATGGGGGGCGTGGTGTTGGACCTGATCGTCCATCCCGGCGAGGTGGCCGCCCAGGGGGGCACCCTGCTCACCCTCGCCGACATCACAGAGGTCACGTTGACGGTATACGTGCCCGAACCCCGCATCGGCCAGGTGCGCCTGGGGCAGCGCGCCGACGTCACCGTGAATAGTTTCCCCGACCGAACCTTTGCGGGGACCGTGACCCATATCGCCGACAGCGCCGAGTTCACGCCGCGCAATGTGGCCACGGCCGAGGAGCGCGTAAACCTGGTCTTTGCCGTAGAGATCGCCATACCCAACGAGGACGGCGCCCTCAAGCCCGGCATGCCTGCCGACGTCAATTTTCAGACCGCGAATGTCGAGGGAGCGTAGCCCATGATGCGTAGATATTATCTGTTGTTGCTGCTGTTGTTGTCCCCCATACTCTTTTACGGCTGTGCCGATGGGGTCGTCGTGGCCGGGGATGAGGACATCTTGACGGCGTCGGGGACCATCCGCGCGGACAGGGTGCGCGTGGCCAGCGAGGTGGGCGGGCGCATCCTGGCGGTGACGGCGACCAGGGGCCAGACGGTGGAAAAGGGGGAGGTCCTGGTAGCGTTGGATACGACCCAGTTGCGGGGGGAACTGGCCAAGGCTGAGGCCGCCGCGGACGCTGCCGAGGCTGACCTGGCCGTGGTGCGCGCCGGGCCCCAGCCAGAGGAGGTCGCTGCGGCTCGGGCGGCGCTGGCCCTGGCCGAGGCGGAGCGCGATGGCGCCATGGCCGCCTGGGAACTGGCCGGGGAGGTGCTGGATGATCCCCAGGAACTCGACGCGCGCCTTATCGAGGCCGGGGGGA
>CAZMOW010000122.1:0-7265 GCA_964567975.1 uncultured Anaerolineales bacterium | reverse complement strand
CGTGCTGGAGGGCATGCACGGCGCCGGCAAGGGGTACAGTAACCTGGAATTCGACCTGGAGGAGGGGCGCCGTGGCTCCCGCTACGCTCACGCGCGAGACCTCTTGTGCCGTCTGACGGGGGCGGAGGACGCGCTGCTGGTGAATAACAACGCGGGGGCGGTGCTTCTCGTCCTCTCCACGCTGGCCAGGGGACGGGAGGTGATCATCTCGCGGGGAGAACTGGTGGAGATCGGCGGCGGTTTTCGCATCCCCGACGTGATGGCCCAGAGTGGCGCTTACCTGGTGGAGGTGGGTACCACGAACCGCACCTATCTCTCCGATTATGCCGAGGCCATCACCGAGGATTCCTGCGCCCTGTTGCGGGCCCATCGCAGCAATTTCACCATCGGTGGTTTTAGCCATCAGCCAAAAGTGTCGGAACTGGTCGCCCTGGCCCGGGAGCGCGATCTCCTCGTCCTGCATGACCTGGGGAGTGGTACCCTCATCGACACGGGGCAGTTCGGTCTATCCCACGAGCCCACGGTACAGGAGAGCGTGGAGCAGGGCGTGGACGTCCTGTCTTTCAGCGGGGACAAGCTGCTGGGCGGTCCACAGGCGGGCATCATCGTTGGGAATGGGGAACTGATGCGTCGCCTGCGTCGCCATCCGCTGACTCGCGCCCTACGCGTGGACAAGACGGCCATCGGCGGGGTGCAGGCCAACCTCCTGCATTATCTCAAGGGGGAGGCCCTCTCCCAGATTCCCATCTGGCGCATGATCTCGGCGGAACAAGAGGCCATCGCCTCGCGGGCGCGGGCGCTGCTGGACGCGCTGGGAAAGGCGGGAGCACAGTGCGAGCTGCGCCCCGGGCGTTCCATGGTGGGGGGCGGATCGCTGCCCCAGGAATCCCTGCCCACGACCCTCATCGCCCTGCCCGCTGACGATGCGGCCCCTCTGGCACGATCCCTGCGTCTGGGCGACCCCTCCATCGTGGCTCGCATCGCGGACGAGCGGGTGATTCTCGATCTGCGCACCGTGCTCCCGCGCCAGGAGGAGCCCCTGATCGGACGCCTACGGGACCTCCTCTAGTCTCACCCGATAGCTGGCCGTCTCCCTGGTCACGGGGTGACCGCCCGTCATCTAGGTTTTTCGGATCTCCAGTTGAGCGCCGCAGTTCGGACACTGGCGAACGGGAATGCGCACCGGGAGTTCTGTGCCGCAGTAGGGGCACTTTTTTTCGGACAGAGAGGGACCCAACCCCTCGAACATATAGACGACGCGCGTGTCGCGTCTCTCCCGCTCGCAGCTTCCCTCGGCGGCCAGGGCCTCCAGGATCTCTGCGGCCCGTTCCTGGGAGATATGGTACTCGGCGCGAAGCTGGGATACGGTCAGTTCCCCGCCCAGCCGGCGGGCCATCTGCACGGCGCCCGCTTTGAGGGCCTCCGTGCTCAGGGCCGCCAGACGGCGCAGCCAGCGAATGCCGCCCACTAGCAGGGCGGTGCCGATGGCCAGGAGGGCCAGCCCCACCAGGGTGCGACTGCCGCTGGAGCCCCCTGCGGCGGCGATCAAAAAGATGATGCCAAGGGTTAAAAAGGGTATAGAGACCAGAACCACGAGGATGCCCAGTACTTTTTTCATAGATGCAGTTACTCCCAAGATCTCGAAACGATCAGTCCCATGCTTTGGTCGCTCGGTTGAGCGCCTGACCTAGTTCCTGGAAAAAGGATTCGATCTGTTCGTCGCTCAGGCGCGATTTGATATAGTGATCCGCGATACGGCTGAACTTGAGAGGGTTTGTGCCCATCTCCTTTTCGTCTTCCACATGATTTTTCAGCGTCTTCCAGATCTGGTTCGTCGCGGCGACCGAGTGGGGCACCAGGACGCGCGTTCGCGGGAGGTTGAAGCGCCTCTGTTCCTCCCTCACTGTGCGGACGCTGTTTTCAAAGCGGTCGAGCCCCTCGCGCAAGGCCTTGAGCAGTCCCAGCGTCTCGGCCACGGACCGCAACCCCGTCTCGTATGCCCGACGGATCTTGTTGTGCTTGACGAGTTTCTCCAGACCCTCTCCGAGGGGGCCTGGGACGTCCGGCGGCTCCTCCAGTTCCTCCAGCACACGCTGGAGGGCCGCCTGCTCGGCCAGGGCATCAAAGTTTTCCCGCAGGTGGTCGTGTCTTCCCCGCGCCTGGGAGAGGCTGATGCCCAGCTGTTCCCACTCCTTTCTCAGCGTTGCCTGTGTCTCGCCCGTCCCTTCCACCTTTTGCTTCCACGTCTGGCGCACCTCGCGCAGTTCCTCCAGGGCGTGTCTCTGCTGTTCCTTGGCCCGCTTTTGCACGCGTTTCAGGCGACGAATTCTGCCCAGGTTCGTCAGCCATCCAAAGGGCTGCTTTCTCAGGGCCTCGATCTCCTCGAAAGCCTGGGCATACTCTTCCTCATAATCAAAGACCTGCTTTTTCAGGCGCTCTTCCCGTGCGTTGAGCCTGGGATTATGTTCACGAAGATCCTTTGTGGCCGCCTGGCCTCGGGCCATAAGTTCGTCCATCCTTTGGCGCATCTCCTCGATCTCCCGGGCGAGGTCGGCGATCTCTTGGCGAATGCGTTCCTTTTCCTCGGCTTCCGCCCCGTCGATCTGCTCCGCGAACGCCCGGGGCATCTCGTCCCGCTGTTCCGCCAGGCGGGGATAGCAAAAGGAGATCTGTTCCTGCCATACCTCCAGTTCGCGCTTGAACATGTCGTTCAACTGGAACTGCACCTCCTCGACCTCTTGGTAGCAGACCTGCAGTTCCTCTCGTTTGTCCCGCAGATAACGGTGGAACTCGGCCAGGGTCATGCGGTAGACGCGCTTTTTCGTCTGAGCCATCTTTTGCCTCACTTTCTTCCCAGCCCCACGCCCCAGGTCCTGGACCAGAGGGCCTTTTTCAGCCGCCACACCGGGCCCGCCCAGGGGGGGGCGCCCGGGGCTATATCCTTCAGATCGTCAAAGTTGCCCCGCTCCTCCCAGTAGAGGGGACAGGCCCCGCAGCAGATCTCTTTGATCTCGCAGTCCTGGCACATGGGAGGGATGAACTCTTTGTTTCGCCAGTAGCGGGCGGTGCGGGTATGCCATACCTTTTCAAAGGGCTCGTGCAGCAGGTCGCCGATGCCGCGCTCGAAACTGGAGCAGGGGATCAATTCCCCCGCCGGATTCACAGAGATGAGCCCATCGACGCAGGCGCAGGACTTGGAGCCCAGTCCTGCCTGTACGGGATTGAACAGACAGTATGGTACGGGCGAGTACCAGACAAAGCGCACGTCTTTTTCCTCGGCCCGCGTCTGCACGGCCTCGATGATGGCCCCGATCTCCTTGTAGCTGATATCGTCCTCCGCGTGCTCCAGGGCCGTGCCCGTGCGGATGACCATGTTCATGGAAAAGTATTCGGAATGCAGGTCGTCGGCGATAAAATCCACGAGTTCCATCAGGTGGTCCCGGTTTCCCCCGCATATGGTGGTGTTCGTGTGGGTGTGGATGCCCTCGTCTCTGAGGTTCTCGACGCCCCGTACCGCCTTTTCCCACGCGCCGGGGTGCTGGGTCACGCTGTCGTGCACCTGGGCCGAGCCCCCCTCGATGCTCACCTGGGCGGAATCCAGCCCTGCCCCGGCCAGGGCGCGGGTGAAGGCGACATCGGCGCACCGGATGCCGTTGGTGATCAGGTTGACGCGCATGCCCTTGTCCTTGGCATAGGCTGCCAGTTCGGGAAGGTCCTGGCGTAGCGTGGGCTCGCCCCCCGTAAAGGAGACGGTGGGGCAGTGGGCCTCGTCAAAGATGCGGTCGATGATGACCTTTACCTCGTCCGTGGTCATCTCGGGCACCTCCTGGCCGCGATCGGGCGAGTCCGCGTAGCAAAAGGTGCAGCGGTTCTGACAGTTGTAGGTGAGGGCGATCTCGGAGAGCACTGGCAGTTCCCGATGGTGGCTGCCAAAGCGCATCTGCCGCACGCTGGGCGCACCGCAAACCTCGTCGTTGAGCAGCGCCGAGATGGTCTGGAGGAGGTGGAAAAGGTCCTGGCGCACCCTTTGTTCATCGACCCCATAGTGGGCGGCCGTCTCCTCTATCACGCCCTCCACATCGGGCCCTCCGTGGGGGTCGTACAATCTAGAGAGGATAAAGAGGGCCGTCTCGTTGAGAAAGTTCAGCCGGTTGGGTCGCATGATGATGAGCCCGTCCTCCGGCCGGATATAGATATAATCCCGCGTGGCGTTCACCAGATGCGTGGCGAATCCCTGCAGGTCCATGGTCTGCCCGCCGCGTCGTTGCATCAGAAACTACTCACACAGGCCGAATGGCAGGCGCTATGACACGCGCTGTGGCACACACAGGCCGAATGACAGGCGCTGTGACAGGCATCGTGTACGCAGGCGCTATGGCAGGCGTCGTGAACGCAGGCCGAGTGACATGCGCTGTGGCAGGCGCTGTGACAGGCGTCATATCCCGCCTCGGTCCCCTCACCCTGACCAAAGGCCTGTTCTATGCGCGCCACCGTGCCCGTCATCATTTCCTCCACACTGCGGGAGAGATCGTCAGCCATCCTCTCCATGGGAGCGATGGCTTCCCCGGCGGCGCGGGCCAGGGGGCCGGCCTCCTGGCCTGTCGCCGTGGGCGCCGTCGTTGTGGCTGGCTGCTGAGTTAATCTCCGATCGCTCAGGATGATCCAGGGCATATAGTTGGGCATGCGCCTGGGACGTGGCTCGTGACGCCATTCGCGCTCGTATTCCTCCCAGGCGGTCTCGATGCGTCGCTGATGGGTGCGGCGCGTGGCCTCTGGGTCGGCGTTCCACATCTTGGGCTGGACGGCGGCCGAGACGGCTTCCAGGATATCGGGGATCCTTTCCTTGTCGATGGTGCCATCTTCCTGTATGGCGCCCAAGAGTGCCCTCTCATAGGACACCAGATCGGCGTCGGGTTTTAGGATCTCCATCTGCAGGGGATGATAGTTCACAATGTTCACCACGCCCTTTTGCTCCAGGGCTAGGACGATGAGGGTGATGGTCTTGGTCGAGTTGCCCATATAAAAGGCCGTCTCGATGGCATTGAGGTCGGGCACCACGCCGGGCGTCTGAAAGGTCTCGATCTCGATTTCGGGGGGCTCGTACTCTGGCTTGGGTTCGCGCTTGCGCAGGGCCCATACCAGGAGTCCCAATACTATCAGGGTCATGAAACTTCCCACGCACAGGGTCAGACCGGCCGCTGCCCTGGTAAAGCCCAGGACGCCCTCGGGCGTCGGCGTGGGAATGGGCGTGGCCTTGGTCAGGGGGATGGGCGTCTGGCGTGTGGTGGTGATGGCCTGGGCCGGGAGATAGAAGGTGGGCACCATGTGTGCTTGGGGTGGCAGGTCGTCCTCGCGCACAAACATGGACAGCCATGCTTTGCCCGTGGTCTCGTCGGGGGTGGCGAAATAGACCCAGCGATCGAAAGCGGAGGTGTCGCCGACGATGAGGCCGGTGGCGTCGACGATCTCGTCGGTCACCTGTTCGGCCTCGGTGACGCCCTCTGGCAGTTCGATGGGCAGCACGTAGCGGATCTCCTGGTGGGCGATGGGCAGGCTCCACTGGAAGGGGGCCCATCCGATGACGCGGTAGGGCTCTCCCTCGATGGTGGTCTCGTCGAATACTGAGCGGTCCACCGTGTAGCGGATGGCGATCTCGTACTGCTGATTCCTTTGTGTCGGGCGCTCAAAGTTAACCTGATAGTTCTCGGGGCCGCCGCTCAAAGTGACGGTAAAGGCGCCGTCCGGGCCCTGGCCGCTGGCGGAGACGATGGTATGATCCTTGGGAAAGGGGCCCAGTTCCCTTATCCTATCGCGTCCATCCTCAAGTTCTGTGAAGGTCAGGGTGTAACGGACGTTCAGGCGTCCGTCGTTCAGTACGACCACATAGGCGTCGACGTTGTCCAGGGTGACGGGATCCTGGGCGAGGCAGGGCGACGACGTTCCCAGTAGGATGACGAACAGGATCAGGCCAATGAGCATTGTCTTTCTCATCGTTTCCTCCAAACACGGGCCATCTTTTGCCACAGGACGCGATAGACGAATTCGGGCAGGGCCAGCATGCGTCGCCAGCGCCACGGCTCATGGACGAGACGATGCAGCCATTCCAGGCCCCGCTCGCGAAGCCACACGGGGGCCCTCTGTGTGACGCCAGCGATGAAATCGAAGGTGCCCCCCACGCCCATGCAGACGGGCACGTTGAGCCGCTCGAGGTTGCGGTGGATCCACAGGTCCTGCTGTGGCGCACCATAGGCCACAAACAGGATCTCTGGTGTGGCTGCCGTGACGCGGGCCACCAACTCGTCGTCGCGGGCGGGATCGGGCGAGCCGGGAAAGGTACCCACGATCTGGAGCCCCTCATTTTCCCGCTGCAGGATGGCGGCGGTCCTCTCCGCCACCCCCGGGGCGGCGCCCAGAAGGAACAGACGGTATCCCTCCCGTGCGCTCAGCTGTGCTATCAGGGGCAGGGTATCTGAACCGGTGACCCGCTGCCGCAGGGGCGCCCCCAACAGACGCGAGGCCCACAGCAGGCCATAGCCGTCGGGCAGGGCCAGGTCGGCCTGATGGAGCACGCGGTGAAAAGTGGCGTTACGCTGTGCTTGCATCACGAACTCTGGATTCACGGTCACGATCTGGTGAGGCGTTCCCTCCTCTACATAGTGTCGGATGATCTCCAGCGTTTCACAGACGGTCACATTGTCTACCCGAACGCCCAAAATGTCAACTGAGGTGATCTTCACGCCTGCCCACCTCCAACGGTCTCCAGAGCGGCCAATACCGCTTGCGCACATCGCTCCCAACTGAACGCCTTCACTCGCTCCCGCCCTCGGGCTATCAGTTCCTGCCGAAACGTTCCGTCATGGCATATGCGGGCCATGGCCCGCGCCCAGCCTTCCGTGTCATGGGCAGATACATAGAGGGCGGCATCCCCCGCCACCTCGGGGAGGGAGGAGACGTCGGAGCAGATGACGGGCGTATCGCAGGCCATGGCCTCCAGGACAGGCAGGCCAAAGCCCTCGTACAGGCTGGGCAGCACGTAGGCCAGGGCGCCGCTCAACAGGGCCGGCAGATCCTGGGAGGGCACATACCCCGGCAGCACCACTCGCTCCCTGAGCGCCTCGCTGCGGGCCCGTTTCACGATCTCCTCGCACTTCCACCCCCTCTTGCCAGCCAGCACCAGTTTGACGCCATCCGCAATCTCCCCCCTGGCGAGGAGCGAGGCAAAGGCTTTGAGGAGGGTATCCAGGTTCTTGCGCGGCTGCAGGGTG
>CAZMOW010000121.1:0-7308 GCA_964567975.1 uncultured Anaerolineales bacterium | reverse complement strand
ACCATGGCTTGCACTACAAAGGTGAACTCTACGACACCATCACCCACATGCCCCTGATCATCCACGCGCCGGATGCCCACGCGCCCGGACGCCAGGTGGAGGATCTGGTCTCCCACATGGACGTGGCCCAGTACATCCTGGAAAAGGCCGGCGTCCCCAGGGACGATCTGAACGGCATCTCCCTGACGCCCGTAGTGGAGGGCGAGGCGAAGCACGCCCGCGAGTACGCCTTTGCCGAAGAAGGGGCCACGGGCCTGCGGCCCACACCCGACGTGAACGCCATGATCCGCAGCCAGACGCACAAGCTTGTCTACTTTACAGGGAATAAGACGGGCCAGCTCTACGATCTCGTCGCCGACCCGGGGGAAACGCGCAATCTGTGGCACGATCCTGCATATAGGAATATCCGCGATGCATTGACGACCGAACTCCTCGACTGGCTCTACGGGGATATCTATGAGCACCAGGATCTGTTCGTGGACGCACGATAGGGCGTTCGGGGTGGCACCTTTGGGATGAAGCCGCCATCTCTGTATGCTGGACAAGTGGGTAATCCGAGAGTAGAATACAGGCGGCTTGGGAAGCGCATCGAGAGAGGTGTCGCGTCATGGAAAAGATTATCGCTCACTGTGGATTGGTGTGCAGCGACTGTGGGGCCTATGTGGCAACCCAGACTGACGATCAAAAGGCTTTGGACGAGGTGGCGGCCCAATGGCGGGAGCAGTACAACGCGCCCGGTATCACCGTCGAGAATGTGATCTGTAACGGTTGCCTCAGCGACGAAAGGAAATGCCACCACTGCGCCGAGTGCGAGATACGTGCCTGCGCGGTGGAGCGGGGCGTGATCAACTGCGCATATTGCGACGACTATGCCTGTGAAATGCTGAAAGAGTTCTTTGCCATGGTGCCCGAGGCACAGGATACGCTGGATGGGGTACGGGATGCGATGAATTCAGGACACGGCATATAGGGTTCTTCAAACGAGGCTCCATTCCCCCAACGTAACTTTTGTGCTGCACGGCAAGCCAAGCCGTGCAGCACAAGTCTGGGCGCAATACAAACTCCGTCCTTCCTGACACATTGCATGTTACCACGGCTTTCGTGACCGGGGATCAGGGTTTCGTACGTAAGGATGATTTCAAGATCGTCATACTGAGCGAATATCGGTGATGATCCCCCGCGCCCACTCTGCGGCGCGCTCAAGTTCGCCCTCTTTCAGCGGCCCTTTGGTGTCTTCCACAGAAAATCCCTTGGGCAAAGCCGCCTGCTCCCCTCCCTTTTGCACGAGTTTGTCGTTCATGGGCTTGGCCGCATAGCCAAAGGTCCTGACCAACGGGGGCAATATGGGCGAATTGATGTCGCTCAACAGGATCCGCATATCAAAGGCCGCCACTTTGACACCCTCAAGCCCATCGCTTCCGCTCGACTCGACGCGCACGACGTCGTTGAACGTTTCATGGGGCTTGTATCGCATCAACCAGACACAAGCCCTCCGCGGCCGAGTCAACAAACTGAAAGCGTGTTCACCCTTTCATACCCTGATCCACCCAACGCCTAAATTTCTCCACTTGCTCATCCGGCCAGGGGCCGTCGCAGGGCATGGATCCATCGGCCAGATAGGAAAGGATCGCCTCGGCATTGTCGCGAACATCCTCATACTTGGAGAGATCAAAGTGAGCGATCTCTTTCATCTCTTCCACGTCCTTGTCGCGGAATAGGGGCCGGATATCCTCCTCAAAGCTCAGCTCAGAAATTTCCTCTTCCGCATCTTCCACTTCAGCGCCGCCCAGCAGCGTCTCCAACTCCATCGTCTCGTCGCGCAGGGCGCCAGCCACCTCAGCATACGCGAGACGCGCTTTCACCAAATCCTGCATGGGGGAACGCTCCGCGGAGGGACGTCCCATGGCGAACACACCCACGAGCTCTCCCTTGTCAAAGTAGTAATAGGCCACGCTACGTTCCTCGAGAGAACCCCGCGTTAACGTGCGCTCCCACGAGGCCAGATTACCCCAGACCTCGAAACTCAGATCAAAGATATCGGAAAAAAAGTAGGGTAGCGCATCGTAGGCCTCCTCTTCCCCAGCCATATTACGCCCCGCTCTCCTGCCCTGCCGACGAGCCACGTCCCAGTGCTCCGCGCGCAAGCGCTCGCCAAAGGTGGGATCGGGCCAGGCGGCAATGTCCCCGGCGCAGTAGATATTTGGATCGCTGCTGCGGAGATACTCATCGACGATCACAGCATCGTCCTGCCCCAGTTCCAGCCCAGCCTCCTGCGCCAGTTCCGTATTGGTGGTGATGCCCACACCCATCACCACCAGGTCCACGTCCAGGATCTCGCCCACGTCCAATGTGGCGCGTTCCACCTTGCCCTCACCTTCCAGCTTTTCGCAGATTACCCCAGGCATGACGGTCACACCCTCCTGATGGTAGACGTCGCCCAGGAATCCGCTCAGCTCTTCGGGTACGATGCGTGCCAGGAGCCCCGACTCCGGAAAGATCATGGTTACCTTGGTACCCCGCCGGGTGAGAGACGAGGCCACCTCGGAACCGATGAAACTTCCCCCCATGACCAAGGCGTGCTTCCCCTCGCCCCCAGCCTCCTGAATGGCCTGCGAATCCTCGATGGTCCTTAAGGTGAAGACGTTCTCCAGATCGCTGCCGGGCATGGATAGACGACGGGCCGTTCCCCCCGTGGACAGGAGCAACTTTCCGTAGCCCAGCACCCGATCATCGTCCAGCGTGACCGTCTGTACCTCGGGATCGATCCTCATGACGCGAAAGCCGGTCAGAAGTTCGATGTCGTTCTCCTCATAGTAGCCCTCCTCCTGCAAATAGACGCGATCCAGGCCCGCCTCGCCCAGCATATAGTCCTTTGAGAGAGGAGGACGCTCGTAGGGACGGTGCGGCTCCTGGGTCACCAGCACCACGGAGCCCTCCTCATCCACCTGACGGATTCCCTCAGCGCCCCTCCCGCCAGCCAGGCCTCCACCAATGATGACGTAATCATAGGATTGCATATGAGCTTCTCCTTCCGCCCAAGACACAGCCAGCTCCTTGATATCCGACGCTCCTACTTATTCCACAAACTCACCGATCATATCATCGTTTCTCTGAAGCATCTCCCCTCGCCCGTCCCCTGACAGCCACTCAGGGCAGTCGACGTCCCCGCCCGGCCTCAAAGAGACGATACCATTCCTCGCGACTCAGCGTCAGGTCCGTGCCCGCGCACGCACCGGCGATGCGCCCCGCATTGGTCGTGCCGATGAGGGGCTGAATGCCCGCCGGGTGGCGGAGGAGCCAGGCCACCATGATAGCCTCCCCTGAAACGCCATATTTGGTGGCCATCTCGGCCACCACCTCTGCCGCCCTCTCCAATCGTGGATCAGGTTCCTCTATGGGTTTCCCTGTGACAGCCCCGGCGGCCAGGGGACTCCAGGCCTGGATAGTAATGTTGTGGAGCCGGCAGAATTCCAGGGTCCCCTCGTTGCGCCGGGGTGCCGGATAGTCGCTCCTATTCATGATGATTGCCTCATCTATAAGGTGGGTGTGAACCACGCTCAGCTGCAGCTGATTCGCCACCAGGGGCTGATCCACCCATTTCTGCAAAAGGCGGATCTGGGCCGCCGTGTGGTTGCTGACGCCAAAGTGACGCACCTTTCCCTGTTCGTGCAGCCGGTCAAAGGCCCGCGCCACCTCCTCTGGCTGCACCAGGGCATCCGGCCGATGCAGAAGAAGCACATCCAAATAATCCGTCTTCAGACGGCTCAGGCTGCCCTCCACAGCCGCCATGATGTGCTCGTAGCTAAAATCGTAACGCGTGGGCGCCGCCGCGTGGGGGTCCCCCGCGGGACGGATGCCGCACTTGGACTGCACGACAACCCTGCTGCGAAGCCCCGGGACCTCGTCCCAGATGGCAGAAAAAGTCTCCTCCCGCTGCCCACGACCATAGATGTCGGCATGATCGAAAAAACTGATCCCCGCGTCCAACGCGGCACGAATTGTCTTCATGGCTTCCCGCTGATCGGGACTCAGTCGCATGCAGCCCAAACCGACACGCGATACCTCCAAGGACGAGTTGCCCAGTCCAATCGTCTTCATCCTTTACCCCCTTTGTGCAAAAACTCTGCCTGCCCAAAAGAACACGCGGCACGAAACCGATCACCGCATCCTGAATGTGCAACCAAGTGTAACACATAGCGCGCCCATGCGCAACAGATTTGTGTCGCGTACCTACAGAGCCCTCGCTCCAGATGAATTCCTTGTATTACTGCAGCCACACCAAACCCCCTGTCCTTGACGCGAATCGACGCTCCTGCTATGATGAGTTGGTGTACGAAAATCGAGGGAGGAATAAACTCATGCCCAAAGTCGACTCTGAACTTCGCAAATCGTGGCGCAAGAGTCCCAACACCCACTTTGATCTGATTATCCACACGGATGGCAACCTGGGCGAACGACGCGAGACGCTGGAGGATCTCGGCGTGGAGCTCAAGCGTCGCTTCCGCCTGATGGGGGGCGCCAGCGTGCGTTGCACGGGACGCACGGCCCTCAAATTGGCCCGCCGGTCATGGATCACACGCATCGAGGCTGACAAACCCGTCAGCGCCCTGGGGAGGTAGACATCGTGACAGATAAGAAAATCACACGCGGCCTCTTGCGCACCCTGGCCGACACGGAAGAAGAAACCCCATTGCCCGTCATCGTACAATACAGAGCAAGACGGCATATAATGCATCATCCCGGCCCAAGACGGGGCGTTCAGGAGGGCTATCGCTATCGGCTGAGGCCCTTTGTACAGATGCATGCCACCCCCAATGCCATACGAGAGATGGAGGACGATCCTGATACGGTCAAGATATACCAAGATCTGCCCGTACATGCCTATCTGGACACGTCGGTGCCCCACATCCAAGTCCCCCGCGTATGGGATTCGGGGTTTGCCGGCGAGGGGGTACGCATCGCGGTCATAGATACGGGCATCGATATGGAACATCCGGACTTTGAGCAGCGCATCATCGAGGTCACGGACTTTACGGGGCAGGGCGCGGCTGACCAGCATGGCCACGGCACCCACTGTGCCGGAATAGCGGCGGGATCGGGCGCTGCCAGCGAGGGGCTGTATAGAGGTGCAGCGCCAGGCGCGGACATCTACTCTGCCAAAGTGCTTGGGTCCGATGGCCAGGGCATGATGAGCGACGTGATGGCCGGCGTCGAGTGGGCCGTTCAACAGGGAGTACAGATCATCAGCCTCTCCCTAGGAGGCGAGGGTCCCTGCGATGGTACGGACGCCCTTTGCGAGATGTGCAACGCCGCCGTGCGAGAGGGAGTGATCGTCTGTGTGGCCGCGGGAAATGAAGGACCCGACGACTATACCGTAGGCTCCCCCGGTTGCGCCACGGAGGTTATCACGGTGGGGGCCACCAACGACGCGGACTATGTTACGCAATTCTCCTCCCGGGGCCCGACGGCCGACGGCCGCATAAAACCCGACATCGTGCTACCAGGTGAGGATATCATCTCAGCGCGAACCGCTGATAGCCACATGGGGAGCCCGGTCGATCAATACTATACCACCGCGTCGGGCACAAGTATGTCCACCCCCTTTGCCGCGGGCATCTGTGCCCTGCTACTGCAGGCAGAGCCGAACCTGACACCACAGGCGGTGAAAGAACGTCTGATGAGCACAGCACTCGACGTGGGCGATACGGTCTATGCCCAGGGGAGCGGTCGCGTAGACGCCTGGCACGCCTACCAAAAAGAGATATCTCCCGGACCCGAACCTGAGCCGCCACCCCCCGGGCCAGCTCCTTCTCCCGGCCAGGGCTGTCTCGTCGCCCTGCTCCATACCCTGTTCCTGGGCCGTCGACGAGAATAGGCGATGGACGACATCGATATCCCTTTAAGCCCAAGCTAATAGAGAGGACGAGATGAACCAGGATCGCGCCACAATCTACTATGCGCACACCATGCCCGGCCTGGAAAGGATCGCCGGGAACGAGATTTGGGGGCGTTTACAGGGGGCCTCTGTCAAGGGTTTTAGAACGGTGCGAGACAAGAACGGCTTGGTGCTTTTCGACTATGACGGTAATCCACGAAACCTGCTAGAATTGCGTACTGCCGAGGACGTGTTCGTTCTGCTGGCCCACATGCCCGAGGTTCCCCGAGGATATCAAAGCCTGTCCACCGTGTGCGAGACGTTGCGCCGCTCGCCCGCCGTGCGCAGCGCCCTGTCCGTACACAAACAGGCTACGAACGCCAAGCCCAAGAGCCACTTATCCTTTCGCGTGATCTCTCGCATGGCCAGTAATCAGCCCTACAGACGCATCGATCTGCAGCGCCGCGTGGAAAAGGCCCTGCGGAAACAACGTCGCATTTCATGGCAAAAAGTAGATAGTGGAGAGGATATAGAGATCTGGGTCAATCTCATCGGGTCGGAATTCATCTGCGGCCTGCGTCTGTCGGACGCCTCCATGCGCCATGGCGAATATAAAACTGCTCACGTGCCCGCCTCCCTACGGCCTTCGGTGGCCGCAGCCATGGTCCGACTCTCCCAACCCGAAAAAGAGGATATCTTTCTTGATCCCATGTGTGGTGCGGGCACGATCCTCATCGAGCGGGGATTGGCGGAATGGCATGCCCTCTTGCTAGGAGGGGACATCGACGATGAGGCGTTACAGGCAGCAGCGGAGAACATAGGACCCAGGCACAAGCCCCGACAACTGTTCAAATGGGATGCCTGTCGCCTGCCACTGCACCCTCACAGCGTAGATAGAATCGTATGCAACCCTCCCTTTGGAGGAAAAAGCCACAGCCAGCGGAGCCTGCCCGCCCTGTACAGCGGCTTTTTCAAAGAAGTTGGCCGGGTGCTAAAATCGGGAGGATTGGCCGTGATCCTGACAAGCAAGACCAACCTCGTCAAGAGCATGGTGAAAGAGGCCCCGACACTGCAGCTCATTCGGGATCAGCCATTGCGAATATTGGGAAGAAAAGCCACCATATTCGTGATCTGGCAATCCCCATAACAGTCGCCGACAGCGCCTTTCCGCATCGATCACAGACGACAAGGAGCGACGACCATGTCCGAACGGCCCCTATATACCTGTTACCGCGCATCCTCACCGCTCTCTGTCGACGGGTGCCTGGAAGAAACGTCGTGGGAAAAAGCATCTGCCATCCATCTCGTATTGGCAGACACGGGAGAGACACCCCGCCAGGACACCGAGGTGCGCCTTCTATGGGACGACGACTACCTGTACGCCACCTTTGTCTGCCTGGATACCGATATCTGGGGCACCACGACGGAGCGGG
>CAZMOW010000120.1:0-7444 GCA_964567975.1 uncultured Anaerolineales bacterium | reverse complement strand
TAAAATGTGGAACAAAGAGATCACTCTCCACGTCTTAGAATAGAGTCGCGATGCCGAGGAGAGAGAAGGGCGATATGTCATCCTATAACAGAGGGACCGGTCCCACAGATCTGAAAAACAGTCCTGTGTGGGAGCCCCTCCCGCCGATCAGCGGAACCTTGACCGGTGGTCGGGATAGGGGGCTGGGCCACCTCGTCCTGCGCGGCGTGGTGTTAGGCGTGTTGATCGTTCTCCTCTTGGCGCTGCTGGCCATGGTGTCGGCGTTGGGCGTGTACGCCTATTATGGCACCTCGCTTCCCTCTCCCCGTGAACTCTATGAACGAACCACCCCCTTCAAGAGCACCAAAATCTATGATCGCCACGGAGAGCTGTTGTTCGAGATGTTTGATCCCCTGGGAGGCAGACGTACCGTGGTGGACTTTCAAGAGATTCCCGACGTCGTCGTGGAGGCCGTGGTGGCCACCGAGGACGCCACCTTTTTCTCCAACCCCGGGGTCAGCCTCCTGGCCATCGCCCGTGCCCTCTATATCGACCTGCGTAGCGGTGAGATCGTGCAGGGGGGAAGCACCATCACCCAACAGTTGGTCAAGAACCTATTCCTGACCAGCGAGCGCAAGCTGTCGCGCAAAGTGAAGGAGGCCATCCTCTCCGCCGAGATCACGCGGCGCTACTCCAAGGCCGAGATTCTGGAGATATACTTGAACGAGGTCTATTTTGGCAACCTGGCCTACGGCATAGGCGCCGCTGCCGAGACCTACTTTGGTAAGGAGGTGGAGGATCTGGACCTGGCGGAGGCGGCCCTTTTGGCCGGCTTTTTGCAGTCTCCCGCACGGTATGATCCCTATACTAACCCCGAGGCGGCCCTGGCGCGGCGCAGGACGGTCTTGCGGTTGATGCGCGAGGAGGGGTACATCACGCGTGCAGAGGAGCAGGCGGCTGGCGCGGAGGCACTGGAGGTCAGCCCCCAGGATATCGTCATGAAGGCGCCGCATATGGTCATGCACGTCCGTCAGGAGTTGGAACACCAGTATGGCACGGAGCGCCTCTATAATGGCGGATTGCAGGTGTATACGACGCTGGATATGGAAACACAACGCCTGGCGGAAGAGATCGCCCAGGAGCATATCGCGGAGCTCTCCGGGCGCGGTGCCACAAACGCCGCCCTGGTGACCATGGATCCCGGCACGGGCCATGTGCTGGCCATGCTGGGCAGCGTGGACTTTTATGATCGCACCATAGACGGGCAGGTGAACGTGACCACGCGCCTGCGCCAGCCGGGTTCTGCCATCAAACCCTTTACGTATCTCGCTGCGCTGGAACAGGGATGGACCGCCGGTACCATGCTCATGGATCTGGAGCAGTCCTTCCCCGACGGGGCCAACCCACCCTACAAGCCGACCAACTATGATCATGAGGAATGGGGGCCGGTGTCCCTGCGTACCGCCCTGGCCTGCTCTCGCAACATTCCGGCCGTCTTTACCCTGCAAAGGATCGGGCTGCCCGCGCTGTTGGAAGTGACCTCGCGCCTTGGCATTCGCTCCCTCGTTCGCGACGACTATGGCCTCTCCCTCACGTTGGGGGGTGGCGAGGTCACCCTAGTGGAGATGACCGCTGCCTATGGCGCGCTGGCTAACGGCGGGCGTCGCGTCACGCCGCAGACCATCCGCTATATCACGGATCAGCAGGGGCAGGTGATCATGCCCGAGGCCACCCCCGATATGCCAGAAGTGATGGATCCCCGTCATGCCTATATCCTTACGGATATCCTCGCCGATGACGAGGCTCGCATACGGGCCTTTGGTGCCCAAAATCCTCTGGAGCTCTCCTTTTCCTCGGCGGCCAAGACGGGAACCACCGACGATTACCACGACAGTTGGACCCTCGGGTACACGCCGCGCTGGGTAACGGGCGTCTGGGTGGGTAACAGCGATAACATGCCCATGGACGGCATCTCTGGAAGCAAAGGCGCGGGAGGCATCTGGCACGATTTCATGGAGGCTGCGCTGGGTTCGGAGCCGCAGCCTGACTTTGTGCGGCCGGATGGATTGGTCGAGTTGGAGGTCTGTCCCATATCCGGCGAAAAACCCACGGAGCGCTGTCCGTCCCCACGCAAGGAGCTCTTTTTGGAAGAGAATGTGCCGCCATCGTGCACCGTGCATGTGCGGCTCGAGATATGTGGCATCACGGAAAAACTGGCCACCGAATTCTGTCCAGAGGAGCGTGTGGAGGAGAGGGCGTATGAGGATTATGGGCCCGCGTGGGACGAGTGGGCACGGGAGCAGGGTTTCAATGTGCCACCGCGGGAGACCTGCTCTCTTCATGACGCACCCGCTCGCGTATCTCTGGAGTCCTTTTCCACTCCTCTGGAGGGCGTTGTCCAGATCCGTGGCTCGACCGAGATTCCCGATTTCGCTTACTATGTGGTGGAGCGGGGGAGGGGAGCCAATCCTGAGAGATGGGAGCGCATCACGCCAGAGATCAGGGCGCCGGTGGCGGATGGCGTTCTGTGCCGCTGGGACACGCGCGGTCTGGAGAATGGTACCTATACCCTACGGTTGGTGGTAGTCGATGGGCACGGACATCGCTACCAAGCACGCGAGGTGATAACCCTGGAGAACGCCACGCCGACCCCCTCTCAAACCGCCACCGCCACGCCGACGGTGGGCACTCCCACCCCCTCTGTCACACTGACGGCTACTCAGACGCCGCAGTCCACGGCCACGTCGACGCCCGTCCCCACAGGGACGGCGACGCGATCCCCGACAGAGACACCTGTTCCCACGGATACGCTCACGGCGATGTGGACGCCGACTCCTGCACCGTCGGACACCCCCACGCCGACGGTTGCTGACACGCCCTCGGATGAGGAATCTGCGCAGCAGAGTTCCACAGAAAGCGGATATCCTCAGCCCGAGGGCGATTGAGGTAACACCATCTCCAAGAGATAACAGTAGAATTTTTGCAGGTGGGGATAAGCGTGGATCGGAGTGCGCGGATGCTTTAGCTTCGCATGATCAGGGGCAACCGTGGTGGCGTCTTTGTTTTGCAGCGTTCCAGGCGCACATCGTCGATGGCCACTTCTGTCCACTGGCCGCGGGTCCAGGCAATCACCGGATTGCCCAGGTACAGGCTGCGGGGGCGCCAATGGGATGCTCCTCTTCCCACCTCCTCGCCGTCCATAGACACGGTGTACCTCGTCCCCAAAATCTCCAGCTGTAGATCATGCCATTCCTCGTCGCCGGGCGTCCCCTGCCACACCTTCTCGCCCAAAAGCTGTACGCTGTATTCTCCCTCGCGGTGGTGGATGCGCAGGATGTCCTCTGTGTCTTCGATCTCTTTGTCGATGGTGCACTGCACGTCGTCGGGGGTCAACGCCACGTCACCGTCATTTGCGTGGTAGCGGCTGCGCAGGATTTCCTCGAATCTTTCAACTCCCTCCGCGCCAGCAAGGGTGCGCTGCCCACTATAGGGGGCCGATCCCACAGCGATGGTGCTACCATAGGCCGTGACATTCTCGTAGGCAAAGCGGAAGGAGAGGCGCAGATCATCCTTGGTCAGCCAGGGATGATCGCTCCAGGCCAGGGGAAAGGCTTCGTGTGCCGAGGGGCCGTTTCGTAACCATAGCGCGCCCCCCTCTATCTCTATCTCCCCTTCTTCCGCATCCTGATCCCAGTCGGTCGGTCCGCTTCCCTCAAAACCGTCTTTCCAGATCGTGTCCCAGTCCCAGCACAGGTCTGGCGTGTGATCTGCAGGGGTGGGTTGAGGGGTGGGATGGGATGTGTCGGTTGGGGAAGGGGTGGGCGTCGGTTGGGGCGTTTCCTCCAGGACGATCAACTCTGCATCGTCCCAGTAACTGTCGTTGTGCTTGACGGCCCATATGGGCGCGCCCCGCGACCAGACGCTGATCTCTTCCGCTTCGGCGTAGGTCTCGATCTGCAGTTGTACCCACCCGTCGTGGCGCACTGTGGGCTCACTCCAGAGGATATCCTCCGATTGCCAGTCCGTGCCTCCCGTGGGATCGATACCCAGTGATAGGCGATAATAGCCGGGCAGGAAGGAATGCTCCGGGATATCTCTATTGCTGGACCACACTTGCGTCCAGATAGAGAAGCGCACCCACGAGTCGGCCGGCACTTTCGCCGTCTGGTAGAATCCCGCTGTGTGTGTGCCATAGGTGGTAAAGAGCTTTTGGCCTCTTTCGCCAGAGCGCACGCGGGGCGTGCCCTCCTCGGCCTTGTATTCGGGGCGTACGTTGTACCAATCGGGATCCTCACATTGAGGATCGTAGGCGGGACATCCCGGGCCGTTATCGTACCAGGGCTCCCAACCCTCGGCGACGTCCAGCTCGTTGGCCAGCACGCCAGTATATGGATCCTCTCGAGGGGTGAATTCGCCCTCAAAGTCCGGATTGGTCAGGAGATTGGAGGGAGAATCTGCTTTTATCCCTGTGCCCGTTGCTCCGGTGCCAACAGGGCCGACGACTAAAAGGGCGGCAGCGGCCAGGAACAGGACGAACCAGCGGTGGCTCATGGGGACATCGCTTCACACGTCCGGGTTAAGGCAGGTAGACCATGGGATTTTGACGCACATTGTTTTTTACAATCTCAAAGTGCAGATGCGGTCCCGTGGTATACCCCGTGGTACCACAATGGCCGATAAGCTGTCCCCTGGATACGGAGGAACCCACCTCTACAAAGGAGGCGTTGAGATGCGCATAGAGGGTCTCGTACCCGTTGCCGTGATCGATGATGAGCATGCGGCCATACCCCACATTGCTATTTTGAGATACGACCACGTGGCCCGCATCGGCGGCCACGATGGCTGTGCCCCGTGGTGCCCCAATGTCTATGGCCTGATGTCCCGACCAGAACCTTTGCGTGATACGCCCGCTCATGGGCCAGGCAAAGGCCCCCGAGCCCTTTTGGGCGTCCTGAGGCGCGGCGACTTTTTGGGGAGCTTGACGTTGCGGCGCTTGTGGCGCTTCATAGGGCTTGGTCCCGCCAGGGACGATCAGTTTATCACCCTGTGCCAGTTCATAGGGGGGCTCCAGATCGTTCCCTGCATAGTCCGTGATGGCTGACGGCTCTACATCGTACTTTTGTGCGATGTCCTCCACAGTTTCGCCGCTGGCCACGGTATGATAAGCGCCATCGACGGGGAGGATGTTCAGGGTCTGGCCCAGGCGGAGAAAGTCGGGGTTATCGGCCAGTTCTTCGTTGGCCCACAGGAGGCTGTCGCCCTCCAGGCCGAACTTTTGGGCGATGCCCAGCACCATATCCCCCTCCTGCACCGTATAAGTGAATACGGTGGTGCGCACCTTTTGCTCGGGCTCTACCATGGGCAGGGATTCGCGCATGACACGGGCTGTAGAGGGAACTGCCCTGGCGCTCAGATAACGCGAACTCTTGGCATCCTCCACATCATCAAAGGCGACGTTGCTACCCCTGGCCGTGGATACAGAACTCAGGGACATGAGGGGCTTGCCAAGGAGGGCGGAGAAATTCCCTGGCACCAGATCATGGATCGAGAAGACCAGGAGAACGATCAACAGGAGGTGCGTCAAACTTTGCAAGGGGTGGGGAAAATGCCGCAAAGCCCTTCCAATGTTCCTTTTTAGGAAGGTGGGTGATAGAGTATCGTCTGTCGTCTGTTCGTCCTCGGAAAAAGTCACGTCCATTTCTACTATCGACTATGATTAGGGTTGATGTAGAGTGGCCAGGAAATCGGCGTTGGAGCGCGTCTTGCGAAGCCGGTCGAGTATGCCCTCCATGGATTCCAGCGATCCCACCTGATCGATCATGCGCCGTAGCGTCCACACCCGGTTGAGTACCTTGGACTCCAGCAGCAGCTCCTCACGCCGCGTGCCGGAACGCTGCGTATCGATGGCGGGGAAGATGCGCCGCTCCGCCAGGCGCCGGCTGAGATGCAGCTCCATATTGCCCGTTCCTTTGAACTCCTCGTAAATGATATCATCCATACGGCTGCCCGTATCCACCAGGCATGTGGCGATGATGGTCAGGCTTCCGCCCCCTTCGATATTCCTGGCTGCACCGTAGAACTTTTTTGGAGGATAGACGGCCGCGGGATCGATGCCGCCGGACAGCGTCCTCCCGCTGGAGGGCACGATGAGATTGTAGGCGCGCGCCAGCCGGGTGACGCTGTCCATGAGAACGACCACATCTCGCCCCAACTCCACCAGGCGTTTGGCGCGATCGAGGGTTATCTCGGCCACGCGGGTGTGTGCTTCCACCTTTTCGTCGAATGTGGAACTCACCACCACACCCTCGACGGAGCGTTCCATATCCGTCACCTCCTCGGGGCGCTCCCCGATAAGTACCACCAGCAGTTCCACATCATTATAATTGCCCGTGATGCCGTTGGCAATTTGCTTCAGGATGGTGGTCTTGCCCGCTTTGGGGGGAGAGACGATCAGGCCGCGCTGCCCCCGCCCGATGGGGGCCAGCAGGTCGATGAGGCGCGTGGCGAACACATCGGGCCTGGTTTCCAGTCTGAACCGCTCTTGAGGGAATATGGGTGTCAGGTCCGAGAAATGCACCCTGTCCTTGGCCTCTTCGGGATTCATGCCATTGATGGCCTCCACGCGCAAGAGCCCAAAATACTTTTCCGACTCTTTTGGCGGTCTCACCTGCCCCAGCACCATATCTCCCGTCCGCAGGTCGAAACGGCGGATCTGCGACTGGGACACGTATACGTCCTTGGGCCCGGGTAGCATATGATCGCGCCGCAAAAAGCCTATCCCGTCGGGGACGATTTGCAGGACACCGCCGCCAAACGAATAGCCCTTCTTTTCGGCTTTTTCTTCCAACAGCCGAAAGATGAGGTCCTGTTTGTTGAGGCGACTATAGCCCACGATCTCTTCCTCACGGGCTATATCCTGCAGTTCGTCCATCGTTCTGTCTTCGAGTTCAGCGATGTCCACTTGGTCCACTTTTGACTCCGTCGATTAACTATTCTGGCAATTTTGGGGGGATAAACACGGGTAGCGCAGCAATTTCAAAGGTACATATAAATACAAAAAAGGCGCGTCGAATAGAAGGTTAGAATCGGGGTATCTGGTACAATGCAGCGAATATTTTTGTGCGCCTGAGCCTTTGCTCCAGGCCCATTGACATGGTTGCCACATGTTGATGGCTTTTCTGAGCCCAGACTGGTACTATATGTGGGCCACAAAGATCAGACAGGCCCGTGCCTGGTGTATGATAAACTCTATGGTTCGCACCGACACAAAATAGAACCGAACCCACCCATTACCAAGCCAATTGGGGACATTATAGCATTGGCGGGAAGGCGTGTCAAGTTTCGATTTCTGAATTCTTTACGGTCATCATGGCAGGTGCACGCAAATGTTGTAGATCATTAGTCATTGCTCGTCCGCGCAGGCGTTCCTAGGACTGCAGATGGCGGCGCCATTCTGCAAGGCCAC
>CAZMOW010000119.1:0-7467 GCA_964567975.1 uncultured Anaerolineales bacterium | reverse complement strand
GATGACTCGCCATTGCTCGTCCGCGCAGGCAGTTCTGGACTGCAGAATGGCGCTGCCATTCTGCAAGGCCACCGAAGGTGGCCCATCTGAATACACAACAGATTGGCCCCTGCGGCCGAGGCCTCATATAATCTGAGAGGGATAGAATCAAAAGAGGAGGACCTTTTGCCTTCACAACGCGTGGGCTCTCATCTGCGACAAATCCGTTGCCTCTGTGCCACACTGCTCCTTTTGCACCTGCTGGCGCCCCCCATCATCTCGGGCCTTGCGCCGGGGGCCGCCAGGGCCCACACGACGGCGCCGCAAAGCATTGGCTATATCTCTGCCGCCCAATCCGGGGCCACACCCTCACCGCCGACGACCCCGGGGCCGAGCCCCAGCCCCTCCCCACTGTCCGACCATTACTGGCTGCAACGCCCCATCGCCCCCGAGGAAAACGACAGGGTGGCCCGCTTCTATCCCTACGCCTCCCGCGCCGATGGCACCTATCCCGTCCATCGCGGCGTCGAGTTCGTCAATCCGTCGGACACACCCGTGCTGGCGGCGGCGCCGGGGACCATCGTCGTGGCCGGTGACGACGGGACCCAGGTGTACGGGGACGGCACCGATTTTTACGGGAAACTGGTGATCCAGGAACTCGACAGACGCTACCATGGCCAACCCATCTATGTACTTTACGGTCACCTATCACAGGTGGACGCAAAGGTCGATCAACAGGTGGAGGCGGGAGAACGTATAGGCCTGGTGGGCATGACGGGCGTGGCCGAGGGCCCCCATGTACATCTGGAGGTGCGCTACGGGGAGAACGACTATGACAGGACGGTGAATCCCGAACTGTGGTTGACGCCCAAAGAGGGTGAGGGAACCCTTGCCGGCCAGGTTCTGTCGCCCACGGGAGAACCGTTGCCCGAGGTCAAACTCGTCCTCCGCCGCGCAGACCGCCCAGAAGAGATCGCCCGCGATGTGCTGACCTATCCCCACGAGGAGGTGAATCCCGATCCCCTTTGGAACGAGAATTTTGCCACAGGCGACGTTGAGGCGGGGGACTGGCTGGTCAAACTCTACCATGAGGGGCAACTTTACACCGCAGAGGTCTCGGTGGAGGCCGGCGCCACCACGTGGCTCACCATCCGCACAGACGAGCCCCCCTCCGCCCTGTCGGCAAGGTTCTCTGCCCTGCGCTCAAGACTGATATATCTCCTGCGCTCGCTTCGCCGGTCCATGCAGCCTTGACGGTAGCGGGGGGTTGCAAGGCCAGGCCGCCCGCACATGCTGCCGGGCGCCTTTATAGTCTTACGCGGGTTTGAGGGGGTGTTCTGTGCTCAGCCAGTAGGGCGGGAGGGATTCGAACCCTCACGGAGGACAACTCCAGCGGATTTTAAGTCCGCAGCGTCTGCCATTTCGCCACCGCCCCACACACCTGATAATAGCCATAATACGCCGATTTGTCAAAGAATCGCAACTTTTTGCATTGCGCTCGACATGCGCTAGAATGAGAGGTCGTCCTGTGAATCTGTGGGAGGTGCGACACTGCGCGTCACCATGATCTCCAAAGCCTGCATAGTGGGCGCGTATCAGACCAAACTGGAGCAGATCGCGGCCTATGAGGATATCGACCTGACCGTCATCGTGCCGCCACGCTGGCGACAAGGGGCCCATGCGCTGCAACTGGAGCGGGCCCATACGGAGGGCTACCGCCTCGTGGTCACCCCCATGGTATTCAATGGCTCCTTTCACCTGCACTTTTATCCGCGATTGCGCGGCATCCTGCGCCAATCCAATCCCCATATCTGTCATATCGATGAGGAGCCCTATAACCTGGCCACCTATCTGGCCCTGCGCGCCGCCCGGCGCCAGGGTGCCAGGACCCTCTTCTTTACCTGGCAGAATCTCCAGCGCCGCTACCCCCTCCCCTTTCGCGCCATGGAGGGCTTTGTCCACCGACATGCCGATGCGGCCATCGCCGGCAGTGAGGGAGCAGCGACCGTGCTGCGGAACAAGGGCTATCGGGGCCCCCTGCGCGTCATCCCCCAGTTTGGCGTGGACCCCGACGCGTTCTCACCCGCCCCGGCAGACGCGCCGGAGAGGCCGTTCACCATCGGATACGCCGGGCGCCTGGTCGAGGAAAAGGGCCTCCATACCCTGGTGGACGCCCTGGCAGATCTCCAGGGGACGTGGCGCCTCATCCTCGTGGGCCGGGGCCCCCTGCGCCACGCCCTCGAGGAGCGATTCTGCGAACTGGGCCTGCAAGAGCGCGTGACCTTTTACGACCACGTCCCTTCCGAGGAGATGCCCCACCATTTTCGCGCCATGGACACCCTGGTGCTCCCCTCCCTCACAAAGCCGAACTGGAAGGAGCAGTTTGGCCGCGTCATCGTCGAGGCCCTGGCCTGCGGGACCCCCGTCATCGGCTCCGACTCGGGAGAGATCCCCCACGTCGTGGGCGATGGTGGACTGATCTTTCCCGAGGGCGATGCGCAGGCACTGAGAGGACATCTGCGCACGCTGCGCGACGACACGCCACGCAGACGAACCCTCGCCCGGCGAGGCCGGACACGCGTCCTCAACCATTACACCCAATCCCGCATTGCGGCCGAGACGGTCGCCCTGTACCGCAACCTCCATGCGAAAAGTCTGACATGACGCACATAGGGCGACTTGGGTGCACGCAAAGTCTGTTAGAATGACCGGCCATATCAGAAAGAAGAAACTGACGGGGGCAGGAGTTGCATGAGCGGAGCCTTGGACGCCGCTGAGATGCGTCGACGCAGGTCGACGCTCGGCGCAAAGCGCCTTTGCGCTGGGCTTCAGCCCGAGCATCTTTGGCTGGCCAGCGCGGGGCTAAAGAATAGCCTCGAAGGAGCTTTGACCAATAGTGCAGAATGGCATTGCCATTCTGCAAGGGAATAGGCATAGTCTATTCCCCAGACCACCGCAGGTGGCCCGCTTTCGCCGTCTGAAGCCGGCTCGTAAGGCCTACGGCCAATCGTCCGCCTGCGCGGATGGGGAATAGTGAGTCATCTACAACATTTGCGTGCACTCGGGCAACTTGCCCGCCTTTTCTGGCATGGTATAATCTGGCGAGAGGTCGGACAATTCAAGATAAGGCCGAATCGACCTTATCTGCCATGTCTCGCCGCTCATTCATCTGGATTCAGGGTGATTTCGCCCACAAAAAGCAGTTGAGATACGATTTTAGCGTCGGAACTGGCTATGCAGATAAACTTGACGTTTGTCTCAAATTGTCTGGCAAGGGGTGAGGCAAGTGAGTGGAAAAGAAACCAAAGCACGCGTGGGCCTCAATGCCCATCTGCTCTCTTCCGGGGCGAGTTATCGAAGCGCCGGCATCAGCCGCTACATTCGGGCCTTGCTGACCCATCTGCCCCAGGTGGATGACAGCTTTCGGTATCTTGCCTTCACGGGCACAGGGGCCGCTGAACACGGGGGATGGCACACGTGCACGTCCCCGTGGCCCACAGAGCATCCCCTGGCCCGCATCCTCTGGGAACAGGGCATACAGCCCTGGGCTGCCCGCAGGGCAAATCTCGATCTCCTGCATCAGCCCGTCTACGTGGGCCCCCTTTTGCACACATGTCCCACAGTGGTAACCCTCCACGACCTCAGCTTCTACCTCTATCCCGAACTGTTTCCGCGGAGCAAACGTATCTATCTGCAACATATGACGCGATATACCATACACCATGCCCAGGCGGTCATCGCCGTATCCGCAAGCACCAAAAAGGACGCCCTTCGCCTCTTCTCGGTGCCAGAAAAAAAGATAACCGTCATTCCCAACGGCGTCGAGGCGCAGATGAGACCCCTCGACGATCCGACGCCCATCAAGGCCCTGCGTCAGCGCTACGACCTGCCCTCGGATCTGCTCCTTTTTCTGGGCACCCTGGAACCCAGAAAGAATCTCATCACCCTTTTGGAGGCCTATGCCCTGCTCCGTCGACGGCGGGATATCCGTCACCACCTCGTCATCGCTGGCGGTCGGGGATGGTATTACCAGGAGGTATACGATGCGGCCGAGCGGCTTGGTCTGCACGAAACCACGCACTTTGTCGGCTATGTCCCGGATGAGGAGTTACCCCTATGGTATAATGCCGCCGACCTGTTCATCTATCCCTCCCTCTATGAGGGGTTCGGGCTTCCCCCTTTGGAGGCCATGGCCTGCGGCACGCCCGTCATCGTCTCCAATACCTCGTCCCTGCCAGAGGTCGTCGGGGACGCGGGGTTGACGGTGGATCCGCATGATCCACAGGCACTGGCCGAGGCCATCCATTCCCTGCTGAGCGATCCCTCCCGCCGTGAACGGCTCGCCCGGGCGGCACGTCGGCAGGCCAGCGAGTTTTCCTGGGATGCCACGGCAACAAGAACGGCTGAACTCTACCATCACGTCTTGGAAGGCAACGATGCCCAACAATTCTAGAAAGCGAAAAAGTCAATGGAGATACATCAAGCCCTTTATCGACCTGCTCCTCGTATTCGGCTCCTTTTCTGCCGCCTACTGGGTCCGTTATAGGCTTCAATGGATCCGCCAGGTAGAGCTCACCTACCTGGTGCCCTTTTCCGCCTACCTCCCCAGCATATTCGCGTTGATGATCATTCAGGTGCTCACCTACTGGACAGAGGGGGCCTATCGCCTGGACCGGGAAAAGACCCTCCTGGACGAACTCTATATCGTCCTGCGAGGTACCCTCATCGGCCTAGCCATCACCATCGTCATCGTCTTTCTGGCCACGCCGAGTTATCATTCACGCCTGATCTTTGCATATACGGGCATCATCATCTTTCTTTCCGTCGGAGGCGCCCGCGCCATCGAACGCTACATCATCACCCGGCGTCACAGGCGAGGACTGGGTATCAGCCGCCTGCTTATCGTGGGCGCAGGGGAGATCGGGCGCTCCATCATGCGTACCGCCGTCGCGCGACCAGAGCTCGGCTACAGGATCGTGGGCTTTGTCGACGACGATCCAGAGAGGGCAGAGACGGATATTGGAAATTACCCCGCGCTGGGGACGACGGACAAGTTGCCCTCCCTGATGGATGCCCATGACGTGGATCAGGTCATCATCGCCCTGCCCTGGATCTCCCACCAAAAGATCCTGAACATCATGCGCCAGTGTGCCCGCAACGACGTCCGCGTGCGCATCGTGCCCGATCTCTTCCAGATGACCCTGAGCCGTGTGGTGGTGGAGCAGATGGACGGTATCCCCCTTTTGGGCATAAGGGAACCTTCACTCCATCACTGGCAGGCCCTCTTTAAACGGGCTATCGACCTCTGCATGGCCTCTTTGGGACTGCTCGTCTCCTCGCCTCTGATGCTGGCCGTGGCCATAGCCATCAGATTGGACTCTCCAGGACCAATCATCTTCAAGCAGACACGCCTGGGCCGCAATCAGCGACGATTCACCTGTCTAAAGTTTCGCTCCATGTGTGTGGGAGCCGAATCTCAACTGCAGGAACTGCGAGAGGAAAACGAAAGCACAGAGCCCATCTTCAAGATGCCCGACGATCCGCGGCAAACCCGCGTCGGTCGCATTCTCCGCCGCACCAGCCTGGACGAACTGCCCCAACTGTGGAACGTGCTTTGGGGGGACATGAGCATCATCGGGCCACGCCCGCCAATACCCAGCGAGGTGGAAGAGTATGATGCGTGGCATCTGCGCCGCCTGGAGGTGCGCCCAGGGATCACGGGGCTCTGGCAGGTCAATGGGCGCAGCGACCTGACCTTTGACGAGATGGTGCTCCTGGATATCTACTACATCGAGAATTGGTCACCCTTCCTCGATTTGCACATCCTGCTGAAGACGATACCGACCGTCATCTTGGGCAAAGGGGCTTATTAGTGATGCAGGGGCGTTCTCCACTTTTCCTTTTATGGAGCAACATCAGATCAGATTGGTATAGCGAGGATTGAGGAATAAACGGACCATGGCTTTTCGCTTACAACCGATAGACCGGGAGGCTCTGACGGCATTCGCCCAAAAATTGATACGTGCGCCAAGCCCCTCCACACAGGAGGGCGAGGTGGCCTCTCTGACGGCCGCAGAGATGCGCTCCGTGGGCTTTGACGATGTTACCATCGACCGCATGGGCAACGTCATCGGCAGGATCGGCCCTGAAAGATTTGATACTCTGTGTGTCGATGACGGTGCGGTCACACAGAGTATCAAAGGCGGAAAAAAGCTCCTTTACGATGCCCACATGGACACCGTGGGCGTAGGTGAGATCACTAACTGGCAGCGGGACCCCTTTGGAGGGCAGATCGCCGACGGGATCCTTTATGGACGCGGGGCATGTGATATGAAAGGCGCACTGGCGGCCATGGTATACGCCGGTAAAGCCCTGATCGAGAGCAGCCCTCCCCTGACGGGGGACCTGTACATAGTGGGCGTCGTGCAAGAGGAAACCTGCGAGGGATTGGCCCTGCAGCACATCGTGGAAGACGAAGGCCTGAGGCCGGACTGGGTGTTACTTGGCGAACCCACCAACTTGCAGATAGCCAGGGGACAGCGGGGACGTATGGCATTGCAGATAAAAGTGCGAGGGCGCTCATGTCACGCCTCTGCACCAGAGCGCGGAACCAACGCCATCTACGAGGCGGCCCGCATCGTGGTCGGCCTGGAACTCCTCGCCCCGCAACTTGACCAAGATCCCTTTCTGGGACGGGGCACCATCGCCGTGACCGATATCAATAGCGGCTCCCAAAGTTCTGATACTCTGTCTGTCGATCACGGTGTGGTCACACAGAGTATCGAACGCAACACCATCCCCGATAGCTGTACCCTGTACATAGACCGACGACTGACGACAAGCGAGACGGAGACGCGTGCGATCAATGAGGTACGGCGTATCATAGCCCGCGAGGGCGTCAGGGCAGAACTCGAAATTCCCGTTTATGACGCCACAAGCTATAAAGGCCATCGAACGGAGAAACGACAGTACTTTTCTGCCTGGACCGTCTCCGAGGAGAATCCCTTTTTGCTGCAGGTCTCCGAGGCGGTGGATGCGGCACTCGGCTTTGTACCACACATTGGAAAGTGGAGCTTTTCCACCGACGGCGTCTATAGCGCGGGGACCGCCGGCATCCCCACCGTGGGCTTTGGGCCGGGGGAGGAGACGTATGCTCACACCGTCGACGACCAGGTCCGCCTGGACGACCTGGAGGCTGCGGCCCAGGTCTATGCCCAGCTCGCCACGCGCATGCTGCGGTGATCCCAGGAGGGAACACTACGATATTCATAATATGATATGTTAGAGGACAGTGTGAGCAGCACGAGCGCAAATTCTGCCCGTCAATGACCCAGAAAGCCCACGGGCAACCCTAAATACGCTTGCGCTACCACGCATCGCCAAGAGATCTACGCTCCCAGAGGCACGCGGACCAAATTTCCCTCTTCGTCGGGATACACCTGATACATATCCTCTATACTCTTCACGTGATCGATAAACAGGACACCC
>CAZMOW010000118.1:0-7496 GCA_964567975.1 uncultured Anaerolineales bacterium | reverse complement strand
GCGACGCGGGCCATCTGTGGGGCAAAGGGACCTTTTCCACGACCAGGGCCCTGAGGAATACCCATGGTCCCAAAACCCGCGTGATCTCCTGTGGACAGGCGGGAGAAAATCTATGCCGCATCGCCTGCATCCAGACCGAGACGGGCAACGCGGCGGGGCAGGGCGGTTTCGGCGCCGTGATGGGCTCCAAGAACCTGAAAGCCGTCGCCGCGCGGGGTACCCAGGGCGTTTCCATCGCTGATCCCGAACGCTTTATGGAGATATGTGTGGAGGCCAGCCGCGAGGGGCAGAGCCCCCAACAGGACAACGCCAGTCCCGGGATGCGCGAGGCGGCCCGGGCGACGGCCAGGCGCCGCATGCGCAAGTGCGGATTCTGCAATACTCCCTGTACGATGTCCCTGCACATGAACGTGCCCCGCAAGGATGGTGAGGGCACCCTGAATGTGGCCCGACAGTGCTGGGGATACAAGGCCGAGGACGAGCGCGCTCACATGGAGGGGCGGGCCATCACCAGCGACTATGGGCTCAACGGCTGGGAGATTTCTTACGGTATCATTCCCTGGCTGCAGATGTGCAAGCAGCACGGTCTCATCGAGGAGATCGACGGGATGGAAATCCCGGTCCCGGACGAGCCGATCGAGTACAATCGCGATAGGGCGTCAGTCTCTGCCGAGTTCCTGAACATGCTCCTGCACAAGATCACCTTCCGCGAGGGGGAGATCGGGGACGCGCTGGCCGAGGGGGCCTGTTACGCCGCCGACCGCCTCTTTGAGGGCCAGGGCAAGCCCCTGCTGGATCATATCTATCCTCGGCACGCCGGCCAGACGAACCACTGGAACGGACACTGGGGCACGGGGGGCAGCATCTACTTTCCCTTCTGGCTCGTGCCCATTCTGCAGTGGTGTATGGATACCAGGGACCCGGCCAGCGACTCCACACACCAGTTCACCGAGCACGTCCTGCGCTATCTGCCGGAGCACGGTCCCAACCGCGGCCCCCTCTCCTTCGAGACGGCCCGCGCCGTATGCGCCAAGGTCTATGGGGAACCCGACGTGTGCGATCCCAGTTTCACCTACGACAAACCCGAGACCAAGGCCCTTCCGGCCATCTTCCATCACAACAGAGGTATGCTCGTGGAATCCCTCGTCCTGTGCGACCGGGAACACACCAGGATTTTCAGCATGCAGAGCGAGGACAAGGCGGCGGACACGGCCCTGATGTCCAGGCTCTTTTCCACGTGCACGGGGCACGAGACGACGGAAGAGGAACTGGATGCGGCCGGAGAGCGCGTCTTTAACCTGCTGCGGGCCATAGACGTGCGATATTTTGACCGCAGTCGCGAGATCGACGAGCAGGTCGCCAGGGACCTGACCCATCCGGCCTTTACCGATGGGGTGGAACTGGACCTGAAAAAGTTCTGGCCCATGCTGGACACGTACTATGAACTCAGGGGATGGAACCCGGCCAACGGATGGCCCACGCGAGAGAAGCTCGCCGAGCTGGGGCTCGACGACGTGGCCGACGAACTGGAGGCCGAAGGCAAACTGGGATAGTCTCCCATCATCTCATGACCACACAAAACGGACAAAAGGAGGGCTCTGTGAGCGAAGATAAACGCATTCTCATCATCCTGGGAGGCATCTACCACGACTTTGAGGGCTTTACGTCGGCCGTAAAGCCACTCCTGGAGACTGGCGGTTATACTGTCGAGGCCACCTATGATCTCGACAGACTGACCACCCTGCGAGAGTCACCTTACGATCTCATCCTGAGCTATACGAGCCTTTCCCGCCACCGAGAGGGAGAGGAGGATACCCATCCCCAATTCCTGACGCCGAAACAGACAGCCGGGCTGGCCCACTGGGTGCGCACCGGAGGCGCCTTCCTCACCGTCCATTGTGGTACGGTGGTGGGCAGGGACAACCCCGCCTTCAAGGCCCTGGCCGGCGGCGTCTTTGTGGAGCACCCGCCCCAGTTCAGTTTTATGGTCTATCCCCTGTACCACGACCATCCCATCATCGAGGGCATAGAAGCCTTTAGCGTCAAGGACGAGTTCTATATTCAGGACTATGAACTGGGGCTGGACATACACATGGTGGCCGTGCATGAGGGGGTGGCGTATCCCATCGTATGGAGCAAGCAGGAATGCTCCGGCCGCGTGGCCCACATCGCCATGGGCCACAGCGAGGTCGTCTGGAACCTGCCTCCCTACCAGAGATTGATGCAACAGACAGTCAATTGGCTTATGAGTTCCCACTAGGAGGTTATATCATGGAGAATCCCGTACGCTGGGGTGTCATGGGCTGCGCCAATATCGCCACCGGCAGAGTACTTCCCGCCATGCTGCAAACGGACAAGGCGGAACTCTGGGCGACGGCGAGTCGCACCCTCGAAAAGGCTGAGAACGTGGCCGAGGAATTTGGGGCGCGCGAGGCCTATGGCTCCTACGATGCCCTGCTCGACGATCCCGACGTGGAGGTCGTGTACATCCCCCTACCCAACCATCTACACAAAAAGTGGTCCATCGCTGCTGTACAGGCGGGCAAGCACGTGCTGTGCGAAAAGCCCATCGCCCTGGACGCCAAAGAGGCACGCGCTATGCAAGAGGCGGCCGAAACGACGGACTATTTCTTGCTGGAGGCCTTTATGTACCGCTTCAGCCCCGTGGTCACAAAGGCCGTCAACCTGTTGCGCGACGGCGCCCTGGGCGAGCTGAGGGCCATGCACAGCACCTTCAGTTTCGTCATCCCCGACGATCCCACCAACATCCGCTTGCAGCCCGAGACGGGGGGAGGGGCACTGTACGACGTGGGGTGCTACTGCATCAACACCCTGCGCATGATGGCGGGCCGCGAACCCTCCAGGGTGTGGGCCACCCTGGCCTGGTCAGAAGAGTACGAGGTGGACATGGGCGGCGTGGGCATGCTCGACTTTGGCGCCGATCTGTACGGCACCTTTGATACCGGATTCAATGCCTCGGGAGATAACTATCTCCGCGTGGTGGGCACCGAGGGAGTCATGGAACTCCCCGATGGGGCGCTCGGGCGCGGCAAGGAGGCCAGAATCCTACTCACCACCGATCACGAGGAAGAGATCGTCGTGCCTCTGGTGGATGCCTACATGCTGGAACTGGAGGATATGTCCGAGGCGGTGCGCGGGATCGGCGCACCGCGATTCGGCGACGAACCCCTGGACGCCACGATGCGCGTTATCGACGCCTGCTACGCTTCCGACGCGTCGGGGTTCGGCGAGCAGCTATAGACGAGGGCGCTCAATCACTAACGCGTGTGGGCCAGGGAACACTGTCCAGATCGAGGGAGGCATAGGCGCTCTTGATCAGGCAGACGAACTGGCCCACGTGCACAATGACCCGACCAACGCAACCTATGATGCAGCAGCCGTGGCCGCGGTGTGATCCTCTTTGGTCGGCCGGCGTATGGTGAGGGCCAACAGAGCCAGGGCCAGGGGCAAGGCGGCGGCCACCGTCAGGGCCAGATCATAGCTGCCAAGGAGATCCCTGGCCACGCCCATGGGCATGGGGCCCAGGGCCGAGCCGCCGATGGTCACCAGAGAGGCCAAGCCCCTGATGCTGCCCAGATGACGTCGTCCGTAGTAGGTGGCCCAGATGACCGTACCAACGGTGAACTGCAGACCGCTAGTAGTGCCAATTACGACACCATATATTAAAGCCATCGTCCTGCCCTGCAGACGAGGCGCCATCAACAGCGACGTGGCCTGCAGAAGCAACGCCGCACATAAAAGAAAGCGCACGGGGATGCGATCCACCAGCATACCACTGGTCAGGTTGACTATTCCCACCGTCACGGCGATGGGAAGAAAGGCCGCTGCCGCCGCCCCCTCTGGCAGACCGCTGTCGCGAAAGATGCTCACCATATGGAACTGGAGTCCCGTGCCAAGCATGGAAATGGCGGCCAGCCCCAACCCGGCGCTCCAAAAGGCGGCCGTGCGCACGGCCTCGGATCGCGTCCAGTTTTCCTCGACCTGTCGTTCGTCTTGTTTTCCGCCGCCTTTGCCCTTTACGCCACCATCGGGCTGCAGACCATAATCCTCGGGCTGACGCCGGTAAAAGATCAACCCCACGGGCAACATCACCACGGCGACAAAAAGCCCCAACAAGGGATAGCTGGAACGCCACCCAAAGCGCCCGATCAGGGCATACACCAGCGAGGGAAAAAGGCCACTCCCCAAGACGGACGACAGGACGCCGGCGATACCCACTATGGTCCCCCGGCGCTGCACCCACCAACGGTTGATCACATTCGTACTGATCATGGACAGGCTGCCCTGTCCCAGCATGCGCAGGAGGATAAATCCGAGACCAAGCATGATGGGTCCCTGTACGAATCCCATATAGACACAGGTCAGCGTCAAAAGTGCCGTGGCCACCCCAGCCATCACCCGGGGGCCACGTCTGTCAAGCTGCTCCCCCACAAAGGGCAAACTCAAACCCCCGGCGAGGGTCCCGATGGTATAGAGGGTGCTCGCCAGGGAGCGGCTGATACCCAGATCGTCGATGAAATACTCGATAAAGATGGAGACGGTATAGGTCTGCCCCGGACTGGTCATGATGCGGCCGATGATGGCGGCAACCATGATCACCCACCCGTAGTAGATGGGCAGTTCATTCACAAGGGAACTGTGGCGCGTACTCGCCGTGGGCTCCTCTTGACAATCTATGGTCGTTGTCTGTGCCAAAGTGTTCTCCTTTTTTGTTATCTTTGCATCCTGTCTGTGATCCCACACCCTTTTAGAGCCGGATGGACAGCCCTTCCCCAAACACTATTCGAGCGCGGGGAACAATCTGGAAAAACATACCTCACACATTCCCCTTTCTCACCTGGGTATAGAGGAGAAGGGGCGGGGGGTCACAAGAGGACATCCTTCGTTGACATGCCCCTCAAGCCGACTACAATAGTGGGCGACGGGCAACAAGCATATATATTAATCTTTCAGGCCACCCATGTCAAAGATGAAAAAGGGGTTCTCTCCCATGCTGATCACCGACATACGCACCACCGTGCTCCTGGAAAGGGCCCTCTGGGGCCGTCCCGAGGCGCACAGCACCCACATCGGCGACGACAGAACAAGAGAGGTTGGCCCGGGCTACACACCGCGCACACCCGGCTCCGTCCTGGTGGAGATCGAGACCGACGAGGGACTAGTGGGTCTGGGGCTAGGCGGCGGGGGGCAGCCGGGGGCCCATGTGATAGAGCACTATCTTGAACCCCTGCTCGTAGGACAGGATTCCGCCCAGATTCAGGTCCTGTGGGAGAGGATGTACCGCGCCACCCTTCGTTACGGCCAGGCGGGCATCGTGCTCATGGCCATCAGCGGCATAGACCTTGCTCTCTGGGACCTGCGGGGCAAGCGGGCGGGCAAACCCGTCTACGATATCCTGGGAGGAAAGCGCAAGGAGCGCGTCCCCGTCTATGTGACCAACCGCGACCCGTCGTGGGCCAGGGAGCAGGGCTTTGCCGGGATCAAGTTCGGCGCCCCTTACGGCCCCCTGGACGGCCGGGAGGGCATGCGGAAGAACGAGAAGTACATCGCCTCAGCTCGCGAGCGGGTCGGCCCTCGCGTGGACCTGATGATCGACTGTAGCTGCACATGGAACGTCAAATACGCCATGGAGATGGCGCATATCCTGGCGCCGTATGGTCTCGCCTTTATCGAGGAACCCCTCCCGCCGCATAACCTGGCGGGATATAGGCGATTACGACGGAAGATCGATTCCACCCGCATCGCCACGGGCGAGCATTTTTACACGCGCTACGCTTTTCGACATCTCCTGGAAGCCGAGGGGGCCGACATCATCCAACCCGACATCCGCTGGACGGGTGGACTGAGCGAACTCCTCCAGATCCATGACCTGGCCATGGAATACGACATCCCCATCATGCCCCACCGAGGGGGCATGGCCTGGTCGCTCCATTTCATCCTCGCCCATGAGAACTGCCCCCTGGCCGAGGGGTTAACCCTTATGGAAGAGGAGACAGCCCTGTCGATCTTTGCCGGGGAACCAGTGCCCACAGACGGCTGCCTGACAGCATCGGACGACCCCGGATTCGGCCTGCACCTCATAGAAGAGAACATCCCAAGATTTCGCATCGAGGGGTAAGCTTCACCGCTCAGGGGAAGGGGGGAAGCCTCTCCAGGCGGGCCATCTCCTCGGCCACGTCCTCCAGCCCCAGTTCCTCCAGTCTCTCCCGCGTGGGCCAGCCCGTCTCCTCGTCCCAGCCGCGCAGCGCATAGTAACGCTCCAGCAACTGACGAAACTCTTTGGCCTCCTCACTGATATGCGTGCCGTCCGTCTTTTCCGACCACTGATAGTGAGGGATGATCTCCTCGTCGACGGCCCGAGAGCGGCCATAGTTTCTGATGTCCAGACAGCGCTCCAGGTTAAAGATACGCTCGGCGACGGGGCGCTCCATCTCGGCGATGCTGAGGGGGATGCCGGTACAGGGACGGTACATGACCGCCTCCGCCGCGATATCGCCATAGATGGCCCCGCCGCCCTCTGCCAGTGCCTCTTCTCGCTCCTCCTCGCTGGCAAAGGTACGCCGTGTGACGGGAAAGATCCAGTCGCAGACAGAGAGGGAGTCCTTGATGATGGCCCGGTGCTGGTGCCAGGCGGTCACGTGCTCCACGTATTCATCGCCGGGATAGACGGCCTCTCGCGCCCCATAGATCATCTCCGCCAGTTCCTGCAGGGCAGGGGATATCTCGGAGGGGTCCTTGGGGGCATCGGGATAGCCATAGAGGCCGTTCAGAAAAAAGAAACCGTGAGTACTGGGCGTCACATCCCGGGTGGCCACCGCGTACAGGAGGGCCGAGTATTCCCAAAAGGGACTGGGATGGGGCTCCATGGCCCGCCCCTCGCGATGCCAGGCATGTCCGCGGCTGCCCGAGGACTCGATAAAGTCGGCCAGATAGCGGGGACCCACCTCGTGCTTCTCGTAAAAGCGCGCCAGGCCCTCGGCGTATTCGTCCCCCAACCCCTCCCGATGGGCCACGTCCAGGACCCACTGACGCCACCACTCGGGATTCTCCAAGTCAAAGGCCTGACCGTCAATCTTTTCGATGCCCAGTTCCCTCAGGCCGGCGAAATACCGATACCAGGTAGAATAGGCCCAGGTAGTAAGGCCCATATCCTCAACCAGGTTACTGACGTCCAGTCCCGCCTCACCCATGCCCGGGGGACGCGGGATGTAAAGCTCCTGGCCGTCGACGAAAAGGCCCTCATATTCGGGGTGGGAGCCGTTGGCCCAGGCCCCGTTGTTACATTTCTGCATCTTGACGGGCAGGTCGCCCTCGTGCGCCGCCGGGCAACGGCGTATGCTCGTGCCACACCTGACGGAGCAGCCCTGGGTGCAGGCAACCGAGGGATAGCCCTCGGCCCGTCCCACGCCCGACAGGCCACCCCTGACGAGATTCCACACATAGGAGACAGCCTCCAGAAAGACCTTCGGTTCTGC
>CAZMOW010000117.1:0-7575 GCA_964567975.1 uncultured Anaerolineales bacterium | reverse complement strand
CGAGGTACTGCGCGGCGACACGCCGAAGGCCCTCATGACCCAGATGGCGCGCCTGCGGCGCGAATGGGAGGAAAGATTACAAACCTGATCTGCAGAAGAATGGGGGTGTCGCGACAAGTGTTCAGACGTCTGGCACTTGATAGCAAAGTGCCAGACGTCCCGCTAGGTTCTTCCAACAGAGCCTCTCCTCGGTCCCAAGATAGCGACCCCGGGCGTCACCATTGGGAAAGGGCCTAAAGTATCTTGGTAGGGCCCTCCTGGCTTGGCGTCTTGATCACCAGAAACTGAAACACTTTGTCCCCCTCATTCAGCAGGCGATGGGGAATGTCGGCCGGACTATGGATCAACATATCGGATGATACCATCTGCTGCTCATCACCGATCTCCACCACACCCTCGCCCCGCAGAATATAGAAGAAGGCGTCTACCGGCGTCACATGCCGTCGCAGGGCCTCTCCGGGCTGCAGGGTGATGAGGCTCACCTGCACGTGCTCCGTCTTGTGCACTACCCGCGCACTGACGTTGTGGGGATTGGGTGCCTCTGGGGCCTGTAAAGCGTCGATGATTTTCATATGGCATCCTCCTTTGATAATTGAGCGCCGCCGAGGGGACGAAATCCCCCCGACGGCGCCTCGACAAACTGAACGTTACGCACCGGCGACGATGCTCTCCAGATCCTCCTCCACCGTAGAGATGGGCTGTAGTTCGAACTTTTCCACCAGCACGTCGACCACGTTCGGCGACAGAAAGGCCGGCAACGTGGGTCCCAGGCGAATCCGCTTGACGCCCAGGGAGAGCAGCGCCAGCAGCACGATGACGGCCTTTTGCTCGTACCAGGCGATGTCATACTCTATGGGCAACTCGTTGATATCCTCAGCGCCCAGGACCTCGGCCAACTTCTGGGCGATGACCACCAACGAATAGGAGTCGTTACACTGGCCGGCATCGAGCACGCGGGGGATGCCCCCGATATCTCCCAAATCCAGTTTGTTGTAGCGGTACTTGGCGCAGCCGGCGGTGAGGATGATGCTGTCCTCCGGCAACTCCTTGGCGATCTCGGTATAGTACTCCCGCGATCTATGCCGCCCATCACAGCCAGCCATGACCACGAATCGCCCGATGTCACCGCCCTGGATGGCCTCTATCACCTGATCGGCCACACTCAACACGGTGTGGTGGGCGAAACCGATGGGGATGGTACCCTGTTCCAATTCCTCCGGGCTGTCCGACTCCAGCGCCTTTTCGATGACGGGGCTGAAATCCTTGGGCTCCCCATTCTCCCTGTCGGGAATGTGTTCCACACCGGGCCAGCCCACCAATCCCGTCGTAAACAGTCTGTCCACGTAACCGTCGCGAGGGGGCACGAGGCAGTTGGTGGTCATCAGGATGGCGCCCCCAAAACTTTCGAACTCCTCGCGCTGGTGCCACCAGGAGCCGCCATAGTTGCCCACCAGATGGGGATATTTTTTCAACTCCGGGTAGGCGTTGGCCGGGAGCATCTCGCCGTGGGTATAGACGTTGATCCCCATCCCCTCTGTCTGCTCCAACAACTCTTTGAGATCGCGCAGATCATGGCCGCTGATGAGGATGGCCGGTCCCTCTTTGACGCCGATGTCGACCTCTGTGGGTTCGGGATGTCCGTAGGTCCCTGTATTGGCCTCGTCCAGGAGGGCCATGGTTTGCACGCCCATCTCGCCAGCCTTGACGACCGCAGCGAAAAGCTCATCTACGCTGGCGTCCTCCTCGTTCGCTGCCATAGCCAGACCTTCCTGAAGGAAATCGCGCACCTCCTCATCCTCATAGCCCAGAATCCGGGCATGGTCATAATAGGCCGCCATTCCCTTGAGACCATAAGTGAGCAAGTCGCGGAGGGCACGCACATCCTCATCGAGATCGGGATTTGCCATGACACCAACCTCCTGACCCTTGGCAATCAGTTCCTCCAGATCGCCATCCTCGGGCGTCCAGGTGGCCATCTCAGGCAGTGCCTCATCAAAGACCCGACCATGTTCCTCCTCATAGGCGGAGAGGAACTGTTCCCTCAATTCCTGGCGCATATCCAGCGCCTCGCGGATCCACTCGACAAAGCGCTCGGGGTCAAAGTCCGCGTTGGTGATGGTGCTGAAAAGGGCCTCTGAGATAAAGTCGCCAACTGCCGCGTCCTCTATTCCCAGCTCTTTAGCCCGCACGCCGTATACCGAGATCCCCTTGAGTAGATAGATGAGCAGATCCTGCAAGTTGGCCACTTTTGGGGCTTTTCCGCATACACCGCGTACGGTGCACCCTTCTCCCTTGGCCGTCTCCTGACATTGATAACAGAACATCCTCGTCACTCCTTCCGTAAACTTTTATCTGTCGTAGCTGTCATTATGCCACAAAAAGGGCGAGCTGTATGTGACAAAAGTCGCACACCAGGGCAAAGAGGACATCATATCACCCCCAAGGAGGAAAGCCATGCCCCTTGATGGAGCACGGGTAAAGAAAACCCCCCTTCCTTCAGAAGGGGGGAATGCTGTGGGCGCGAGAGGACTCGAACCTCTGACCTCACGGATGTGAACCGTACGCTCTAACCAACTGAGCCACGCGCCCCATGCAGAGGAAGTATAGCACAGAGGCCAAGAGGAGGCAAGTTTCGCGAACGCGAAAACGGGCGACAGGCCGTGCAAGGAAACTCAACCAGCGGGACACTTGACGAATAGAGGAACTTGTTATATTATTCATTCTTAATATATAAACTGGACTTATATCAAGTCAGCGACAGTTGCTCGCATCTCGTGTGTATATTCCAAGGATTAGAAGCAAACGGTCAAAGGAGGGAGATTTATAAAATGGCCAAGATGAAGTATCGTGAGCAGGAATGGGAAGTGGAAGACGGGATAACGGTGCGTGAGGCCATCAAAAAGACTGGCAAGGATGTCCACAGCGTCCTCGCCCTGCGAGACAAAAAGCTCGTAAAGGGACAGACGGTCATCGAGCCGGGAGATGAGATCGTACTCGTAAATATCGTCTCGGGAGGCTGAACGTGACCGCGCGCCATAGACACAGCACCTGCCTTTCGGGCAGGTGCTTCTCTGTATCTACGTCCAGCGACGCCGACCCGGGTGGCGTCGTGATGTCCAGGAGAACCTCGCCCGTATACCGTCGCCTGCTGGAAAGCGATATCCAACGCCCCTCGCTCCTCATCGCGCATGCCCCCCCTCGGGCGTCCAGAAAAGGTACTTGAACAGGGCCCGCAACGCGGGCCAGCCATCCCGCCAGGGAGATAGTTTTTTCTCCTCGCGGGGATCATAGGAGATGGGAACCTCGTGTATCTCGTACCCCAGACGCGCAACTTTGGCCGTGATCTCGGGCTCGAGGTCGAACCTATCACACTCGATATCCAATCGCCGAGCGATATCCGTACGCATCACCTTGTAGCAGGTCTCCATATCCTGTAAATCGACGCCGTAGAGGAGGTTGGTCAACCATGTGAGGAGCCTATTCCCAAAGCTCAGGAGGAACTTTTGCTCCTCGAAACTGCGCACACCGTATACGACCTGAGCGTCCCCAGAGATCAGGGGTTCCAACAGGGCCCCATAATCGCGCGGATCATACTCCAGATCGGCATCCTGAATGATGATGGCATCCCCGGTAGCTGCCTCCAGCGCCGTGCGGATGGCCGCCCCCTTGCCCCTGTTTACGTCATGGCGCAACACGCGCAGCCCGGGCACATCCAGCGCCTCCAGGATCTCGGCCGTCCTATCCTCGGAACAGTCGTCGACGACGATGATCTCCTTCTCCACGTCCACGGCGGCCACACGGTGGATGATCTCCTCCAGCCCCTTCTCCTCATTATACACGGGCACAAGTACCGAAAGTTTCATCTACCACGCATCCTCGAATACACCTTCCTCTATACCTCGATACACCGGGCCAACAATCCCTATCCCAGCGCAAAAGGCATCGCCCTTTACCCTCACACTGGCAGATATCAGGTACCGCACAGATGATACAGACCTTTGAAAAACACGCCAAACATGGGCTCCAGGGCGCGACGCCTTCCTTATCTCAACTCGTACAGATAGACCCTACCAGATACCACCGACTCCACAGGCATATTTCCATTCAGAACGCCCGAGACACGCTCGTCACGCCAGAAATTCTCCTCCAGGATGACGCCGGCGAAATGAAGACGAGGCGAGGCGTCGATCTGACGCTGCACCGCATCCCACGTCTGCCCTTCCGCGTCACCCCAACCCGCATCATAGGCCCCAGAAGCCACGACGACGTGTGTCACCCCCCAATTCCCGAGCAAAGATAGACACTCCTCTCCGGGAAAAGTTTCCAGAACGGGTAGGGCATAGCGATAGCTGAGCGGATAGGTACCCTGACCATAGGTGACGCGCTTGCCATGATATTTGGTGCGATACAGGCTATCCCCGTTCAAGGCGCGTGCCAGGGGAAACTGCATCACCACCACATCATCCGGCCGTGCCACCAACCACCGATCCGTGGGCTGGGGCCTCACATCGGTGAATCCATAGGGCAGAGGGGCGCTGCAAAAGTCAAACAGGACCAGCCCCAAAATGAGGATGCCTCCCAAGATGACGCCTGGGGAGCGCTGCCGCATCTCCAGCGCGCGATGCGCGCGGGGCCGCTTCTCCTCCAGGTCCGCCAATGGCCTGATGCCACCCAGAATCTTGGCCGCCCCCATACCCGCCAGGACGGAAAGGGGGAATATCACCATCACGCCAAAGCGATACAGGAGTTGCAGGGTATCTCCCAGGGGAACAAAGAGATAGAGCAAAAGGGCGGGCAGCGGCACGGGAATAGTGCCCTCGCTGGAGGCGATCTCATAGTACGAGGCCCTGTTCAGCGCCAACTTGTTCATGACCGTGGACATGCACCGGGCAAAGAACCCCTCGATGGAGGGGGGCACCCCTATCTCCACAACCTCGCCCTGCCAATGGAGCACGACTCCCAGGCTGAGTACCAGAGAGATGGCGCCCATCCAGACAAAGGCGCGAACTAGATCGCGCCCCATCCTGATCCCCAAAATGCCCACGAGGGCCAGAACCAGGGCCACCGCCCCCAAATAGCCGAAACCGGGAGCGTACCAGGGATAGTGTGGAGTGTAGGCGCGAGCGCGCAAAAAGAACTCTCCCCACACGGGATGATAGACGTTGGGCAGGAGAAAGTCGTCCGCGCTCGCGGTCCACGCCTTCACCTCCCAAAGCGACCAGCCCACCTCCCCGGAGCGCCCCACGAATATGGGCAGAACGATAGGAGCGGCCATGGCCACTGCCAAAAGCCCCGCCAACGCCAGATGGCGCAAAAGATGGTCCCGTATGGCCCGCTTTCCCCTCCAAAAATGCAAGCGGAACAGCGTAAAGACCAAGACCATGCTGCCCACGATAACCAAATAGTGCCGGGAGGAGAGGACGGTCAAGCCCATAAAAAAGCCAGCCGCCAGGGCATGGCGTGACTTTTTCTCGCGAAAGGTGCGCTCCAGATACAAAAAGATGAGGGGAATCCAATGGGTGGCCAGCAAGGGCAGCCAGCCGGCGGCCATGGAATGTATGCGATAGGGACAAAAGGCAAAGATGGCACCCCCTATCATCGCCGCGTGCGGATTGTCCGTCAGGTAGGCGATGAGAAGATAGGTAGTATAGCCAGTAAGGACGAAACTGAGCAGAAGGAAGAGGTTGTAGGCCACGATCTCGTTCCCCCAAAAGAGAAAGGGGGCCATCAACGCCTTGTTGGCATACATGGTCTCCGAAAGGCGCAGATCGTAACCAAAGGGATAAAAGATGGTGGGATTGTGGGCCAGACGTTCCATCATCGAGGAGGTGGACTCGACGATGGTGTGCCGAAACCACCACAGGTCATAAAGCCAGGCGAAATTGTCAAAGGGAGGTCCGGGAACGGCCTCCAACAGGTTCAGCAAAAGGGGATAGGTCATAAAGAAACTGAGCCCGGCGAACAATACCAGCGCGAACAACCTGGTCGTCCAGGATCCAAACCGCCGATCGCTATCCTTCCACTCTGTCTCCCGTTGTCCCATCGCTTCCGTATTCATGACGCTCCTGTTCTTCAACTGAGGCCGACGCCACACGCCTCGTCACGAACGCTAATAATCATAACAGCTTCCGCCGATGAACTCTCGCAAGAGAGAGTCGGGGGGGATGGCGGACTCGTCCTCCACGGGAACGACGGCCTCCAGCAGGCGGCGAACGCGCTCGGCGCGCATGGCGGCGTCCTGGCGCAACGGATCATGGGCGTATTCCCGTTCCCACTCGCGAAAGGAGTCCAGCAGCCGGGGCCGCATGACGGGCACCTCGTAGGGCAGGCCGCTGTTGATGATATAATCGGCGGTGTGGAGATAGGGGATGATGTTGCGCATCTCGCTACTCCGCACATAGTGCCAGTGCTCCAGGGTGCGGCGGCGGCAGTAATTGCGGCACATCGCATCGCGTTCCATGCGCCGCATCAGGCGCAGATCGGTCCAACGTATATACCCATCATCCGGCCCCCTCATCTGCAGCAGGGGCTCGAGATAGATCTTGAATTTACGCTCGTCGTCGATATCCTCGGTCATGTCGGGGTAGAGTCCATGCAGGCTGTCGATGAGGATCACCTGGTCGGGATCGAGCTGCAGGGGCTTGTGCTCTCGATGCTGCCGCCCCGTCTCAAAGTCGTAATAGGGAACGCGCACCTCCTCCCCCGCGATCAGTCGCTGTAGATGCTCGTTGATGAGTTCCAGATCCAGGGCCTGGGGCGTCTCGTAATCGTAATCGCCGTGCTCATCCCGGGGATGAAGCTCCAGGTCAAAGAAATAATTGTCCACCGTAAGGGGCACCAGACGCATGCCCATCTTGCCAAGAAGGTGTTCCAGCTTGATGGTGGTGGTCGTCTTGCCCGATGAAGAGGGGCCGGCGATGATGACGAGCCGCACCTCATCCTCGCGCTCCTTGATCATCTCCGAGACACAGCAGATATCCTCAATATAGGCGCGATCCGATTCTCGCACGATCTGGGGGAACTCGCCCCTGGCGATACGCGCGTTCAGGCTCTCCACGGTATGCAGATCGTGATCCACGGCCCAATCCAAAGCCTCCCAGATCTTGCGCCAGGGAATATTCCCCGAAGGATAAAGCGAACGCCGGGCGCGCTCCTGCCGGCGCCGAGCGCGCTCCTGACGATAGAGAATGTAGGCCTTGGCCGTCTTGGCATGGCCGTTCTTGATGAGCACCTCCTCCACCACGTCCTGAATCTCTTCCACGGTGGGGATGTGATCGGGGGGCGTCACCTCTTCCAGACGCTTCACCACTCGGTCGGCCAGCCGCTCGGCCAGGGCCCGATCGCGCCCACCCACGGCCACCGCCGCCCGATAGATGGCGTTGGTGATGCGCTGTTCGTTAAAGGGAACCACGGCCCCCGTTCTCTTGACGACCTTTTCTATTCTACCCACAAACCTTTACAGGAAAACAGTCAAATAGGATAAATAGTATAGCAGCCGCAAAGCGAGGTGTCCAGCGGAACGGGTGCACGCAAAGTCTGTTAGAATCATTGGGCCTGTCAGAAAGAGGAGTCTGA
>CAZMOW010000116.1:0-7581 GCA_964567975.1 uncultured Anaerolineales bacterium | reverse complement strand
GCGGTGTGGACGAGGAAAGGGCCGCGACGGAGGAACCTGTGGCTTCGGAGGCAGCCCCCGCTTCTGAATCAGCCGTGGCTCCGGAGGCAGCCGCGGCTTCCCAATCAGCCGCCGCTTCTGAGGAAACCCCTGCGCCCGTGGACGCCCCCCCGCTAAAGGAGGGGCAGTGGACGGTGGACGGGGAGCGGGAGCGCGCCCCCGGCGTCCTGCAGCGACTGGGGAAAGCCCTGGCCGGCGGGGTGGCCGCCGTCGCGGGGGGGCTGGGCAGCGCCCTGGGGCGTGTCAGGGGCGGGCTGGCCTCGGTCTTGGCGGCGCTGCGCAAAAGGGCGCGCGGGGGCCTGCGTCGGCGTAAAGGGGCGCAGGGGCCGGAGCAGGCTGTGCCCCTGGAAGGGGCCCTGGCCCGCGCCGTGGAGCAGGCCGTCGCCCCGGCGGAGCGTCGGGTCTATGCCATGGAGAGGATCAGCGGCCCCGCCGCCCTGCAGAGGATGAGGATGGCCCTTGCCGAGGCAGACGACGCGGGGGATGGTTTTTCCGCTGACGAGGAGGGCGTCGGGGAATGGATGACGGCGACCGCCCGGATTATGAATGACGAGAGTGGGAGGAAAGATCTGGTGGGATCTGACGAGACCGGCGGCCGCATGGACGGCCGGGGATATAGGGATGAAGAGGACGACGGGGCGGTGCGGGAGGATCCCCGCTATGGGCAGGCCACGGCCGCCCTGCAGAGGGGGCACTGGGAGGAGGCCATCGATGGCCTGACGGCCCTGGCCGAGGCCTATCCCGACAGCCAGCGGGTGCGCGACCTGCTGGAGGAGGCCCGTTTCAGGGCCCACCTGGACGAGGAGACGCGGGTCAGGGGGCGCCGCTGGATCATCCCCTGGCGCCGGCTGCTCCTCTACGCGACCACCGTGGCCCTCATCGCCTTTTTGGGGTTCGTGGGCGTCAGGCTGTATCGGCAGCAGTTGGTTCCCGCCCTGGCCCAGGCCCAACGCCAGGCCCAGCGGGCGTCCCTCTTGCGGGAGGCCAACGCCCTGCGCGACGCGGGCAAATGGGACGAGGCCGAGGCCCGCTATCGGGAGCTGCTGGAGCGGGTGCCCGGCCACGAGGAGGCCCTGGCCGGCCTGGATTACGTGGAAGAGCAGCGGGAACTGTCCGCCCTGTACGGGGAGGCGGTGGCCGCCCAGGAGGCGGGGGATTACGAGACGGCGCTGCAGTTGTTCACCGACCTCTCGGTGCGCTGGCCCAACTACAAGGACGTGGGGGAGCGTATCCGGCGCGTCCGGCAGATGCAGGACCTGGAGCAGTTGTACAGCGAGGCCGAGGCGGCCGCCGAGGCCGGCGACCATGGCCAGGCCCTGGAACGGTACGAGCGCATCCGCTCCATCGACGTCTCCTACCGGCGCGAGAGGGTCACGGCGCAGCGCCTGGAGATGAACCTGGCCCTGGGGCTCTCCATCGTCCAGGGGGATGGGTCCCGGGTGGACGAGCTGCCCAGGGCCGTGGAGCATTTCGAGGAGGCTCTCAAGATCGAGCCGCGGCATTCCCAGGCCAGCCGGGAACTGTCCCTGGCCGAGAATTTCATCAAGGGGCGGGAGGCCTTTTACGGGCAGCAGTGGGAGGCGGCCATCGCCAGCCTGGAGCGGGTGTACGGGGAGCGTGCGGGCTATCTGGGTGGGGCGGCGGTGCCCCTGTTGTACGACGCCTATATGGCCGCCGGCGACCGCTATCGGGACGCGGAGGAATACGGCCGGGCCTACGACCGCTATACAAAGGCGGCGCGGCTTCCCGGGGTGGATACGGCGCTGGCCGAGAGCCGCATCACCACCGTGCAGCCCTACCTGACGCCCACACCGACGCCCACGAATACGCCGACGCCCACGCCCACCCGGCCGCCGACGCGGGTGCCGCCGCCGACGGCGGTGCCCACGCCCAAGCCGCTGGTGGCCTATAACAACCGCATCGTCTTCCAGTCCGACTTTGAGGACCAGCCGGGGTACTGGGTCATGGACGCCTCGGGCGGGAATCGAGAGTACCTGGGCCGGTCCCGCGACCTGCGGCTGCAGTACGAGGAGTTAAAGGAGGAAGCGCGCTACTCGCCCGACGGCCGCTATTTCGTCTTTGTGCGCCAGGCGGGCCGGGCGGAACAGCTCTATATCCAGTCGCCGGAGCAGGGGGCGGCGCGGCAGCTCACAGAGCTCGGACACACCAGTTACGATCCGGTCTGGTCTCCCGACGGCGGGCGCATCGCCTTTGTGAGCCAGCAGGCCGGCAGCGATGATATCTGGATCATCAACACCGATGGCAGCAATGCCCGCAACCTGACGCCCAACGCCTGGGAGTGGGAGAAGCATCCCACCTGGTCCCCGGATGGCACGCGCATCGCCTTCTGGTCGAACAGGACGGGCATAAAGCAGATATATGTGATGGACGCCAACGGCAGCAACGTACGTAACATCAGCGACACGGATTGGGCAGAATATGATCCCGTGTGGATACCATAGAATGAGGGGCACAGTAGTTGTAGAGAGGGAAACCCATGTTAAATAACAATCGATCTCGACGGCGCGACACGCGCAGTCGTTCGGGGCGCAGCGGTCGCAACAACGGGGAGCGGGGGGAGGCCATCGAGCGCCTGCGGGAGGAGGTGCAGCGCCGCCTGCTGGCGGAAGTGAGCCCCACCATGGATACGAGCGACGCCTCGCAGGTGCGGCCGGCGCTAAAAGATATCTTTACCGAGGCGCTGGAGGACGAACAGCTCCTCCTGAGCCGCTCGGACCGCGAGGAACTCTTTGAGGAGATCGCCGCCGACGTGCTGGGGCTGGGGCCCATCGAGCCCCTGCTCAACGACGACAGCGTGACCGAGATCCTGGTCAACGGGCCCGATCAGGTGTACTTTGAGCGCAACGGTACCCTGAAAAGGTCCTCCATCACCTTCCGGGGTTCGGCCCAGGTGATGCACGTGGTCGATCGCATCCTGGCGCCCCTGGGGCGGCGCATCGATGAGAGCAGCCCCATGGTGGACGCGCGCCTGCCCGATGGCTCGCGTGTGAACGTGGTCATCCCCCCCCTGGCCTTGAACGGTCCCTGTATCAGCATCCGCAAGTTCGCCGAGACGGCCCTGACGGTGCGCGATATGGTCCATCTGGGGACCATCACCGAGCAGATGGTCGACTTTTTGAGGGCCTGCGTCCTGGCCCGCCTGGATATCGTGGTCTCGGGCGGCACCTCCACGGGCAAGACCACGCTGCTGAACGTCCTGTCCAGCTTTTTGCCCCCCGACCAGCGCATCGTGACCATCGAGGATGCCGCCGAGCTGCATCTCAGCCAGGAACACGTGGTCCGGCTGGAGTCGCGGCCACCCAACGTGGAGGGCAAGGGGCAGATCACCATCCGGCAGCTGGTCATCAACGCCCTGCGCATGCGCCCGGACCGCATCATCGTGGGCGAGGTGCGTGGCGGCGAGGCCCTGGACATGCTCCAGGCCATGAACACGGGCCACGACGGCTCCATGACCACGGCCCACTCTAACAGCCCGCGGGATACCCTGTCGCGGGTGGAGACCATGACCCTGATGGCGGGGGCCGAGCTGCCCCTGCGGGCCATACGGGAGCAGATCGCCTCGGCCTTCGATCTCGTCGTGCACCTGGACCGCCTCTCCGACGGCAGCCGCAAGGTGACCTACATCTCGGAGGTGCAGGGCATGGAGGGCGACGTCATCGTCATGCAGGACATCTTCAAGTATGTGCAGACGGGCCTCCGCGACGGCGCGGTGGAGGGCTATTTCACACCCACCGGCGTCCGGCCCAAGTTCTTTGGCGAACGGATCAAGAGCATGGGCATCGACCTGCCCGCCGACATATTCCAGCCCAAGAGACGGTGAGAAGCCCGTTTTCAGCACTACGGTATGTAGTAGGTCTAAAGTGAAAATGGCCCATATATTGTGTGGAACATTCGATCCAAGAAGACAGAATCAAAAGATGTAGGTGGATGCAGATCGCAAACCACTACAGACTGTAGGGTGCAAAGTCTGTTAGAAAGAGGAGTTTGACAGGGCATGAGTGACGTAAGCACACGCGTGGTTGCTCCCCAGACGCGTCGACGCAGGTCGACGCCCGGCGCGAAGCGCCTTGAAAGCTGCCTTCAGTCAGCGTCTCGGTCGTGCATGGACTAAAGTCTCATCGCACAGGCCTTGCGGCCGATCGTCCGCCTGCGCGGACGGGAAAAGCACAAAGTGCTTTTCCTTGGCAGAATTGCGAAGCAATTCTGTACTGGGTAGACGTGGGAGGATTGTGATCAGACTTTGGAAGTCTGCACGACGGACTTTTGCACGATGAGGGAACGTTCTGGGCGCTCCTCAGGCGCGTCGACGCAGGTCGACGCCCGGCGCGAAGCGCCTTGAAAGCTGACTTCAGTCAGCGTCTCGATGGTGAGTCATCTATAACATTTGCGTGCACCGCAGATTGTACGAGGACTCTATGTTGAAAATGGGCTTGAGGGTACAGTAAGTGAAGGAGACTCCTATGGAAGAGCAAGATTTCGTCGTGGGACCGCTGGACATGCGCGAGATAGGGCGGGATGTCCCCGTCAGCGCGCAGGACGTCATGCAGGAGATGGAGGCGCGCCTGCAGCGGGGGGGCGCGCCCCAGTATTCCCCCCTGCCCACCGGGTTCGAGCCCCTGGACTCGGTGCTCAACGGGGGCATACGCTCGGGCGAGCTGATGGTCCTGGGCGGGTCGTTCGGTGTGGGCAAGACCATATTTTGCCTGCAGTTGGCCCGCAACGTGGCCCGGGCGCGGGAGGGCAGCGCGCTGTATGTCTGCTACGAGCACAGCCCCATGCACCTCCTCTCCCGGCTGCTCTGCCTGGAGAGCGCGGAGCACGGGCACGGCCGGGACGCCCTGACCCTGGCCAGGTTGGAGGATATGATGGCCGACACTGACGAGGGGGAGGGCCTCTTTTCCAGGCTGCGGGAGGTCCGCCGCTACGCCGATATGATAGAGGACATGGAATCGTACATGGACAACCTGTTCCTGACGCGGGCCGGGGGCACCACCATCACCGTGGACCGCATAGGGTACTGGGCCGAGGAGATCCTGGATGAGGTGGGGTGGCCCCTGGTGGTGGTCGTCGACTATATTCAAAAGATCCCCACCGACGCGGACAGGGCCCTATCGGAGGAGGATTCCCTGACCCAGGTGGTGCAGGGGCTGAAGGAACTGGCCGTCTCCAGGGGCATACAGATGGTGGGCATCGCGGCGTCGGACCGTGAGGGCCTCAAGGCCAAGCGCATGCGGCTGTCGGACCTGCGGGGGAGCTCGGCGCTGCAGTACGAGACCGATATCGGCGTGATACTCAACAACAAGTACGACGTGGTGAGCCGCGAGCACCTGGTCTACAACATCCAGGAGGCCGAGCAGATGCGCCGCTGGCTGGTGATGAGCATCGAGAAGAACCGCGCGGGGGCGCATGCCGTCGATCTGGAGTATAAACTGGACGCGCAGCACTTTCACATCGTGCAGGACGGGGACTTTGTCAGGGAGCGCCTGGTGGATGACCGGGTGACACTCGCCTAGGAGGGCGTTATGGGTGAACTTTTTGTGAGTGAGAGCGAATTCGTCACATACGATACCGCCTTGCAACTGGAGAGGGATCTCCCGGACGACTATTTCATCGTCTGCGATCCCGTCATCTGGGGGGAGCCGCTGGACGTCATCGTGGTGGCCGGCCAGGGGCTTTTCGTCCTCTACCCCCAAGAGTGGGAGGGCGAGATCCACCCCCGCGTGCGGGGGGCCTGGAGGGAGGAGCGCCCCGACGGGGAGACGGTGGATCATGAGAACCCCGCCAGGACGGTCCGTCGCGCGGAAGAGGCCTTGCAGTCTTTTCTGGAGGACGAGCTTGGGGATGGGGCGCCCCCGGTGCGCCACTATCTGGTGCTGGAGGAGGAGGGGGCCACGGTGTCCGTGTATGGCGACACCGAGCCGCCGGTGGTGAGACTGGAGGAACTGGTGGAGAGGCTCGTCGACGGGCAGGGGACGGGGGATGGCGAGGGTCTCCTCGCTCTGGAGGATCGGGAGGCGCTGGCCCTGGCCCTGCGCGACAAGCGGCTCACGGTCAGCCAGCGGGCCTCGCAGCCCTTTATCTTTCGCACCTCGGGCTTTTTCGGGCTGGGCAGAAAGGCGCGCACCATCCGCCAGGTGGTCAAGTACATGGACCGCTACCCGGAAAAGGGGATCGAGCACCTCCAGAACGGCACCCTGGCCGCCTGGCTGGAGGACGAGGGGGCGCCCCACCTGGCCGCGTTGGCCCGCGAGGTGACGGCCAACACCCTGACCAACGGGCGGGTGGCCCTGGAGCGCTTTGTCTATGGCACGGGGTTGGTGGATCGGCCCCAGGTGCGCATCCGGCCGCGGCGCCTCAACCTGGGACACGTGCCCTCTGGGGAACTGGTCAGCGGGCGGTTGACCGTGCGTAAGGGGCGCGGCAGGGGCTATCTGCACGGACAGTTATTGGCGGACGCCCCGTGGCTGCGGGTAGAGCCCTCGCGGCTGGCCGGCTCGCTGGAGGCCACGGTCACCGTGGACACGGCACAGCTGGTGATCATGGAGCAGCCGGTGGGGTCGCAATTGACGCTGGACGCTAATGCGACGGAGGAGCCCATCGAGATCCCCGTGCGCGTGCACGTGGTGCCCGAGCCGGCGCGGGTCATCCAGCACGTGTTACGTCCCCTGTTGGGCCTGCTGGTGGGGGCCCTGGTGGGCGGCGCCCTGGGCTGGGGCTTTTGGCGTTGGGGGCTGGGGGCGGCGCTGTGGCCCGCCACGCTCTCCACCTTTTTATCGGCGGGTCCCGGCTGGACGGCGGTGGGTGGGCTGGTGGGAGGCATCCTCGGTCTGCTGCGCGGGATCACCCAGCGGCCGGAATGGCCCACCCTGTACGGCCTGGGGCGCTGGCTGTGGCGGGCGCTGATCTGGGGCCTCGGCCTGGCCGGCGTCGCGGCGGGGCTCATGGCCCTCACGGCCTGGCTCTATCCCGGCTGGGGGCTGGGCGCCGTCGATGAGACCTCCCTCTCCATCCTGTTGGGCGCCGGGCTGCTGGGGCTCGTGGCCGGCACGGCCGGCGAGGTGGCGGCGGGACGCCGGCAAAAGATCGTCGTGGGCCGGGGCTGGTCGCCCCGGGCCCGCCGCTGGGCCGCGCGGGGGGCCGCGGTCCTGGCCCTGGTGGTGGTGCTGCTGGTGGGCGGGCGCTATGCCCCGCCGGTGGCCGCGCGCTATGCCGTGGACGCCCGGGCGATCACCGTACGGGAGTGGGCCGGCGAGCGCTATGCGGGCCTGGAGGAGCGGCTCGACGAGTGGGTGGACGGCATCTACCGCCGCTACTATGAGGAGCAGGCCCCGGGCAAGTCCGGCGGCGGACTGCTGGATATATTCAGGAGATGATGGGGCGGTGAAACACTTTGAAAGTCTGTGAAGCGGTGTTATCTATCTGCCGGGATGCCCACGGGACCGGACAGACAGCGTTTTTGGAAGGACATAAGACTTCCGAAGTCTACTTTCGCAAGTGCGAGGCATCTTCATCAGAAAGACT
>CAZMOW010000115.1:0-7593 GCA_964567975.1 uncultured Anaerolineales bacterium | reverse complement strand
GGCGACGGATTGGCGACCTCCTTGATGGGTATCCAACTTTTGACATTACAATAATCACCCTATCCTGCAAATACGGCCCCCGTGCTCGCCGAGGTGACCATCTGCGCATAGCGGTGCAGGTAACCTCCCGTCACATCGGATTCATAGGGCGGCAGGGCCTCAAGGCGCCGTGCGATCTCCTCTTCTGGCAACTCAAGGGTCAGGCGGTGCGCCGGGATGTCGATGGAGATCATATCCCCGTCCTGAACGGCCGCCACGGCCCCCCGTGCCGCCGCCTCCGGCGAGACGTGACCGATGGCTGCCCCCCGGGTGGCGCCGGAAAAACGCCCGTCGGTGATGAGGGCCACGCGGTCGTCCAATCCCATGCCAGACAGCAGCGACGTGGGGGTCAGCATCTCGCGCATCCCCGGACCGCCCTTGGGACCCTCGTAGCGGATAAAGAGAACGTCGCCCTCCTGGAAGTCGCGATTCGTGATGGCCGCCGTGGCCTCCTCTTCCGAGTCGAAAACGCGGGCCGGGCCCGTATGCTGCATCATGCGCGGCGCCACGGCTCCGCTCTTGACCACAGCGCCCTCTGGCGCCAGGTTGCCAAAGAGGATCGCCAGACCTCCCGTGGGCGAATAGGGATCCTTCCCCGTGCGGACCACCTCGCGATTCACACTCTCATAGTTGGGTGCCCAGCGCGAGCCCGACTGTAGATTCTCGGCTACCGAGATCCCCGTCACCGTAAGGGCGTTCCCCTGTAGCAGATCCAGTTCGTCAAGCTCGTGCATGATGGCGCCGATACCACCGGCGTAATAGAGATCCTCGATATGTTGATCGCTGGCCGGAGAGAGTTTACAGAGGTGGGGGGTGTTGCTGCTGAAATCGTTGAGGGCGTGCAGGTCAAAGTCGATGCCCGCCTCGTGGGCGATGGCCAGGAGATGGAGCACCGAGTTCGTCGATCCGCCCATGGCCATGTCGGTGGTAAAGGCGTTGTGGAAGGCTTGAGCGGTGAGGATGTCACTGGGCCTGATCTCCTCGCGCAGGAGGTCCATCACCCTCATCCCCGCCAACTGGGCCAGGGCATAGCGCTCCGAGGCCACAGCCGGCGTCGTGCCATTGCCCGGCAGGGCGATGCCCAGCGCCTCGCACATGCAGCCCATGGTGTTGGCCGTGAACATGCCCGCACATGAGCCGCACCCGGGGCAGCAGGCCCGCTCTATGCATTCCACTTCTTCCTCGCTCATCTCGCCCTTTCTCGCCGCCCCCACGGCCATAAAGGCGCTGCTCAGGTCGAGGGTTTCCTCACCCAAGCGGCCGGCCAACATGGGACCGCCGGTCACGACGACGGTGGGCAGATCCAGTCGCGCGGCGGCCATCACCATGCCGGGGACGATCTTGTCGCAGGAGGGCACGAGCACCAGGGCGTCAAAAGCGTGGCCCCGGGCGACGGTCTCTACCGAGTCGGCGATGAGCTCCCGCGACGGCAGCGAGTATCTCATGCCCCGATGCCCCATGGCGATGCCGTCACAGACGCCGATGGTGTTGGCCTCAAAGGGCGTCCCCCCTGCCCGATAGACGCCCGCCTTGACCGCCTCGGCGACGCGGCGCAGATGAACGTGCCCGGGGATGATCTCGTTAAAAGAGTTGATAACTCCTACAAAGGGTCTCTCTATATCTTCGTCAGTACACCCCAAAGCGCGCAAAAGGGAGCGGTGCGGCGCCCGTTCTAACCCACATTTGACGACATCACTTTTCACAGCAGCTCTCCTCTCGATACTAGAAAAAAGCATCTCGGGTATTTAACAGTGGAGGCCATCGTCCATGAGGAAGGATGATCTCATGGGCCACGGCCTCCTTGCTGTTGGAGCGCTCCCCTTTGAGCGCTCTGATGATCTGGAAGGGCAAATAAAAAACCCCTTACCGTTCTGGGGTAAGGGGTTTGAGTCTAAATTGGGATTCTGTAACTCTACCGTGTCCCCCTCCCAACCGGCGCTAGCTCCTCAATAATAACGAGGAGCTCAACTAGAACGAGCAAAACGACGCCAATTGTGAGGAGGTTTATATTAGACATACTTTTTCGCCCTTTCTACGTTGGCCGCAGTATAGCATATCCCGGGAGGACTGTCAAAACGGGATTCGGGCCTGTCGGCCTGCTGATCTATCATTTGCCGTCCCCATATGCTAAATGCTATAATGCGTTCGCTGTCACAGGATGAGGAGATGAGTATGAAACTGAGTCGAGAAGAGGTCTTGCACATCGCCGAGTTGGCCAAGTTGGGCATCACCGAGGAGGAGACCGAGCGCTTTACCGAGCAGCTCTCCGAGATTCTCGATTACTTTGATATGTTGAGTCGCCTGGATACGTCGGCCATATCGCCGACGGCCCAGGCCATCGATATGCGCAACGTCACCCGACCCGACGCGGTAAAACCCTCACTCAGCCCCGAGGAGGCACTGGAGAACGCCCCCCAGCGCGAGGGGAACTTTTTCCGGGTCGAGCCGATCCTGGAATAGTTCAAATAAACTGACATATTTGGGGAGATCTTTTGCTTTATCACTGGAGGCGAGTATCTTGAATTTACACGAGCTGACTATCCATCAGGCCCACCAATTGTTGCGCGAGAAAGAGATCTCTTCTGTGGAACTCACAGAGGCCGTTCTGGAACGCATCGCGGCGGTGGAGGATGACGTTCGTGCCTATCTCAACCTCACGCCAGATCTGGCACTGAAGGACGCCGAGACGGCAGATGCCCGACGTGCACGGGGCGAGGATCACCCTCTGTTGGGAATTCCCCTGGCCATCAAGGATGTGCTGAGTACCAAGGACGTGGAGACGACGTGTGGGTCGCGCATTCTCAAGGGCTATGTGCCGCCCTTTGACGCCACCTGCGTGGCCAGATTGCGGCGGGCCGGAGCCGTGGTCTTGGGCAAGACGAACACGGACGAGTTCGCCATGGGCTCTTCCACCGAGAACTCGGGCTATTTTACGACCCATAATCCCTGGGACCTGTCCCGCGTGCCCGGCGGATCCAGCGGGGGGAGCGCCGCCGCCGTGGCCGCCGACGAGTGCATCGCGGCCCTGGGCACCGATACGGGGGGCAGCATCCGGCAGCCCGCCGCTTTCTGTGGCGTGACCGGGCTAAAGCCTACCTATGGGCGCGTCTCCCGCTATGGCCTGGTGGCCTTTGCCTCTTCCCTCGATCAGGCCGGTCCCCTGTGCAAGGATGTCCGCGACTGTGCCATCCTGCTGAGGGCCATGGCCGGATACGATCCCCAGGATTCCACCTCTGTCGATCTCGACGTGCCCGACTATGTGGAGGCGCTGAATCCCGATTTGGAGGGCGTGCGGCTGGGCGTGCCCCAGGAGTACTTTGTGGAGGGCATACAGCCCGGCGTGGAGGAGGAGGTGCGTGCGGCCCTGAGGACGTGGGAGGAGTTGGGGGCCGAGATCGTGGAGGTCTCTATGCCACACACGGAATATGCGCTACCCACCTATTATATCATCGCTCCGGCAGAGGCCTCCGCCAACCTGGCCCGTTACGATGGCGTGCGCTATGGTTTCTCCCATCCAGAGGCCGAGGATATCTGGGAGGCCTATCGTAAGACGCGGCAGGAGGGATTTGGCGCCGAGGTGAAGCGGCGCATCATGTTGGGCACCTATGCCCTCTCCGCCGGCTACTATGACGCCTACTATCTCAAAGCGCAAAAGGTGCGCACCCTCATCAAGGATGACTTTGACCAGGCCTTTCAGACGTGTGATGCCCTCATCGCTCCCACCACGCCGACGACAGCCTTTCGCATCGGCGAAAAGACGGACGATCCCCTACAGATGTACCTGGGAGATGTCTTTACCCTTTCACTGAACCTGGCGGGTGTATGTGGCATGTCCATCCCCTGTGGATTTGTCGAGGGCATGCCCGTCGGTCTTCAGATCTTTGGCGATGCCTATGACGAATCCACCGTGCTGCGCATCGGCCACGCTTATGAGCAGGCTACGGGCTGGCATACGCGCCAGCCCCCCGTCTGACGCACAAAGGAAAAATTGAGATCAAAGGGAGGTTCAGTTGACAATGAAGGTCATCATTCCTCTGGCTGGCTTTGGCACCCGCCTGCGCCCCCATACCTGGTCCAAGCCAAAGCCGTTGGTGAACGTCGCCGGCAAGCCCGTTCTTGGCCACATCCTGGACAAATTCGAAGAGGTGGATGTCCAGGAGGTGGTCTTTATTATCGGTTGGCTGGGCGACCAGATACAAGAGTACGTGCAGGCCAACTATGATTTTGAGGCCCATTATGTGGTGCAGGAGGAGCTCAAGGGCCAGGCCCACGCCATCTATCTGGCTGAAGAGCACCTTGAGGGGCCCTGTCTCATCGCCTTTGTGGATACCCTCTTTGAGGCCGATATCTCGGGGCTGTCGTCGGTGGATGCCGATGGCGTACTTTTTGTACAAGAGGTGGAGGATCCCCGCCGCTTTGGCGTCGTCGTCGAGGAGGCTGGCCGTATCGTGCAGCTCATCGAAAAGCCGGAAGGATTCGAGCACCGCAAGGCCATGATCGGCGTCTATTATGTTCGGGAGGGAGCCGCGTTGACCAAGGCCATCGAGCATCTACTGGCCCACGACATGCAGACCAAGGGTGAATATTATCTTGCCGATGCCTTTCAGATTATGATCGACCGGGGCGCCGGGATTATCAGTCAGTCGGTCTCTGTATGGCAGGATTGCGGCAAGCCAGAGACGGTGCTGCAGACCAATCGCTATCTCCTGGAGCACGGTCATGCTCAGGAGATAGAAACAAAGAACGCCATACTGGTGCCCCCCGTGCACATTGCCGGGAGCGCGGAAATCGAGAACGCCGTGGTGGGCCCCTATGTGACGGTGGGCGAGGGTGTACGTATCACGAATGCTGTGCTGCGCGATGTTATCGTGGAGGACGGGGCGCGGATAGAAAACATCATCCTCGAGAAATCGCTCATCGGCCGTCGAGCCTCCATCTCGGGAACGGCCTGCCAGCTGAACCTGGGGGATGATAACGAGATCGAGATCGCCTCATAGGTATCGGTAGGGGAGTCTGGCGCATGATCGTTGGGGTGCCCACAGAGATAAAGGATAGGGAGAATCGCGTCTCGCTGACGCCCGAGGGCGCCGAAGCGCTGGTTCACGATGGCCACCGCGTCTTGGTGCGGGCGGGAGCGGGGGTAGGTAGCGGTTTCAACGATGAGGCCTATGCAGAGAGCGGCGCGTGCATTCTGGATTCTGCCGAGGAGGTGTATGAGGCGGCGGAGATGATTCTGAAGGTAAAGGAGCCCTTGCCAGAGGAATATCCCCTGCTGCGGCCGGGCCTTTTGCTTTTTACCTATCTTCATCTGGCGGCTGACGAATCCCTCACCGAGAAGCTGCTGGAAACTGGAGTGACGGCCATAGGCTACGAGACAGTGCAGCGTGGGGACGGTACCCTTCCCCTCCTTGTGCCCATGAGCGAGATCGCGGGCAAGATGGCCGTACAGATCGGGGCGCATTATCTGGAGAGCCCTCAAGGTGGGCGGGGTATCCTGTTGGGTGGGGTGCCCGGCGTGCTTTCGGGCAGTGTGGTCATCCTGGGCGGTGGCACGGTGGGCAGCAGTGCGGCGGAGGTGGCCTTGGGCCTGGGGGCGCGGGTGACCGTCATCGATATCGACCTGGACCGGCTGCGCTATCTGGATCGGGTGATGCACGGGCGTCTCAACACCATCGCCTCTCATCGGCGCAACATCATCGAGGCGGTGCGGCGCGCCGAACTCCTCGTCGGGGCGGTCCTGATTCCGGGAGCCAGGGCGCCCATCCTCGTATCCGAAGCCTTGGTCGCCGAGATGGCGCCCGGCTCCGTGGTCATCGATGTGGCCGTCGATCAGGGCGGGTGTATCGAGACCAGCAGGCCCACATCACACAGCGAGCCCACGTATATGGTGCATGACGTCGTACACTATGCTGTACCCAACATGCCCGGGGCGGTGCCCAGGACGTCCACCTATGCCCTATCCAACGCTACCCTCCCGTATGTCTCAAAAGTGGCCAATCTGGGCGTTGAGGAGGCTCTGGCCCAGGATCCCGCGTTGCGAAGGGGAGTCAATGCCATGGGGGGACACGTTACCCACAAGGCTGTAGCCAAAGCCTTTGATCTGGAATATATTCCCCTGGAAGAGCTGATCTGAGCCCGTCAAGAAAGGAGTTTAAATGCAGTTCCGTACCAAGCGATATCTGTTGATTGGGGCGCTGTTGCTGATGTGGTTGGTCACCTCGGCCTGCTCTTGCAGCGGGCTTTTGCAGGGAGCCTCTCGCCTGGGGCGGGAACTCATCTCTCCTCCCGCCACCCCAGCACCCTCTTCTGAGGAGCGGGCCAGCGCTACTTCACCCGGCCCGACGACCACTTCACCTTCCAGGGAAAGCACATCCCCTCCTGTGGGAACACCCCCTCCTTCGCTGTTCCCTGAGGCGTCCGACCAGTCCTTTGACATCCGTCTCACACAGGAGGAACTCAACGAGTATCTGGCGGACCAGGTGTTGGAACAGGAGGGAGTGGTCGTAAGCGATATGAACGCGACCATAGATGCGGAGCGAATAGCGGTCACGTTCAAGATAGCGCATGAGGGATCGGGGATAAAGGGAGGGGTTACGCTGTACGGTGTTCCCAGGGTGGAGGATGGTCAGGCCTATATGGAGATACAGGATTTTGCCCTGGATGACAGCGTATCGGGCTTTGCGCGCATCGTGGCCAATAGCCTGATCAAGGCTGCCATAGAAAGTTACGAGACGTCTCACGGGATTCCCATCCCGGTGACACATCTGGAATTTGAAGAGATTCAGTTGATGCCGGGGGCCATCCGCGTCACCGGTCGTACACACTGAGAAGATGATCTCGTGAGGAGACGCCCAAATGTGGCAAGACTTCAAGGAGTTCGTCCAGCGGGGCAATGTGCTCGACATGGCCGTGGGCATCGCCGTGGGGGCGGCGTTCAATAGTGTGGTATCCTCTTTGGTGAACGATCTGATCATGCCCCCCATTAGCCTTTTATTGGGGACGGCCGACTTTACAAACTTGTTCATCGTCCTAAAAGGGGGTGAGCAGGCTGGCCCATATGCCACACTCCAGGCGGCCGAGGAGGCCGGCGCGGTCACGCTGGACTATGGCCTTTTCATCAACACTGTGGTGAGTTTCTTCGTCATCGCCTTTTGCGTCTTTCTCCTCGTGAAAGCGGTGAACAGGGCCATGCCCGAGCCGGAGCCAGAGCCCGCACGGGCCCCCACCACGAAGACGTGCCCCTATTGCAAGACCGAGATCCCCATCGAGGCGGTACGTTGCCCGAACTGCACCTCGGGGGTGGAGGGCGGCCAAGTTTCCTAACGATGATTCGAGGATAAAAGGCAGGAGGGAAAGATGCCCAGAAAACTGGTCTGTGTGGCCAAAGAAGAACTGGAGTGGCAAACCTACGAAGGACCGGCCCTAAAGGCCCACGAGGTGCGCGTCCGCGCCCAATTCGCGGCGGCGAAGCACGGCACAGAGATGGCCTTTTTCAAGGGCTACGCAAGCGACAGGGGCGTTTATGATCCCGAGTACCAAGTGTTCCACCGTGAC
>CAZMOW010000114.1:0-7727 GCA_964567975.1 uncultured Anaerolineales bacterium | reverse complement strand
CATACTCGAGGGTGCAACTCGTCGTCGATGGCCGCGATGGTGCCCACCGTCTCGTTCCCCCGCCGGGCGCGGAAGAACTGGGCCTCGGCATGCTTGAAAAAGGGATTCTTCTCGGGATCGTAGTGGGCCATCCTCTCGCTGATCAACGGGGGCACCCAGCAGGGATCATCGCGGTACAGCTCAAAGGGAAACATGACCACGTCTTTCAGTTCGCGGCGGTTCGTCACAGGTTCGATGCGTACGTCTCTGGTGGACATTCTACCTCCTCAAAAGGGGTCACATGGACGCAACTCTTATTTTGAACCGTTGGCCCAAAATGAACAACACCAAAGGAGCCAAAGGGATACAGATATCAGCCGCGCGGGACGATCTCGCGCACTTTTTCGAAGGATCGAACGTAGGATGCGAGTTCGGTGAGGCGTTTCCGTGTTTTGGAGAACGGCCACACGCCGAGGGTCAGCGGACTGACCTCGATGCTGATGGGCCCCGCAAAGTCGTCCATCGCCAACTGTCGCATCAGATCGTCCAGCGGCAGGTCGCCCTGGCCGGGTATCCGATGGCGGGTCAGTAGACCCTGTAGCAGAGGATGCGGAAGCCTCGGCGAAGAAAAGGAGAGATCGCTGAGATGGACGTTCACCAGGCGCCCCTTTACCAGTTTATAGGTGGCCATCAGATCCCCCGTCCCCACGTGACAGGTATCCAGCGTGATGGCCAGATCGTATCGTTCCACGAAATGAAGCAGGGTGGGCACCTGCTGTAACAGATCGCGCTGGCCCTCTGCATAGATGCCCTGATTCTCCAGAGACAATCGCGTATCGCTGTCCTCAAGGCGCTCTCGACAGACCTTGATGGTATCCAGCCAGCGTTGGGCCTTGGGATCATCCCAGTCCTCGGCCCATGGGGTGTGAGCCACCACACAGTGCACACCAAGTGCTAGCGCCATATCCACGGCGTCCACGATGCGTCCCGCCCCGCCACCACGGGGGCTGGTGCATAGCAGGGTCTGATGGACGCTGTGGATCGGCAGATCGTGGTGGCGAGCCGCCCCCGCCACAAAATCCGCGCCCCGCAGCCAGATTTCCGGGGACATGACCAACTCGACGCCGTCGAACCCCGCATCGGCAGCCAGGCGGAAAACAGTGCTCAATGGAAGATGGTACAGGCAGGCGGTGGAGAAGCTGGCTAGCATAGGCGTATCCCGCTCTTTTTTCAGGGCAACCAACGCTCATGGATAAAGGCCTCCACAGAAGCGGGGACCTGGTATTTGATGGGCAGGCCTCGCTCCAGCCGGGACCGCAGGTCGGTGGAGGAGATGCCGATCTGTAGCGTGTCGATGATGTCCGTGGCCTCCGATATGCCGGGCAGATCCTTCTCCAGGGCTTGAAGATCCACCTGGGCGCCGGGGCGACTGATGGCGACGATGCGCGCCATGTTGACGATATCCTGCGGCCGATACCAGGAATCAAGAGTTTCCAGTGCGTCCGCGCCCATGATAAAAAAGAGCTGCACGTCGTCAAGGAGTTCGCGCCGTATGGTGTCCAGGGTGTCCACCGTGTAGGATGGCCCCTCCCGCCGCAATTCTATCCTTAACACGCCAAAGTGGGGGTTGTCCTCGATGGCCAGTTCCACCATGCGCAGACGTTCGGCGGGAGAAAAGAGGCTGCCCTCTGGTTTCAGGGGGGACACGCGCGCCGGCACAAAGAGCACGCGATCCAGATCCAGATGCGCCCTGGCCTCCTCGGCCACGATGAGATGCCCGATATGAACGGGATCAAAGGTTCCGCCAAAGATACCGAGTCGTTTGGTATCCTCGGACACAAGCCGATCCAGATACGAGCCCGGGGAGGCTATCTCTAGTGCCATTCCAGTTCGATGTTACCTATCATCACCGTGTCCCCAACCTTTACGCCGGCCTCTTTTAATTGCGACGAGATACCCCGCGCCCTCATGATGCGCTCAAAGCGCTCCATCGCCTGGCGGTTGGTCCAGTCGGTCATGACGGCCAGGCGCTCGATCTCCTCTCCCGATAGGCGAAATACGCCTGGAGCCAACTGATGAACCCGGACAGTCGTGTCCTCGCCCTCCTCGTGGGGCCGGAAGACGAACAGCTCTTCCTCTTCCTCCAGCTCTTTTTCCGGTATCTTTTCCAGGCGGTCGGCGACGGCGCGCATCAACTCTTGCACTCCCTCTGTGGTGGCCGCCGATATGGCATAAAGTTTTTCCACGGAGAGTTCTTTTTCCAGACGGGGATGCTTTTCGCGGGCCTCGGGCAGGTCCATCTTGTTCAGGACGACGATCTGCTCTTTCTCTGCCAGATCCTGACTATAAAGTTCTATCTCCTGTTGGATCTCCCTATAATCCTCCCCTGGATCCGGGCTGGCGCCATCCAGCAGGTGGATGAGGAGGCGCGTGCGTTCCACGTGGCGCAGGAACTCCAGTCCCAGGCCCACGCCCTGATGGGCGCCCTCGATGAGGCCGGGAATGTCGGCCATGACAAAGGTGCGGGTATCGATCTCCACCACGCCGAGGAGGGGTCCCAGGGTGGTAAAGGGATATGCGGCGATCTTGGGCTTGGCCGCGCTCACGCTGGCCAACAGGGTCGACTTGCCCGCGTTGGGCTTGCCCAACAGGCCCACATCGGCGATGAGTTTCAATTCCAGCTTGAGGGTGCGTTCCTCGCCGGGCTCGCCAAGCTCGGCGAATCCCGGGCTCTGGCGCGTCGACGATTTAAAGACGCTGTTCCCTCGTCCGCCACGTCCTCCCTCGACCACTTTGAAGGCCTCGTCCGCCTCGACCATATCGCGGAGGACCTCGCCAGAGGCCGCGTCGCGTACCACAGTGCCGGGAGGTACGTCCACGTATACGTCCTCTCCGTCCTGCCCCTTTCTGTTGCGCCCTTTGCCGTCGCCTCCGTCGCCCGCCGCAAAGTGCCGCTGTCTGCTGAAATAGGTCAGGGTATTGATGCCCTCGTTCACCCGGAGATAGACATCTCCCCCCTGACCGCCGCTGCCCCCATCGGGCCCGCCACGGGATTCATATTTCTCGCGCCTAAAGCTTACGCATCCATTACCGCCGTCGCCGCTGCGGACGACGATGGTTGCCTCATCGATGAACAAAGGTATCCCTCACGTCAGATAGCGAAACATCGAGGGGGTGGCTGCACAGTGCCATATGGAAAGATAGCCACACACCCCTCATCGTATAAAGGATACTTTGAACGCCTGGAGGTGTCAAAGCCAACCACGCCCCATCACTGGCTTATGGTTGCCCCGTGGGGGTCTCGGGAGCAGAGGGGGTCGCAGGAGCCGGCGTGGCCATCGGGGATAGAGTGTACGTGGGGGTGGGGGTCCACGTGGGGATCACCTGCGTGGGTCGGGGGGTGGGTTGCGGCCTTTGCGGAGATACCAGCCTGGCTACAAGGCTGCAGATCATGCTGCCAGCAACGACGACGCTCAGAATCAAAAACAGGATACGCCGTCTCTGTGCAGAAGCGGGTCTCATATTTTATCCTATCCTTCTAGATCGTATGACATACGTTACTCGCTCTATTGACAATAGCGGAGCCCCTCCTGGGCGACGGAGGATTCGGGATTGATCTCCAGGGCCTCCTCAAACCAGGGGATGCCCTCATCACACTGTCCCAGGTAGGCATAGGAGAATCCCAGCACGTAGCAGTGATCCTCGGAACGGGCGCCAAGATCGATGGCCTTTTTCAGGGCCGGAATCGCCTCTTCGTAATTGCGCCGCACATAGTACGTCATCCCCAGATGCCCATATGCCGGGGCATAGTCCGGACCCACCTCTATGGCCTTTTCCAGTTCGACAGTTGCCATCTCATGTAATCCTTGGCCAAAGTACGTCCATCCCAGCTGATCATAGCCGTGGGGATCCTCAGGGTCGGCCTGTGTCACCTTTTCGAACTGACGGGCGGCCTCTTCCATATCGCCGAGAGCTCGGTAATTGCGCCCCAGATCGAGATAGATGAAAGCGTGATTGGGATTCATTTCTACGGCCGCCTCATACTCTTGGATGGCCTCCTCGTAACGGCCCATCAGTTCATAGGTATAGCCCAGGTTACGCCGCACAAAGGGGTCGTCGGAGTCCAGTTCGACGGCCTTTTGGGCCATCTCGTGGGCGTCTTGCACCCGCCCAAAATCCCCATAGGCCTCGGCCAGATACGCATAGCCCAGCGCGTAGGTGTCGTCCAGCTTGGTCGCCTTGAGGCAGGCAGCGATGGCCTCGCCCACTTGACCGTTCCAATCCAGGACCATGCCCAGGAGGGCCTGATTCTCTGCGGACTCGGCGTCGATCTCCACGGCGCGCTGTGCCCTCTGCACGGCTTCCTCGCCCTGGTGGCGCAGGGCGAGGAGACGCCCCCACCGCGCATAGGCCACCGCCAGGGAAGGATCCAGCTCTGTGGCCCGTTCGTACGCCGCTATGGCCTCGTCATACTCTCCCTTACGAAATAGATCATCCCCCTTGGACATATATTCCCGCGCGCTGATCTCTGTCGGCTTGGGCGTAGGCAGGGGGCCACCACGTACGGCCTCTATCACCGTCGTCTGTTTCGTATACAGATACCAGCTGGCGCCCATGGCGATGATGACCGAAAGGACCCAGGGCCATATGGATCGCGAGCGCTGACGCTCTCTTTGTTCCAGGTACATCGTGTTCCTCGTTATCCACGCGCATTTGCAGGTTGACGGGGGGAGAAACTCGAGTGCGATTATAACATGGCAGTATACCACGACAAACTCATACAAGCGCCCATTGACGTGGCCCTGTAAATCCACGCTGCGACAACTTTGGGCCCTTGATCGCGATATCCAGCTTCCCAGTGCCGTGCTCTTGTCCTACGAACTCTTATTTCCCGTTGCGTTTTCGCCCCGAGGCCTCCCGTCTGCTTTGGCCTGTTGCCGATAGCGCTCCAGGTGTACGAGCAGGACCGAGATATCCGCCGGATTGACCCCCTGAATGCGGGAGGCCTGCCCCACCGTGTGGGGTCGATGCCAACTCAGGCGCTCCACGGCCTCGTTGCCCAGGCCGGTGACGGCGGTGTAGTCAAAATCCTCCGGGATGCGCCGATCCTCCAGACGCCGCGCCCGCTCCACCTGGCGCTCCTGTTTCTCGATATAGCCCTCGTAGCGAATCTGAAGGGCCACCTGCTCGGCCGCTTTGGGAGGGAGGGGGGTGTCCGGCGGGGCGAAACGCCGCACGATATCGTAGCTGGCCCCCGGCCTTTTCAGCAAACTGTACGCCGAGACGGCCTCGCTTAGGGGATCGACCCCCTCCTTTTCCAGAAAGGCGTTCAGTTCGGGGGAGGCGTGAAGGATCGTCTCCTTCAAGCGCGTCCTCTCCTCTTCTACGGCCCGCCGCTTTTCCTCGGTGGCGCGATAGCGGGCCTCTGAGACCAAACCCGCGCCATGGCCCATGGCTGTAAGGCGCAGGTCGGCGTTATCCTGGCGCAGGAGCAGACGGTACTCGGCGCGGGAGGTCATCATGCGATAGGGCTCGGTGATATCCTTGGTGACCAGGTCGTCGACCAGCACGCCGAGATAGGCCTGGTCGCGTCCCAGATGCAGGGGTTCCTCCCCGCGGACGTACAGGGCCGCATTGATGCCCGCCAGCAGACCCTGCGATGCCGCCTCCTCATAGCCGGAGGTGCCGTTGATCTGCCCGGCCAAAAAGAGGCCGCGAACGTGGCGGGTCTCCAGGGAGACCTTTATCTGGTAGGGGAGAACAAAGTCATACTCGATGGCATATCCCGGACGCATGATCTCCACCTCTCTCAGGGCGGGGATGCTGCGCAGCAGGGCGAGTTGGATGTCAAAGGGCAGCCCCGTAAAGCATCCCTGGACATATACCTCGCCGGTGGCCCATCCCTCTGGCTCCAGGAAGAACTGGTGCGATTCCTTGTGGGCAAAGCGCACGATCTTTTCCTCGATAGAAGGACAGTAGCGGGGGCCGCTCGCGTCGAGCTTGCCCGGCGCGATGGGCGAGCGGTGGAGGTTCTCGCGGATGATGTCGTGGGTCTCCCGGTTTGTGCGCACAAGATAACAGGGAATCTGGGGCCGCCATGCCGTCTGTCGCTCCATGGGGTAGGCCTCATTGATGGGTAGCGTCAGGATGCGATCGGGCTTTCCCTCAAAGGAAAAGTAGAGGGGCTCGTTGCTGCCGTACTGGAATCCGGTCAGTTCATAGTCTATGCTGCGGGCGTCCACCCGGGGAGGGGTGTTCGTCTGCAGCCGCCCAAGGGTGAACCCCAACTCCTTCAGGGAGCGTGACAGTCCCCTGGCCGGAAACTCGCCAGCGCGCCCCGCCGGGGTGGTATATTCCCCGCTGAGGATGCGCCCCCCCAAAAAGGTGCCGCTGGCCAGGATGACCGTCTGTCCATAAAAACTTTCTCCGCGGGCCGCCCTCACGCCCCGCACGCGGTCTCCCTCCACCAGCAGTTCCTCCACGTGGGCCTGTTTGAGGGAGAGATGGGCCGTGCGTTCCAGGGTGTGCTTCATGCTCAGGGAGTAGAGGCGCTTGTCCGCCTGGGCCCGCAGGGCCTGCACGGCGGGCCCCTTGGAGAGATTGAGGGTGCGGATCTGAATAGTGGTCTTGTCAATGTTGCGGGCCATCTCGCCGCCCAGGGCGTCGATCTCCCGCACCAGGTGGCCCTTGGCCGGCCCACCGATGCTGGGATTGCAGGGCATCTGGGCCAGCAGGTCCAGGTTCATGGTCAGCAGGCACGTGCGCCTACCCATGCGGGCGGAGGCCAGGGCGGCCTCACAGCCGGCGTGGCCCGCGCCGACCACGATGACATCGTACCTATTCCCCCCATTGTCTTCTGGGCATTCTACTTCCGTCGTCTCGTTTATGTTGTTCACTCTTTTCCCGTGAGAAGTTCTACTACCACGCGATGCGCCACGGCCCTGAATCGCCCCCAGTCCCGCCATTGGCCGGAAAGAGATACGAGTTCCCCGGCCAGGGCGCCGATCTCGGCCAGGGTGTTCTCCCTGAACGCCGTGATCTCCTCGTCCGGGTCGGTGGCCCGCAGGGTGCGGGCCTCGCGCTCTTGCAGGCTGAACAGGTAGGAGGTAAAGGGCAAGCACTTTTTTCCGTGTGTGAAATGATAGTGGATGATGGCCAGAAAACCCTCGATACACAGCGAGAGGTTCGTCTCCTCGGTGACCTCGCGCCACAGGGCGGAGAGCAGATCCTCCCCGGGCTCGATGCCGCCGGAGGGCAGGCGATAGACGCCCGGCGGATAAAAGGCCTTGGTATGGGTGACATAGAGGCCGTCGGTGCGCCGTATCAGGAACACCACCTCGCCACGGCGCCGGGACAGCACGCGTTCCCAATAGGCCACGCTGTCCTCAGTTATGGGCAGGGCGTAGCAGCGCTTTGCAGGTTCCCCATAGCGCTCTATGGCCCGCTGTACGCCCCCTGTATCGACCGCGTGTCTGCTCGTCATACGCCGCTTCCTTTGATTTTGTCGTCAAATACACGATTATAGCACGAGTTAGCATAATACGAAACTTGGCGGGGACGCGCACAGATAATTCAAGATGAGGTCGATTCGACCTCATCGGCCACATTCCACCGCCAATTCGTCTGCAACTGCGGTGATTGCGCTCCTCAAAAGGCAGTTGGGAGGGTGCACGCAAATGTTATAGATCATTAACCATTGCTCGTCCGCGCAGGCGGACGATTGGCCGTAGGCCTGTGCAATGAGACTT
>CAZMOW010000113.1:0-7802 GCA_964567975.1 uncultured Anaerolineales bacterium | reverse complement strand
CAGACTGGAAAGATGATACCGCCTGGCAATGCCTTCCGCTCCCACTACAGCGATGCGTAGTGTGTCTATCATAGCTTTCTCCTCAACGGATAAAAGGGTCGAGAATCAACGAGAGGGCTTTCCCCTCCACAAGTCACGGGAACCGTTCCAGCGCTTTGACCATCCTGGCGTAGATACTGTTGAGGTGCACAAGGGGAGAGGAGCGGCGCCCACAGACCCTCGCCCGTGCCATGCTCTGTAAAAAGCTTGACGCATCGTGAAAGGGGGGCATCTCCATATAGGCGCGTCCCATCTCGGTGCCGTGGTGAGCGTCGCTGCCGGCCCCCCGGAGGAGATTGTGCTCCCGGGCCAGCGTATCGGCGCGCTCATTATCCAGGGCCAAGAGTACGCGGGCGTTCAGCACTTCCACGACGTCAACGTGATCCAGGAGCCGCAGAAGGGGTCCCCGCTGCAGGGCCGAGCCGCGGAATCGATCCAGGGGATGGGGCAGGTAGACGATGCCGCCCTGCTCGTGGATCTGGTGCATGGTTGCCGCCGGCGTTTGTCCCGACGCGATCCTCTCCTTTAAAAAGAGGCCACTCACCTCGCCCTGGCTGGTACGTATCTCCTCCCCCACGATGATGGGGAAATCCGCCAGTGCCTTGAGAGTCAGCGCTCCCTCGATGATATCGTGATCGGTGATGGCCAGGGCGTCCAGATGCGCGCGCCTGGCCCAGCGCACCACATCCTCTGGATTCGTCAGGGAATCGGGCGAAAAGCGCGTATGGACGTGGAGATCAACTCTCATGATAGACCTTGAAAGAATGACGTGTGTACAGATAGGCTCAGTATAAAATCTTTTGTCCCTCATGTCGAGGGTGGGGGCGGAAATAAAAAAAGCGGGCAACTCGAAAGTTGCCCGCGAAAGAGGACTATAAAAGGGGTGACATTCAGCCTGCGCGCTCCTCGGCTCTCACGCGACGCGCCTCGGCCTCCTGCTGAATCTGTTCCACCAGTTGAGAGGGGACAATATCATAGTGTACGATCTCTCGCGTATAGATACCCCGTCCCTGGGTCATGGAGCGTAGGTCGGTGGCATAGCGCTGGATCTCGGCCAGGGGCACCAGAGCAGTGATGATGCCATTGCCTCGATCCTGGTCCATACCCAACACCCGGGCGCGTCGCGTGTTGAGGTCACCCAGGATGTCGCCCATGAATTCTTCTGGTACGGTAACCTCGATCCTGCAGATGGGCTCCAAGAGCACGGGCCCTGCCTCTGGCATCGCGCCACGGAAGGCCAGATGTGCGGCCAGTTTGAAGGAAAGCTCGGAAGAGTCCACCGAGTGGTACGAGCCATCGTACAGCACACATTTGAAATCCACTGTGGGATAACCGGCCAAGATGCCCGTTTCCATAATCTCGCGAATGCCCTTTTCCACGGCGGGGATATACTGCTTGGGCACGGAGCCACCGAATATCTCGCTCTCGAACTCGAATCCCTTGCCACGTGCCAGGGGCTCGAAGCGGCAGTAGACATCGCCGAACTGACCGTGTCCGCCCGTCTGCTTTTTGTGCCGTCCCTGGGCTGCCGCCGTTCTTGTAATGGTCTCGCGGTAGGGGATGGCTGGCAATTGCGTCTCTACCTCGACGCCGAACTTTTGCGCCAGGCGTTGGGTAGCAAGGCGGATGTGAGAGGCACCCATACCCGATAAAATGGTCTCCTTGGTCTGTGAGTTATAGTCCACACGCAATGTGGGGTCCTCCTCCACCAGACGACTCAGACTCTCGCCGAGCTTGTCCAGGTCCTCCTTGGTCTTGGGAAAGACGGCCACAGAGTAGAGGGGCTCGGGATAGGCGACCCTTTCCATCCTGTAAGGAGTATCCTCATCACACAGGGTATCGCCCGTGCTCGTATAGACCAGCTTGTTCACGCTGCCTATCTCGCCCGCCTCCACGGCATCCACGGGCATCTGGTTCTGGCCTCGCGGGATGTATACCTGCCCCAGCCGCTCCTCCTCGCCCTCGTCGACACAGAAAACACGAGAGTCGGACGCGACGGTACCACTGTAGACGCGGAAAACACTGATCTTGCCCACAAAAGGGTCGGCCATGGTTTTGAATACCTGAGCCACCAGGGGGCCTTCTGTATCCGGGCTGATGATTTCCTTTTCCTCAGTTTCCAGATTCACGGCCTCGCGCTCAATGGCTGAGGGATCGGGCATGAGATTGGCGACGGCATCAAGCAGTGGCTTTACGCCCATGTTTTCTGTGGCCGAACCGCTGAGCACCAGCACAAAGTCCCCCCGCAGTGTTCCTTGGGAAAGGCTGGAGACGATCTCCGCTGGCGTCAGATCCTCACCATCGAGATACTTGAGCATGAGCTCATCGTCCACCTCGGCGGCGTACTCTACCAGTTCCAAGTGGGCCGCCTCCGCCTCATCCTGCATGTTAGCGGGTATATCCGCCTCCTCCCCCTCCTCCCCCATGTAAGCTTTCATGGAGAGCAGATCGACGATCCCCTCAAATGATTCCTGGGAACCGATGGGCAGGGTGACGGGCACAAAGGTCGTACTGGGGAACTTGACACTAAGGCTTTCCACGGCCTGGCCAAAGTTGGCGTTGTCGCGATCCATCTTGTTGATGAATACCAGCCAGGGAAGGGATTCCTCGTCGAGGAACTCTTTTTGTACCTCGGCGCCAACCTCCACACCGGAGGCGGCGCAGATCACCATCACGGCCCCTTCCACCGCCTTGATGGCTGTCTTGACCTCTCCGACAAAGTCCATATAGCCGGGCACGTCCACGATATTGAACCTATAGTCCCGCCATTCGCAGGGAAGGACAGAACAGTTGACAGAGAAACCGCGGTTCTTTTCTTCCTCATCATAATCTGAAACGGTATTCTTTTCCTCAATCGTGCCCAGCCGGGAGATGGTTCCCGTATCATAGAGCATGGCCTCGCTCAACGAAGTTTTACCGCTGCCGCCATGGCCGATGAGGGCAACATTGCGGAGATCCCTATTCACACCCATAAAAGAAAAAATCCTCCCGAGTTGATATCATCACAGATGCACAGTTTATAGGATAGCACAGTCCAGTTATCAAGACAAGTAGGGGTAGAAACCTCTTCACACATTATGAGGTCATCGTCTTCTTCTTAAAGAGACGATTCCTTCGGCATGTGTGGATCTATCCTCGCCCCAGATACTTTTGCTCCACGGGCAGCACGATGGCCTCCAGCATGTTGGCCTCGGGCGGCAGGGTGGCCATGAGAAGGGCCGTGCGGGCCACCTCGTCCGTGGACATCATGGGCTCGCCTCCCTCGTCCCAACCGGCGGAGGCCCGTCCGTCGGCGCGCCGCTCGACAAGGGTGTTGCCGGGGTGCAAACAGCTCGCCGCGATACCAAACTCTCGCCCGTCCAACGAGGTGCATTTGGTCAGGCCCCAGATGGCATGTTTGGTCGTGGTATAGGGTACCGAGTATTTGCGGGGACGTTGTGCCGATATGCTGCCGATATTGATGATCCGTCCTCCCCCAGTCTCTTTCATGATAGCAAAGGCCTCGCGGGTGCACAAAAAGGGGCCCGTGATGTTGGCTGCCATGACGCGATTCCAGGCCTCCAGAGAGACCTCATCGATGCGTCCGCCGTCAAAAGCACCGGAGCTGTTCACCAGGATATCCAGGCGGCCATAGCGTTCCATAGTCTTCTCAAAGAGTTCTTTGACCTGAGCCTCCACTCCCACGTCGGTGGGAATGGGCACCACCTCCGAACCCGACGCTTTCTCGAGTTCCCTGGCCGCATCCTCCAGGCGGTCGACCGTCCGCGCAGCGATGACCACAGAGCATCCCTCCATGGCAAAGGCTTTGGCGATGGCTTTGCCGATGCCGCTGCCGCCTCCTGTCACGATGGCCACTTTTTCCTCGAGTTTTCCCATGTCCTTCCTCCTCATATCTCGTCGTCAACACGGATCGAATAACAGGGACCCGTTTCAAAACAAAAAAGGGGTCTCTTTGTAGATACGTCCCTGTGTCCCTATATTCCCCTCTTGCACAAAGAGGGAAAACGGGGCTAGGATGCGTCGTCCAGGAAGCGACGTCGGGCTTTGTCACCGGACAGCAGCGCCTGCTTCAGGTCGCCCTCCAACCGCTCCATCTCCCGTTCGGCCTCCCTGCGTTTGCGCCTGCCCTCTCGCACGATCTCGATGCTCTCCTCGATGGTGGTGATGAGATCCTCATTCACTTTCTTTATGGTCTCGATATCAAAGATACCACGCTCGATCTCTTTGCGTGCCTCGGCGGATCCCATACGCAAAAGTTCCGCGTTGCGCGCGAGCATCTCGTTGGTGGTGTCGGTGACTGCGCGCTGGGTGTCCACGGCCTTTTTTTGGTTCCAGAGGGTGATGGCCATGGCGATCTGGCTTTTCCAGACGGGGATGGTGGTGAGGATGCTGCTCTGGATCTTGTTCACCAGGGATTTGTCCACGTCCTGGATCAGGCGAATCTGGGGCATGCTCTGCAGGGTGACCTGCCGTGTGAGCTGCAGATCGTGGATGCGCCGCTCCAGATCGTCGCGGCGTGCGATCGTATCGCGCAGTTTCTGAGCATCCAGCATATCGCCCGTCTCCTCTGCCCGGGCTTGCAGTTCGGGGAGCAGATCCTCGTCCAGTTCCCGCAGCCTGGCGCTGGCGGCCAGGATATAGAGTTCGAGCTGGTGGAAATAGTCCACTGTGGCCTCGTACAATCGATCCAGCATATTGACGTCCCGCAGCAGGCGCGACTTGTGGCTCTCCAGCACCACCACCATGTCCTCGATCTGGTCCTGCACCGTCTCATAGCGCTGGACAAAGCGGGCCAGCGGTTCCACGCGTCGAAGAATGGCCCTCTCGAACCAGCCGCGTTCCTCATTGGGATCCAATGTATCTATGCCCAGATTCCGTACCCTGACCATCAGATCGCCCAAGGTATCTCCCACGGGCCCCACATCCTTGTTCCGTACCCGCTGGAGCATCTCGTCGGCGGAGGATGTCAGCTCACGCTGTGCCTCGACGCCGAAGGCGATGATACTCTGGGTATTCTCCAGATCGATCTCGCTCATCAACTCTCGGACGCGCTCCCGTTGGGTTGCGGGCAGGCTGTCCAGAGGAACCAAAGCTCCCGCGTCCTCGCCCAGAGGATCGTCCTCCAGAATGGGCTCCAGCTTTTCTTGCTGCTCACTATTATCCATCGCTACCACCCTCCACTCGCTTTGACAGGCTATCATCAACAAGATCGACTTTGCTCCAAAAGGCTGTCCCATTATAGCGCCCAAGTCGCCGGTTTACAATCTCGGGTCGCCGATTTGTCACGAGGTACGAGTGTCCTCAAGAGTGCGGAATAAAAAAGCCCCTTTCTCTTTGAAAGGGGCTTGTAAGGTTATTTCCCTATCACCTAGACAAAGCGCTTTTCCACGACACCCAGGGTGGAAAAATGGACCCTATAGGTGGCGGGCGGTTCGATGGAGATGATGGGCGTCAGCGTGCCCGTCATGATCAAGTCGCCGGCCCGCAAGGACCTGTCCCTCTCGGCCAGCTTGGCCGCCAACCAGGAAACAGCGTTGGCCGGATGCCCCATGGCCGCACTTCCCTTTTCCCTGCCCAACTCCTCGCCCTCGCGGGTGAGGACGGCTTCCTCCTCCAACAGATCCACCTCGCTGGGATCTATCCAGCCCTTTTCCCCTAGGATGACGCGAGCGGAGAATCCGTTATCGGCGAAAAAGTCGGGATAGGGGCAGTCCCAATCCTTGATGCGCGCATCGCAGATCTCGAACGAGGCGCGGACACCCTCTGTGGCCGCCAACACATCCTCGATGGTCAAACCCTCTCCCGCGAGGGGTTCCTTGAGCAGGAAGCATATCTCGCACTCGATCTTGGGGTCGATGAGCCGATCCGTGTCGAACTCGCCGCCGCTCTCGAGCACCATACTATCGAGAATATAACCGTAGGTGGAGTCGGGCAGGCCCATGTCATCGCGAACGGGGATGTTGGTGAAGCCAACCTTGTAGCCCCGCAACTCGTCGCCGGCGTCTATACGCTCCTGTATATTTTCCTCACAGATGGTATGGGCCGCCTCCAACGTCAAGCCGCCGGGCACCATGTCGGATATGGGGCCCACAGGCTCGCGCTCTTCTCGCGCCCTGACCAGAATAGCTCTCTCTTTCTCAAAAGCCATATTCACCCTCCAAATTTACTAAAACGCGTCAACATATTCCCCGTGGATCGAACTCTGGCTTCCCTGAAAAAAGCATTAGACGTTCAGTTGCGTCGCACTTTCGCGAGAACTTGCAGTAGAAAAGCATACTCTGTACATAACAAGAGTAAGTTGCTAGAGCACATCCATCAAGTGCGACGCAACTCATGAGCCTTCTTTCAGTAGAGCCAACTCTCAAATCTTGGCAGAAGTATATCGGATCGAGAAGGTTGACCTACAAACGGCCGAGTTTTTAGACAGAGCCCCCCAGACCGAGTCGGCCTTCCATCTCTCCCGTCACCTCCAGCCACCTGACAATATCGGGCCTACGCAGCAATCCCACCAGTTCCCGTCCCGTCACGACGGGCAATTGCCTCACCTCGCTGCTGGCGAGTTTGTGTAGGGCTTCTGCGGCGTCCTCATCCGGAGTTGCCAAGATCAGGTCCTCGGCCTTTGTCATGATGTCCCTTACCGAGCGGGCAGCCCATCTGCTGCGAGGTACGGCCCGCACGTCATCCAGAGTGACGATACCCACGAGTTGCCCATCATCGACGACGGGGAATCCATAGTCGTCGAGTTGCATGATGCGGTCGTACACAAAAGCCTCCACCGAGATATCGGGAGACACGATGGGTGGGTTGCGGCGCATCATGCGTGACACAGGGACGCCGCCGAGTATATCCTGGATGACGACGCGCTGATAGCTGCGAAAGCCCGCATTGCTCAGGAACCAGCCGATGAAGGCCAGCCATAACCCGTTCAAAAAGCCCTCGCCCACAAAGGGTACATCGACTCCAAAGATAGCAAAGACGCCGGCCGTGATCATGAGCCAGGCGACGCCCTGACCGATCCACATGGCCCAGGTGGTGGCGCGGCGTAGATCATCCGTAAGGGCCCAGAATATGGAACGTATCACGCGCCCGCCGTCGAGGGGGAAGCCGGGGATCATGTTAAAGAGCCCCAAAAAGACGTTGATGGAGCCCAACCAGAGCATCAATGTGACCATGGGGCCCAATCCCCCGAGCATCTCCATGGGGTCTGCCATGCTCACGCCCATGGTGCCGGCGGCCAGGTTGGCAGTCAGGAGAAGGATTCCCCCGATCAGCAAACTCGTGACCGGGCCGAGGATAGCCATAGAGAACTCTTTGACGGGAGAGTCGGGTTCTTCTTGAATATTGGCAACGCCGCCAAAGAGAAAGAGCGTGATGTTGCTCACCGGGGTTCCCTGGGCCTTGGCCACCAGGGAGTGGGCCAGCTCATGGGCCAGCACGGAGCCGAAAAATAGCAGCGCGGCCGCAAGAGCGACGATCCAGCGCAGCAGCAGGGGCCAGCCGCTATGCATGGCGGCAAACGCGGATCCCAGGTTCCCCGTCACCAGGGCAAAGATCAAAAGCCAGCTCCAATCGATGCGGATGTCGATGCCAAACAGTGTACCGATGCGGAATCCATTCCGTTCCATCATGCCCCTTTCTGCATTCAATGTCGCTGCCTCACATTATCTTTCCAAAGCCGCTCTGTGTCAAGCCAGGGAGCAAGGGGGGCTGCACGCAAAGTCTGTTAGAATCATTGGGCCTGTCAGAAAGAGGAGTCTGACGAA
>CAZMOW010000112.1:0-7834 GCA_964567975.1 uncultured Anaerolineales bacterium | reverse complement strand
ATCTCCTCGGCCACGCTCCCCGCCGTCAGTTCCTCGTCGTACTCCTCATGGACCTCGAAATGAAGGTCGTTGATCACCACGTCGGCGCCCAGCCTGGCCAGATGCAGGGCATAGGCTCGCCCCAATCCCCGACCGGCGCCCGTGACCAGGGCCACCTTGCCCGTCAGTTTCTTTTCCATCTGTCTTTGCCTCCTTACATACTATAGGTGCGTGGCACTTCCGAGTGCCACGCACCTCAACTGTTTAACTATCCGCCACCGAACCGTCGTCGCGCAAGGGGGTGCTGGGTTCGATGGGTCGCCGACCGGCCGGGAAATCGTCCAGGGCCTCGTGGTTCAGTTCCACGCCAATGCCTGGCGTGTCCGGTACCAGGACATAGCCGTTTTCGAAGCGCAGCCCCCGCTTCAGCAGCTGGTTCCTCGGCGGTTGGTCGTCGCCGCTGTACTCGTGCATCACCCAGTTGGGGATGCAGGCCTCCAGCTGCACGCAGGCCGCCGTGCACACGGGGCTCAGGGGATTGTGGGGGATGATGCCCACCTGATAACTCTCGGCCATACCCACGATCTTTTTGCACTGGGTGAGGCCGCCGGCCAGGCAGACGTCGGGGCGGATGATCTTGCAGGCGCCCGTCTCCAACAGTTCGCGGAACTCGAAGAGGGTGTGCAGCCGCTCGCCGCTGGCGATGGGCAGGGGAATCTGGGGTGCCACCTGCCCCTTGGTCTGCACGCTGTCAGGAAGGAGGGGATCCTCGTAAAAGAGAATGCGTAACGGTGCCAGTTCCTGGGCCAGGGCCACAGCACCCAGGGGCCCCAGGCGCCGATGGATCTCCACGCCGACATCCACCGACGGTCCCACCTCCTCGCGCACGGCGGTCACGCAGGCCACAGCGATCTCGATGAACTCGCTGTGGCCCATCTCCGCATAGCCTGGGGGAAAAGGCATCACCCGCACGGCCTTGAATCCGGCCTCCACCGCCTCTTGCGCCGCGTCGGCCATCTCCTGGGGCGTATTCCCGCCGATGGGGACAAAGCAGCGCACCCTGTCGCGGCACTTGCCCCCCAAGAGTTGCCAGACCGGCGCCTGGTAGTGCTTGCCCGCGATATCCCACAGGGCGATGTCGATTCCCCCCAGGGCCCCCGAGATGGCTGCGCCGCGAAAGTGGACGTTGCGGTAGAGGAACTGGTAATGGTGCTCGATACGTAAAGGATCCTTGCCCAAAAGATAGGTCTTGCAGTGCTCGATCACCTCCTGGGCGGCATCCGGATAGCCCCACAGTCCGGCCTCCCCCAGGCCGACGAGGCCGCTGTCCGTGCCGATCTCTACAAGGAGAAAGCGGTCGCCGACGCGATAGGTGTCGATGGCTTCGATTTTCATCTCTCGTCCTCCATGATGCCCCTCTCCAATGACGTCATGCGCTCACACATGTAGGGGCATTATAGGGTGCTGAGGTACTTTGACGCAAGTGCTTTGAGATTGCTGACGAATTTCCGATCATGCCTCTATTGACAGTGCAAATGTTTGATGGTAGAGTTATATGCGTCGGACACATAGATGACTCGTTGACCAGAGGAAGGAGGCCATAGTGCCGGATGATGTTTTGCGTTGTGACGAGCCCGCCGGTGACGAGCCCGTCGAGGCCCAGGGCGGCAAAGGGGAAACTGTGCAATCTGTGAAAAAGGAGGCGGCAATGGAAGTAGCGCGCGTGGGGAAAAAGGCTCCAGATTTTACGGCGAACGCTTATCATGAGGGAGGGTTCAAAAAGGTCTCCCTTTCGGACTATGAGGGCGACTGGGTGATGCTCTGCTTCTACCCTGGAGACTTTACTTTTGTTTGACCGACAGAGTTAGCAGCGGTCGCTGCTAGCCGGGAAGAGATCGAGGAGCTTGATCTACAGGTTCTGTCCGTCAGCACCAACAGCCACTTTGTGCACAAGATCTGGCAAGAACAGGAACTGTCCAAGATGGTCGAGGGCGGATTCCCCTGGCCCATGCTTGCCGATACCACGGGGCGCTTGGGCAGGCTCTATGGGGTGTACGACGAGGCTGCCGGCGTCGATATTCGCGGGCGCTTTATCATCGATCCCGACGGCGTGATCCAGGCCATGGAGGTGTTGACGCCCACCGTGGGACGAAATGTCAACGAGTTGATCCGTCAGGTCAAGGCCTATCAGCACGTGCGCGAGACGGGCGAGGTGACCCCCTCTGGCTGGGAGCCGGGACAAAAGACCTTGAAGCCGGGGCCCGATCTGGTGGGCAAGGTATGGCAGGAGTGGAAGCCTTAAAATCTTCAGGAATACGCTAGGTGACATGGACTGCCCCCTCTGATCTGTGGGTGACGTCTGGGAAAAGGGGGGGACGAGAGGGGAAAGGAGGGCTCATGCCCTTTTTCCCCTCTATCGTTTGCTATCGTGTCTTGTGTGGAGAGGAGTGTTATGCGTCTGACCTGTCTAGTCAATGACTGCGCGGCCTCTAATCTGTGGGGCGAACATGGCCTCTCGTTCCTGATTCAGACGGACGAGGGCAACGTCATGTGGGACACCGGTCAGAGCGGTGCCCTGCTCCTGCACAACCTTGAGGCGTTAGAGTTGGTGGACGTTCCCCTGGTCGCTGCCGCCCTGAGCCACGGACACCAAGACCACACAGGAGGTCTTGGTGTCCTGCTGGACCTTCATCCCCATCTGCCCATCTATGCTCATACGGATATCTTTCGGGAGCATTTTTCCTTTCGCGACGGCGAAAAGCGCGTCATCGGCATCGCAAGGGGGGAGAGGAACCTCCGGACGCGGGGAGATTTTCGGCTTGGCGAGGCGCCGCAGGAGATCGTGCCAGGGGTGTGGACCACAGGGAGCGTTCAGTCCCGTCCCTATCCCCAGGGGACGGCACCCCACCTAAAGATGGAAGAGGGAGGAGAGCTCGTCCCCGATGCGCATCTGGATGATATGTCCCTCGTGCTTTCTGTCGAGGGAGGCATCGTTCTCCTGTGCGGCTGCTGCCATGCCGGTCTGCGCAACACAATCGCCGTGGTTCGCGAGCGGTATGACGCGCCACTGCTAGCCATCGTTGGCGGTACCCATCTGGGTAGGGCCGAGGAAGCCGAGTTGGAAGCCATCGTCAGGTTGCTGCAGCGGGAGGGCGTTTCCAAGTTGTATCTCAATCACTGCACCGGGGAGAACGCCATATTCTATTTCAAAAGAACCCTCGGGGATCGCGTGGAGCGATGCCCCGCGAGCACAGTTCTGAAATTCTGAAATCGAGGAAGGATGATGATTATCACTGTAGCCAGCGGCAAGGGGGGTACGGGCAAGACCACGGTGGCCGTGAATCTGGCCCTGAGCCTCATGGGAGCCCCCGATGAGAGGGAGGGAAGAAGGCTCGTCTTTGCCGATTGTGACGTTGAAGAACCGAACGCGGCCCTCTTTTTGAATCCCCGTTTCGATCGGCAGGAAGAGGCCTCCATCATGATGCCGGAGATCGATGAGGAGTTGTGTACCCACTGTGGCCGCTGTGCCGAGGTGTGCCAGTACAATGCCATCGCCGTCGTCAAGGAGGATGTCCTTATTTTTGGGGAACTGTGTCACGGCTGCGGGAGCTGTACCCTGCAATGTCCCGAGGGGGCCATCCACGAGGTTCCCCACGCCATCGGCCAGGTGGAGCAGGGATGCGTGGATTCCATGAACTTTGTGCACGGCATGATGGATATCGGCGTTCCCCTGGCACCGCCCATCATTCGCAAGGTCAAGGAATGGGCCATCGACGAGGATGACGAGGAGGTGGAGCAGCTTGTCATCCTGGACGCCCCGCCCGGCACCGCGTGCCCCGTCGTGGAGGCCCTGCACGGCAGCGACTATGGGCTGATGGTGACCGAGCCCACCCCCTTTGGGCTGCACGATCTGAGAGTGGCGGTGCAGGTGGCGCGGGACGAGTTGGGCATCCCCGTGGGGGTGGTGATCAACCGCGACGGCGTGGGAGATACGGGGGTGGAGGACTATTGCCGTGAAAATGACATTCCCATCCTCATGCGCATTCCCCTTGAGCGCCGCATCGCCGAGGCCTACTCCGATGGAGAGCCTATGGTCAGTGCATTTCCGGAATATCGCGCGCGCTTCCTCGCCCTGTATCACAGAATCCTGGAGGAAATGGCCCCATGAAACAATTGGTTATTCTCAGTGGCAAGGGGGGCACGGGCAAGACGTCCGTGGCGGCCTCCCTCGCTCATCTGGCTTCTCAGGGGGCCAGCGTGGTGATGGCCGACGCGGACGTGGACGCCTCGAACCTGGAACTGCTGCTCTCGCCGACCAGGATGGGAGAAGACGCCTTTGTGTCCGGCAAGTTAGCTTCTATCGATCAGGACGCCTGTATCGCCTGTGGCCGCTGCGCGGAGGTGTGTCGCTTCGATGCCCTACTGAACGAGGGGGACGTATATCGCATAGACCCCATCAGTTGCGAGGGATGCGCTGCCTGTTTTTACGAGTGTCCCGCGGATGCCATCGTGTTGCACGATAGAGAGTCGGGGCAGTGGTTTCAGTCTCGCACCCGCTTTGGCATGCTCTTCCACGCCCATCTCTATGCGGGGCAGGAGAATTCGGGCAAGTTGGTCACCATGGTCAAGCAGCAGGCCAACCTCTGGGGTGCCGACCATGGGGCTGACTATATCATCATCGATGGGCCGCCGGGGATCGGCTGTCCCGTGATCGCCGCCTGCGCGGGCGCGCAGATGGCCCTCCTTGTGGTAGAGCCCACGGTGGCCGGCGCTCACGATCTGGAACGCATTCTGGCCACGACCCAGCACTTTCGCGTGCCGGCGGCGGTCCTGGTGAACAAGTTCGATATAAATATGCAGCGTACGGAGAGGATCGTCGAGTTCTGTGCCGAAAACGACGTGCCCGTCGTGGGCCGGGTGCCCTTTGACGTGGCCGTGACGGAGGCTATGGTACAGGGACTGCCCATCACCGAGGCCGACGATGGGGAGGTCTCCCAGGCGCTCGGGCGAGTTTGGCACAAGGTCAAAGAGACGCTAGTTCTTAGAGGAAGCCGATAGCTAAGGGTAGAGTGGCACGAAAGCGTAACCTTTGGAGGCTGCTTACACGCGTCGGCGCTGGGTGTCAGACCGAGCACATTCGGGACGTTCGTTCCCCGGCTTTCGCTGTCTGAAGCCAGCTTGTGAGGCCTGGCGGCTCAACCGCCTGCGCGGACGAGGAATGGTTAGTCATGGGCGATATCCGCTTGCACACCATCCGCACAGAAGCGCCGATGCGCGCACAGATTTCCGCACTACTGCTGGCTTCTGCGCCGCCGGTCTACGGCGGCGCACTTGTACGTTGGTCTCGACCGTCCGTCCTCAGATATGGCGCCCTATGGCCTGGGCGATGGCCCTGAGTTGATCCATCAGCCTGTCAAAGTCGCTAAAGGTCAAACTTTGCAATCCGTCCGAGAGGGCGTTCGTCGGGTCGGGATGGGCCTCTATCAGCAGGCCGTCTGCTCCCGCTGCGATGCCCGCCCGCGCCAGTACGGGGACCAGTTCATAGTGGCCGGCGGCGTGGCTGGGGTCGACGACCACGGGTAGGTGCGAGTTTCGTTTCACCACGCCCACAGACGAAACGTCGAGGGTGAAGCGCGTGCTCTGCTCAAAGGTGCGAATGCCCCGTTCGCAGAGGATGATCTGGTCACCCCCCTCGGCCAGCAAATAGTCCGCGGCCTGCAGCCATTCCTCGACTGTGGCGGTGAAACCCCGTTTGAGCACACAGGGTTTTCCACTCTTGGCCACTGCCTGCAGCAGAGTATAGTTCTGCATGTTCCGCGCCCCGATCTGCAGTATGTCCACCTTGTCCACCATCAGGTCCAGATAATGGGGGTCCATGATCTCGCTTATGACGGGCACGCCCAGCTCCTCGCTCACCTCACTGAGCAGTTCCACCCCCTCTTCCCCCAGACCCTGGAAGCTGAATGGGGAGGTGCGCGGCTTGAAAGCTCCCCCGCGCACTATGCTCGCCCCCTTGCTGGTGACGTGCTGTGCCGTGGAGCGCAGTTGCTCCCGCGATTCCACCGAACAGGGGCCGGCCATGATGACCACCTGGGGCCCGCCGATGGTGACGTCTCCCACTTTTACTGATGTGGATTCGTCCTTGAAGGTGCGCGAGGCCAGTTTGTAGGGGCGCATGATGCGCGTCACCGATTCCACGCCCGGCAGCACGGCGAAATTGTCAGTGGGCACCCGGCCGGTATCGCCGCCCAGGATGGCCACGACCACCTTCTCCGCGCCCACGTTGAGCTGGGTGTCAAAGTCATAACTATTCGCGCGCTCGATGACGCGGTCGATCTGTTCCTGGCTGGCGCCCGTTTCCATTTCGACGATCATAAATCTTCTCCTGACAGTGGATAGGGTGATTGTTAGGTATCAATATATCATTTGGAGTATAGGCGAGAGGGGCGGAACGTCAAAAGAGGGAGCCCGCTGCGCATGCGATTCGCAGGCTGCTTCTTTCGAGATCTGCTAAAGGCAGGTTGGAGGCGGCTTTCATCCACGCAAGCCTGTCTTTAATGAACCTTTCTCCCCTGTCCTACGGGTTCATCACGGGGGCTCTCGTTAGCCTGTATGGCAGGCTCAACCAACTCCCTCTGTTCACGGCGGGGCGCCAGCGCGCCTTGTTACCCACGCACCATCCTGCTACAATGCTTTCAACCGTGTGCCGGATGCAGTTGTCCCGTGGGTTCGCGCGATGAGGAAACGTGAAGCGGAAAAAAGATCGCATAGTAGTCAGAGACTGGAGGCCGAGATGCAATTCGACATAGAACCAAAAGACCGAAAGGTGCCCGTCATACCGCCCAGGGGAGAGCGCATGCGGGTGGTGATCGATAGCGATGCCAAGAACGAGATCGACGATCAATGGGCCATCGCCCTGGCCATCCTCTCCCCCGAGCGCTTTGAGATCGAGGGGTTTGTGGGTGCCAATTTCGAGAACCGTTGGGGCGGGCCAGAGGGCGTAGAGCAATCGGTTCGGGAGATCGAGAAGGTCTTGAAGAAAGCGGGCATGGCTGGCCGGTGGCCCGTCAAGCACGGCTCCCATCCCATGCAGTATCAGTTCGCGCCCGCTGAATCCGAAGGGGTGGACTTTATCATCGAGCGAGCTATGGCCGGCTCCCCCGAGGATCCTCTGTGGGTCGTCGGTCTTGGTGCGTCCACCGATATGGCCTCCGCTCTCCTGAAGGAGCCCCGTATCCTGGATCGCGTGGTTGCCTTCTGGCACTTTCGGACCAGGTGGCCCGTCAAGTGCTACAATTTCAACGTCTATGGCGACGTGCGGGCCGCCCGTCTGCTCTTTCACTCTCCACTCTCTTTTGTCCTGTTTGACACCGGCACATACCTGAGGTGCTCCATGGAGGAATCGGAGCGATTCGTCAGGCCCTATGGGGAACTGGGAGCGTACCTGCACGAATACCGTCATAGACATCCCGGATTCACGAGTCCTAAGAAGGGATTCTTTGACCTGGGCGATATCGCCGCCCTGCTCGATCCCGACCTGGCCTCCTGGGCGGTGGAGGATTGCCCGGAAGTGGATTGGGATCTCGAATATCGTTTCACGGGTACAATGGGTTCCATTCTGCGCTGCTACCACGTGGACCGCGATCGGACCTTCCAGTTACTCTATGATAGGCTTGAGACCCACTATGGCTAATGGTTTCTGGCTGTGACTGGTGATGCTGGGGCGCCGTTGATCAACAGCGTGAAAGGGGAGAGATGAAAGTTACAGAAGTGGACACGTTGCGGGCGAGTCGCTTCACCTATATCAAGGTGCACACCGACGAGGGGATAACGGGGATCGGCGAGCTGCATCCCG
>CAZMOW010000111.1:3650-7894 GCA_964567975.1 uncultured Anaerolineales bacterium | reverse complement strand
AAAAAAGTGCGCCAAACGCTGGTCCAACTCGTCTGCCTGGACACCCTGGAGTACTTACACAAGGGAGGCCGTATCGGAGGGGCCACGCGCTTTATCGGCACGCTGCTGCACGTCAAGCCCATCATATACATCGATCATGAGACGGGGCGCGTGGAGCCCGCCACTCAGGTCCGCACGCGCAAAAGGGCCCTGGAAACCTCTTATCAGCGATTCTTTGAACAATTGGATACCAGCAGCCCCTTACACATCGCCGTGCTCCATGGCGACGTCCCGGAGGACGCCCAACGCATCGCCCAGCGCATCCAGCACGATTACGCCCCCGTCGAACTGCTCATCAACATCACGGGCCCGGTCCTGGGCGTGCACACGGGTCCTGGCGCCATCGCCCTCTGTGGGTATACGGAGAGCTAGACAACGGTCCGCAAGACTATGTACATCACATCACCATAACAAAAAAGCAGACCATGAAAGAATCGCCCCCTTCCATGATCCGCCCAGTTGTCGCCCAAATGGGAGTTCGTGTGTCAGATCTCCAAATCCTGGCCGTAGACGTCGGCAGAAAAGATCTCGCCCCAGTCCTTGCGCGCGCGGCCCGAGGGCTCTATATCGGGCACACCGAGGGGCGTGCAGGCCACCACATCCAGCTCGGGAGGAATCTGGCAGACCTCTTTGACCGCCTCCTCTGAAAAGGCGCCGATCCAGCAGGTCCCATAGCCCAGGCTCCGTGCCGCCAGCACCATATTCTGCATGGCGATGGCCACATCCACGGGGTACCAATCCTCGCTCACCTCCGGCAGGCCAACGCCCACCAGGATGTAAGCGGCCTCGCTCATCCACGTCTGCCCACTGCAGGCCTGAGCCAACTCGCGCTTCTGTTCCGGATCGCCCACGACGACGAAATGCCAGGGCTGCCGATTCGCCGCCGAGGGAGCCTGGCGTCCGGCCTCCAGTATCTTCTCCAGGTCCTCTTTGGAAATCGCCGTATCTTTGTACCGCCGCACGCTGTGGCGGCTAAAGATGGCCTCTAACGTATCCATAGTCCCTCCTCACATCGACTCAGTACAAAAAAGCCTTAACTACTGAACGTACATATAGCATAATGATATATGGTCATTTGTCCAACTCGTACGGATTCGGTCCCAGAGTAGAGTGTCACCCCGCCAGAAACCGACCACCACCGGCGCAGCGCCCTATCCCACAACCGACAGAAGGGATTTGATTCCCCTCCCCCGTTTGTCTATCATCTTCCCACAGCCTGCCAAGAAGGGAGATCGATGCATCAAACATCGCAACTCGAGATACCCTACGGCGACGGAACGCTCCGATGCGCCGTGCCCACCGCTAACCTCAAAGGGATCCACGTTCCACACAAAGTGCCGCCCGTCCAGAATGAGGCTGCAGAGATTCAGCGCGCGCTGACCCATCCCATCGGGGCGCCTCCCCTCCAGGAGATGGCCCGGGGGGCAGAGCGCGTGGTCATCGTCGCCGACGACAACACCCGCCTGACCCCCACCCACATCATCGTTCCGCTGTTGCTGAACACGTTGAACGAAGCTGGTATACCCGACGAGACGGTGGAGATACTCATCGCCCTGGGCACCCACCGCAAGATGACGGAGAAAGAGATAGAGCAAAAGTTCGGATCAGAGACCGTGCGACGCGTCCCCGTGATCAACCACGACTGCAACGACCAGGAACTGCTGGCAGACCTAGGCACCACCCCCGGCGGCGTCTCGGTGCAGGTGAATCGCCGCGTGCTGGAGGCGGACCTCGTCTTGGGCGTGGGCAGCATCGTCCCCCACCACATCCCCGGCTTCTCCGGCGGGGCCAAGATCATCCAGCCCGGCGTGTGCGGCGCACGCACCACGGGAGAGGTGCACCTCCTCTCGGTGCGCCGTCCCACCACCCTGCTGGGGATGGTGGAGAACGAGGTGCGCCAGGAGATGGAGGCCATAGCGGAGCGCGCTGGCCTGAGGGCCATTCTGAACACCATACTGGACAGCGAGGGTCGCCTCATTCGCGCCGTCTATGGCGCTCCCCGGGCGGCCTTTCGCCGGGGCGTGGAGGCGTCGCGGCGCGTGTATGGTGTCCACGTGCCCCAGACGACGGATATCGTGATCGCCAGCTCCCATCCCTGCGATATCGAATTCTGGCAGGCGCACAAGACCCTGTATCCCGCCCAGCGATGCGTGCGCGAGGGGGGTACCATCATCGTCGTCACCCCCTGCCCGGAGGGCCTCTCCGTCACCCATCCCGAGATCGCCGACTATGCGGGGGACCGGATGGAAGAGATCGACGCCGCCATTCGGGCCGGAGAGATCGAGGATCTCACGGCGGGAGCCCTGGCCCTGGCCTGGGCCAGCGTGCGCCGCCACGCGGACGTTCACCTCGTATCTGACGGCATCAGTGATGCGGTGGCGCAAAGTGTGGGCTTTTGCCCCCACGCCTCCCTGCAAGCAGCCCTGGACGCCGCCCTCGAACGCCATGGCAGGGACGCCACGATCAGCGTGCTGCCCTACGCGCCGGATACGCTGCCCCTGCGTTGACAACGCCTTTACGCCGCTCTACAATCCGTACATATCGGGAAAAACAAGAAAACGACCGCAATCTGCATAGTTTATGAGGAGGAAACAGATGCGTACAACCCCTATTGGCATCGCCATGTTGAACGACGAGCGTCCCCACGTGTGGCAAAAGAACAATCCGCAAAATATGGCCGTGGTGAACCGCTGGGCCGAGATCATAGAGGAGGGATTGGAAAACGTCGACGGCAGCAAACCCAAGGTCGTGGTGGGCTCCCGCATCATCACCTCCACACGGGTGGCACAACAGGTGGGCAGGGAACTGCGCCGCGAGGGCTGTCGCGTGGTGATCATGTGCTACAACGTATGGAACTTTCCCTTTCTGGCCTGGCCCTTTGTCAATAGCGTGGGACCGGACGTGCCCATCCTCAGCCTCTCCAACAACAACGGGCAGTTCCCCGGCAATGTGGGCCTGCTGGCCACCGACGGCGGCCTGCGCCAGGCGGGCGTGCGCACCCACAGGATCGTCGGTGACATCGACGATGCCGAGATCCACCGGCAGGTGTTCGACTGGATCCGCGCCGCCGAGGCATTGACCACCATTCGCAACGAGGTGTACGGGCTGTACGGTGGACACTCTATGGGCATGGAGACGGGCTACTTTCACCTGGTGCCCACCCTCAAGGCCCTGGGCTGCACGGCCCGCCAGATCGATCAGCTCTTGCTCCTCAAAACCATGGAGAACGAGGTGGACGAGGATGAGGTGGAGGAGGGATTCGCTTGGTTCCAGCATCTCCTGGGAGAGCGCATCCTATACGACGGCGATATGCTCACCCCCGAGACGCTGAAAACGCAGATCAGGCTCTACCTGGCCCTGCAGATGGTCAACGAGGAAAAGGGATTCGATTTTTGCGGTCTCAAGGGCCAGCGGGAACTGACCGAGTACGTGTGCCTGGGGGACGTGGCCGAGATGTTGCTCAACGACCCCTACGACTGGAACGGTCCCAAAGAGCCCACGGTCTGCGCCACAGAGGCCGACGCCTATGCCGCCGTGACCATGCAGTTGCTAAAATATGTCACGGGCGGACTGCCCTCCCTCTTCATGGACGTGCGCCTGTACCTGCCCGACCGCGACATCTGGGATTGGTGCAACTCGGGCAACCACGCCTCCTGGTACGCCAAGCAGAGCTTTGACCCCGTGGAGAACTTTTCCAAAATCACCTTCCATCCCGCCATGGAGTTCTATTTCAAAGCGGGCGGCGCCTCTGTGGAATTCAACGCCGCACCCGGCGAGATGACCTTTGCCCGGCTGGGGCTGTGGGACGATAAACCCTTTATGGCCATCATGAAAGGGGAAAGCCTGGATCTGTCAGAGGAGGAACGCCAGGAGATCAACCAGCGAACGGATCCCACCTGGCCCCACGTACACGCCAGGCTGAGTTGCTCCTTTGAAGAGTTTCTGCGCGTCTTCCCCTGTAACCACGTCATGGGTACGACGGGAGACCGCGTGCAGGCCCTCACCTATCTGTGCGAGATGGCGCACATCACGCCCGTCATACTGGGGCCAGAGGGAGAGGAGAGGATCGCCCCCATCTGGGAGCGCGTGCGCTGAGATTTCGTGTCAGCGAGGGGGCAACCGCACGCGGGGTGTCCCCTCTACCCCTTTGCCTCGATGAGCACGACGACGGAGCGAGGTCCGGCGTCCACAGTAGCGCCCTCCAC
>CAZMOW010000111.1:0-3550 GCA_964567975.1 uncultured Anaerolineales bacterium | reverse complement strand
CCTCGATGAGCACGACGACGGAGCGAGGTCCGGCGTCCACAGTAGCGCCCTCCACCACCGGAGCATCCTCCGCCCTCACGATCTCCTCGGGGGGTTCCAGGCCGGTGTCCACCACCCGTTTCCAACGCACTTTGGGAGGGATCTCGAACTCCAGGGGTTTTGTATAGGCGTTGACGATGAGATAGAACTCTGCCGTCTCTCCCCGGTCGTGAAACTGGATGGCCAGGGAGTGGGAATGATATCCCCAGTCGGGTCGCCGCAGCCTGACCCCATGGAAGGTGATATCCTCGTGTAGGGCCTCCTGATAGGGCCTATGTCCCAGCACGTGGTCCATGGTGAGCGTGGGATGCTGCCGCCGCAGGGCGATCATGAGGCGGGTGAAACGATAGAGATCCTCGTTCTCCTCCAGCATCTCCCAGTTGAACCAACTTATCTCGTTGTCCTGGCAATAAGGGTTATTATTCCCCTGTTGGGTGCGGGCCATCTCGTCCCCGCCCAGCAGCATAGGAGTTCCCCGCGCCATCAGGAGCAGGGCGATCATGTTCTTCATCTGCCGGTGACGAAGGCACCGTATCTCGGGATCGTCCGTGGGGCCCTCGACGCCATAGTTAGAACTGTAATTCTGGTCCGTGCCATCCCGGTTCCCCTCCCCGTTGGCCTTGTTATGCTTCTTGTCATAGGACACCAGGTCGGCCAGGGTGAACCCATCGTGACACGTCACATAGTTGATGCTGCGCTGGGAGCGATAGCTGGGCTTGTTGCGAAAGATGTCGAAACTACCCGCCATGCGCCGGGCAAAATCCCGCACCACCCCCCTATCCCCCCGCACAAAGCGCCGCACGTCGTCGCGAAAGCGCCCGTTCCACTCTGCCCAGCGGTCGCCCGTAAAGGCTCCCAACTCGTAAAGGCCGGCGGCGTCCCAGGCCTCGGCGATGAGCTTGGTGCCCGCCAGCATGGGATCGGACTCGATGCCCCAAAGAATAGGGGAATCGGTCATGGGCTCCCCCTGCTCGTCGCGAGAAAGGACCGAGGCGAGGTCGAAACGAAAGCCGTCCACGTGCAGGACGTGCACCCAGTGATGCAAACACTCCCTGATAAGGCGGCGTACGATGGAATGGTTGCTGTTGATGGTATTACCGGTGCCGGTGAAATCAAAGTAGTCGCGCCGGTTGGGCTTGAGCATATAATAGGCGACATTCTCCAACCCGCGGAAAAATATGGTGGGCCCATCCTTCCCCCTCTCCGCCGTGTGACCAAAGACCACGTCGAGGATGACCTCTATCCCCGCCCGATGCAGCGCCTTGACCATATCGCGGAACTCGTCCACGGCGTCCCGCGCATCCCCCCCGCAGGCATAGGGCGCGTGGGGGGCAAAGTAGGCCAGGGGCGCATAGCCCCAATAATTTGTGAGCGGCTCGCCGGTCAGGGGATTCTCGCGAGAGACCTCCTGGGGATCGAACTGCTGCACGGGGAGCAACTCCACGGCGGTGATACCCAACTCCTTCAGGTAAGGAACCTTTTCCACAAGCCCTGCATAGGTTCCCCGGCATGAGACCTCTGAGGAGGGATGGGCCGTGAATCCCTTCACGTGCATCTCATAGATGACGGTGTCGTTCATGGGGCGCTCCAGGGGCTCGTCCCCCTCCCAGTCATAGCCATCCGCATCCACCACCACGCACTTGAGTGCGGACAGCGTATTGTCCCCGGGACCGACCGCCTCCTCGCGGGCCCAGTCCTCGCCATAGTCCACGGCTAACGCGTATGAATCGAGGAGTACCTTGTCGCTGTCGAAGCGCATGCCCCGCTCAGGCTCGTAGGGGCCATCGACGCGATAAGCATAGATCTGTCCGTCGCCGATACCGCGCACAAAGGCATGCCAGTAATAGTAGGTCTTGTTCTCCTGCGGATCGAGGAGGATGGTATGTGCCGGCTCCTCGTCGCTGCCATCGAAGAGCAACAACTGCACCCCTCGCGCATTGGCCGAGAACAGCGAAAAGTTCACGCCATCACCCTGCACGGTGGCTCCCAGAGGGTGAGGATGGCCCGGCAGAACCTCTATGGCATCGTTCATGGACACCTTCGCTTCTCCTCCCATATGCTATGCTGCGAATCCTGCATGTAGCCTACAAAAGATTGAGAGTTTGTCAAGCGGAGGGTGAAAAATTCTGAGTCTACTGAAAAAAGCTCCGTAAGTTGCGTGGCACTTGATGTTCGTCCTCTAGCAATTTGCTTTTTCTGTCTCTTTGTGTGACCACACAAATATCGATGACACACAAAGAAACAAATTATATGCAGAGTATGCTTCCCTACTACAAGTTCTTGCAAAAGCCCCTAGCCTGGGCCTAAAGGCCGCAGGCTCATGAAAGTTAGAATTGCAAGTCAATAACTATCACGATAGCCGTCTGCAATTCTAACTTTTGCAAAGCCTCTTCGAGGCTCCTTCAGCCCTCGCAGAGGGCGGGGAATCCCTTTTGGGATTCCCTTGGCATTCTGAGCCCAGAAGATTCGTCCTTTCCGCCGGGAGTAACTGCCATCTCCAGGTGTGGAGAATTGCTCGGCAATTCTCCACACCTGGGCGCCAAGATTCATATCCAGAGAAGTCTAGTTTCTTATGTTCAGCTCAGTAATACTTTTTTTCAGGGCAGCTGATTTTTTGGCTTGCGTTCCCGACATCACTCCGGTATCCTTTGCCTATATATCGATATACGGGGAGGCAATCATGGATCGTCAGCGGGAAGGCGTCAAAGGCGTGACCATTTACAGGCCGGACAGATGCTATCACGGCTACACCCTCTTCTGCCACACCCACGAGGACCCGGGGCTGGGTGAGGATCTGTGGGCCTATATGTATCTCATCAACATGGAGGGGGAGATCGTCCACCAGTGGACGGCCGAGACGGCGGTGCAGCTGCTCAAGCTGCAGCCCGATGGCACCCTCTACTATATGACCCGCGACCGCTCCAACATCGACGAGGCCGGCATCCGCCGCATCGCCCCCGATAGCTCCGTCCTATGGTACTACCATTGCCGCGCCGATCATGACTACTATCCACTGGACAACGGGCACATGATCCTGCACACCATCGCCGACAATATGGCGCCCGCCCTGGGCCCCGGACTGCGCCGTCACCCCTACTTTTTGGAGATCGACCCCGATGGGAAACTCCTCTGGGAGTGGCGCGGCGAGGAGCATCTGCAGGAACTGACCGACCTCGTAAGCCTGCAAATCCCCATCGACTGGGAGGCCCGCTGCGCCCAGGAGGTGGAACAACGCAGATCGTGGGACCCCACACTGCGGGAAGCCACGCCGCAGGAAATGGAGGAGACCGGGGAGCGACTCATCCGCCGCTTCTCCTTCGATTGGGCGCACAACAACACCTGCCAGGTGATCGAGGAGAACGCGGCCGCCATCGAGGATGATCGCTTTCGCCCCGGCAACATCGTCTTCAGCTACCGCACACTGGACATCATCGGCGTCATCGACCGCGACTCTGGCGAGATCGTCTGGGCCTGGGGGCCCGGCGTCATCGACGGTCAACACAAGCCCCAC
>CAZMOW010000110.1:0-7982 GCA_964567975.1 uncultured Anaerolineales bacterium | reverse complement strand
AGTCTCTTCTTTCTCGTATGTGGGGTCAGCCTAACAGACTTTGCGTGCACCCAATCGGCGCGGCGCCTTGCTCCAAAGAATGACCGGCTGTATAATCGATCATGTGGATCGCGGACTGGATGGCCCACGGTCACAGTGTGCCCCGTCCCCAGAGTCTAAAAGAGGACCCTTGTCGGAGGAAGTCGATGATCATCAAAGAAGAGGGCAATGAACCGGATACCGTGTCAGTGACTTTTCGCCTGCACAAGAGCGTCATGGCCGAGTCGGTGCACGTTGTGGGTGATTTCAACAACTGGAACCGTCATTCTCATCCCATGGAGCATTCTGAGGATGACGACATGTGGGAACTCACCCTGGAGCTTGAAAAGGGCAATGCCTATCAGTTCCGCTATCTGATCGATGACAACAATTGGCAGAACGACTGGCATGCGGATCGGTACGTGCCCAATCCCTTTGGCGGCGAGAACTCGGTGATCGAGACCTAGCGGCCAAAGGCGAGGGGGTACCTTTTCGTCATACTTTTTTTCCCTGTGGGGCGCCAAACCGAGTTTCGACATGGAAAAATGACTCTACTGAAAGAAGGTCCATGAGTTGCGTCGCACTTGATAGACGTGCTCTAGCAATTTACTCTTGTTATATGCAGAGTATGCTTTTCTACTACTTCTCGCAAAAGTGCGACGCAACTGAACGTCTAATGCTTTTTTCAGGGAAGCCCAAAATGGATAGTGCTGTTGGATACATAGGAGATGCTCTATGCTCGTGCCCGTGCGTCATCATCCCTGGGACGTATCTCCCCAGGAAGCCGTGACTATACAGGAGGATCTGGCCTCGCACATTGACACATCCGATGCTCTGGAAGATTGCCAGAGCGTGGCGGGGGTCGACGTGGGATTGGGGGAGGAGACGGCGCAGGCCGCCGTCGTGGTACTGACCCTTCCCGACCTGGAGATCGTGGAGCGGGTGCGCGCCGAGCGCCCCCTGACCTTTCCGTATATTCCTGGCCTGCTCACCTTTCGCGAGGCGCCCGCCATCCTGGACGCCCTGGCGCGCCTGGAACGGGAGCCCGATGTTCTCATCTTTGATGGACAGGGGTATGCCCATCCGCGCCGTATGGGACTTGCCACCCACGTGGGCGTTCTCCTCGATCACCCCACGGTCGGCTGTGCCAAGTCGCGTCTCTGCGGTACCCATGAGGACCCGGGCCCCCGCCGGGGGCAGTATACGTGGCTCAGGGATAGCAAGGAGATCATCGGCGCCGTGGTGCGGACGCGCACGAACGTCAACCCCGTCTTTGTCTCCATCGGTCACAGAATATCCCTTCAGCACGCCGTGGACCTCGTCCTGCGCTGCGGGGGAGGATACAAACTGCCCGAGCCTACCCGCTGGGCCCATCGCGTGGCCTCGGGGACGGCTTAAATCTGACGGAGGATGATCCGATGATGAAACGACGGCGCTTTCTTTTTCTCTCCACTTTTTTGTTTGCTTTGCCGTCGCTCCGCCGCTTGGCCTCTGTTGATGTGAGCGGTTTCGGCGGCGTGGTGGTGGATATTGTGTCGGGGACTCCCATCCCCGGCGCGGAGGTCAGCGTGGAGGGCGAGGTGGCGGTCACCGACGCGCGGGGGCGTTACAGGCTGCCTGCAGCGCCCGGCGTTCACGAGATTGGCGTGCGCGCCTCGGGCTATATTGGCATGGCGCGCGGGTGGTGTAGGTTGGAGGAGGGGGAATGGGCGGATCTCGATTTTGAGATGGTGCCGCGCGACCCCGACGATGAGGCGGCGGCCATCATCGGCGAGAAGATGATGCAGATCAGTCAGGAGCCTCCACCGGAGTTGATACAATCCATTCGCGAGGGGGTCGCCCTGACCGCGGTGGATGAGGTGCCCGAGACGATCCGCGTGTTGATGCCCGATGACTCGGTGGTGGAGATGACGATGGACGAATACCTCAAGGGGGTGGTGCCCCAGGAGGTACCGCCCTCCTGGCCCGCCGAGGCGTTGCGGGCCCAGGCGGTGGCGGCCCGTACCTATGCCTCCACCTCTCACCGACACGGTGACAAGGGGGCCGACGTCTGTACCACCACCTGCTGCCAGGTCTGGGGGGAGGACACCTATACGACTACCAATGAGGCCGTCGATGAGACCCATGGTGTGGCAATAACCTATGACGGATACCTCATCCGCGCATTCTTTTTCGCCCACTGCGACGGAGAGACAGTCTCCAGTGAGGAGAAGTGGGGCGGCTATCTTCCCTATTGCCAATCTGTGGAGTGCTCCTGTGGTAAGGAGGAAATGCACGGTCATGGGGTGGGGATGTGCCAATGGGGGGCGTACGCCCTGGCCGAGGAAGGATACGTTTACCAGGACATTCTCAAGCATTACTATACGGGCGTGGAGGTGGACGATGCGCCGAGGGGAACGGTATCGGTTCCAGAATGGAGCCGTTCCACAGAGGTTACTTTTACCTTCTCCAACGTCGTCGCGGCGGGCATGCAGTTGAGCAATAACTGGGTTTGGGAGGGCGAGGAACTCTACCATCATGAGGGGACGGGTCGCATGGTCGCCGATCCCCAGTCCCTGAATGGTTGGGCCTGGTTTGGGGAGGCGGGTGTCGATGAGGGCGGTGGCTGGTACGGGCCCTATACCTGCGACCTTGCGAGTGGGCAGGACTATGACGTGTACTTTCGCCTCAAGACATCGGACAACGCCTTGGCCGAGGGGCTTGCCACCCTCGACGTGGTCGATCAGGGGGGGCAGCGCGGTTACAACGAGAGGGCGTTGATGGGCACAGATTTCGCCCAGAGTGGACAGTACGAGGATTTTCGTCTCGCGTTGAACTATGACAGCGCTGTGCCCACCTGCAGCGATAAGGATGGACTGGAATTCCGCACCTGGTTCAGCAGCCTGGGAGACCTTTATCTGGATCGCGTGACGGTGTTTCGCCGTCCGCAGCCTGTGGCACCCGATATGGTCTGGAATGTGCGGCAGATAGAGGGGCCGCAGGAGGTCATCGTGCGCTTTTTGGACAGGAATGGAGATAGATACGATCAGGTGGTGATGACGGTCAAGGTGGATATGAGTGCCCCTCAATGGCTGTCCTATGGTGCACGCAGCGCTTTCGTGCAGGACACCCTCTCGGGGCTGGATACCGCAAGCGCCGCCTGGTCCGACTCCCATGATGGCGGCGCGACGTGGAGCGAGTGGCAGACGCTGTCCCTGGAGATTTCTCCCGGCACCACGGAACCACTGCAACTGATTGCCCCTTTCCATGCAAAAGGGCATCTGCGCTTTCGCATTCGGGATATGGCAGGAAATGAGACTGAGAGCGATCCTATCGTCCTGGCGCCGCCTACGGAGACATGGTTGCCTCTCGTTTTCAAGGGGGATGGAAACTGATGTCAACGGCCGGGGATGCGCAGTTCCTGCCCCGGTTGAAGCGCTTCTGGAGCCCGCAGGGTATCCCCGTTCGCCTCCCATACGGCTTCCCAGGAGACCCCGAACTGTCGCGCGATGCTGTAGAGGGTGTCCCCCTTTTGTACGGTGTAGTGACGCACCTCATCGCCGGATCTTGTGGGAGTCACGATGGCGGGGAACAGGGTCGCATCCGGGCTGGTCGGCGTGGCGGTGGCGTCCGGGGAAGGCGAGGGAGACATCTCGGGTGGAGGAGACGCTGATATATCCACCGGCGTGAGGGGTTGCCCGAGATGCGCGTCCAATGCCTGGTTGGCCTGGAGATCCACCGATTGCTCTCCCATGGATACATTGACCACCCCATCGTATACGGCCACGTAGACGTGGTTCTTGTCCACCAGATTATATTCAAAGATGGTGCCCCGAGCCTGGACGGTGGCCACCCGGGTCTCGATGGTGAAACGCATGCCCTGGAACAGCATGTGTCTGATGCGCGTCAGGGTTTTGCCGCCGTGTAAAGCCAGAGTGGCGACCAGGGCGCGGGATAAGGGGCTCTGGTGCAGTTCCAGGATGGTCAGTTCCGTCTCGCTGCCCAGTTCCACCGTCTCGCCGCCGACAAAGGTCAACCTGGCCTTGCCCTGGGCGGTCGTCCGTACGCCGTCGCCGCTCTGAAGGGTGGTCTTTTTCCCCTCGGGCAGGGGAGGATCTGCCCCTGCATCGGCGCGGGTGACGGTGGCCTCTCCGCTCAGCACGGTGAGGGTTGCTGTCGTGGGTATGGGTCTGTTGCGCTGCTGAAGCCAGTTAAAGGCCCCTAGTACGGCGATGACGGCCATGACGAAAAGGAGGATGGATATCGTTCGCCGCTTGGAATTATATCTCCCAGATATATAAGACATCTGTTCTCCTGATATGGGGAGCGGATAGCGTGGAGGGCGAGGTCGTCCGGCTCAGACATAGTTGGCGGTGGCGTCTCGTGTCCACGGCCTCATTCCTGGAAAAATATCTGGGGCATACTTTTCCAGGAATTACTCTCATCATCGGTCTCCATGAGTTGGTTCATCTTTTCCTGCCAGCGTTCGTTTGCCGCGTTGCCTTCCATGTGGGCCAGCGCCGCCTCCAGATCCTTCACCTCAAAATATGCAAAGAGGTCGCGCCCCCGGCGAAAGATGCTATAGTTGCAGATGCCCGCCCCTCTCAGGGCCTCCAGCACCTCAGGCCACACCTGACGGTGCCAGCGTTCATATTCCACTTCGCAGCCCTCTTTGAGGCGCGCTTGCTGTCCGATCCGCTGCATACCCGTTTCTCCTCCATTGGATTGTTAAAGCTTATCCTTCTTTCTGGCAAAGATCAGGAGCGTCTCGCCCGCGGCGTCGTCGATCTCTAAACGGTCATCCATCACGCGGTAGGTGGCAGCATTCCGCAGGGTCTCTATATAGACTGCTTCCTGCTCCATGATGCCCTCGGGCTCCGCACAGTCCTGCACGGTCACGGCAAGCTGGGAGACCTTTAGCGTGCCCTCGTCCGTCGCCTCATATTTGCCGCTATCGGGTCCGCCGCCATAGTTGTTGCAGGTCATGGATCCACCCAGATAGTCCTCTTTGAGGTACAGGATGATTTGGGTGCTCTCGACGAGGTCCTCCCCGTTCAGCGAGACGAGGGTCCATTCGGTGTCGATGAGATCGGTCGCCCTGCCAGGACCGCAGCCGGCCAGGATCGACACGCCCAGAAAGAGCGCCAGTATCAGATAGAACGGCCTGCGCCGCATTTTCTCCTCTCCGCGTGCGAACACTTTTATCTCGTTCAAGGAATTCAATCGTCCCCTGCCAGCCACTCCCGCACCTCTCTGGCGATGGTCTCCCTGGGTACATCCTGAGCGTCGACCCAGTGGATGGTGGGATCGGAGGGTTTGAACCAATTGTACTGCTGGCGCACGATGCGATGCGTGCGTGTCTTGATCGATTCGACCGCCTCGTCGAGGGTCACCTCGCCGCGCAGATAGCGTCCGATCTCGGGATAGCCCACGGCGGACATGGAGGGCAGATCGAAATCGTATCCCCGATCCAGCAGATCCTGCACCTCCTGCACAAGCCCTTCCTCGATCATACGCTCCACCCGCGCATCGATGCGCTCGTAGAGATCGGAGCGGGGCATGGTGAGCCCTATCTTGAACATGTCGTGATCAGGCGGTTCCTTTTTCTGCAGTTCGGAGATGGGTGTCCCCGTCTCTTCATAGACCTCCAGGGCGCGAATGACCCGTCGCACGTTGTTGGGATGAATGCTCTCGGCTGATTCGGGGTCCACCTGCTGCAGGCACTGGTGAAGGGCCTCTGGGCCCAGGCGCTCCGCCCTACCTTCCAGGCGGCGCCGAAGCGTCCGGTTGGGCGGCACCTCGGGGATCGTCCAACCCTCCAGTAACGCCCTCACGTACAGTCCCGTGCCCCCCACCAGCATGGGCAGGTTATCCCGCTCCCAGATGTCACGGATGGCGTGGGAGGCCAGCCGCTTATAATGGGCGAGGGTGAGTTTTTGATCCGGGTCCACCACGTCGATGAGGTGGTGGGGTACGGTGGCGCGCTGCTCCGGGGTGGCCTTGGCCGTGCCGATGTCCATGTAGCGGTAGATCTGCCGCGAATCTGCAGAGACAACCTCGCCGTCAAAGCGCTTTGCCAGGTCGATGGACAGGGCCGTCTTGCCCACAGCGGTTGGCCCCACGATTACCACGAGCTTGATTTCATTCATGGTGGTTAAGCAATCTACTCCCGTCTATCCAGAACAACCAACAATGGTGTCTTGGCTTACTACAGCGTTACTCCACGCCGACGCCGGGGATGAGATTAAAGCGTCCCACCCGGTTCTGCACATCCAGTTCGATGGCCACCAGATCCAGGCGCCAGTTGACCTTTTCTATCCCGTGTTGAGCCAGGTACGTTCGGGCCAGTTCGTTCAGGCGCGAGATCTTGTTCTCCGTCAATCCATCCTCGGGAAGGCTATTGGTGTGGCCGTGGCGCGTCTTGACCTCCACAAAGACCCAGCACGCAGCGTCCCGGCAGACGATATCGACCTCGCCCCGACCGCAATGCCAGTTGCGCTCCACGATCTCGTACCCGCGCCTTGCCAACGCCTGGGCTGCCAGGGTCTCGCCCAGGCGGCCTGTCTCTTTGGCATTTTCCATTGACTCTCTGCGCTCCTTGATGACGAACAAAGCCATCCCCGCTCCGCCGCTTATTCTAGTGTAACGCCGAAAGGAGGGCAACTGTTTCCCCCGCCGTTTGACCTGAAGGCCGTTGTGGAGCATACTTTGCACAGTATGGAAGAGAATAATCGGTACCTTCTCCTATTACAATGTTGGAGGGGCGCGTGACTGTATTATGGAGGTTGTCATCTATGACTGTATTCAGCGGTGGATATACCGGGTGTATGTTGCGTGTGGATCTCGACACTCACACCATCAGCGTGGAGGGGACGCCCGATGTGGAAAAGTGGTTGGGCCCCAGGGGCTGGAACGCCCTCATCGGTTGGCGGGAGGTGGGGCCCGACGTGGGGCCCTTTGACGCCGAGAATCGACTGGTTTTCTCGGCGGGTCCCCTGGTGGGCACCTCGGCGCCCACGGCGGGACGTACCACCGTCTCCAGCGTCATGCCCAGGGGGTATCCCCAGCCCGTGTGGTCCACGGCGAGCATGGGCGGCTATTGGGGAGCGGAACTAAAGTACGCGGGCTATGACGGCGTCATCGTGCAGGGCCAGAGCGATGAGCCCGTCTATCTATTGATCCAGGATGACGAGGTGAGTCTGGAGGACGCCCGCGATCTGTGGGGTAAGGGTGTCTTTCAGACGCAGCGGGAGATCAAGGACAGGCATGGCGATGGCTGTCAGATCGCCACCATCGGCCCGGCCGGGGAGAACCGCGTGCGCTTTGCCAGCATCATCCATCGGCTGTCCAATGCCGTGGGCAACGGTGGCCTGGGCGGTGTCATGGGCGCCAAAGGGCTCAAGGCCATCGCCGTCCGCGGCACGCGGGGCGTGGAAATCGCAGAACCGGGGGATTTTCTCGAGGCCGTCTCCTACGTGTGGAATCTGGTCAGGGGCGGACTGTCTGGCGTAGGCCAGGCCGAGGGCTATCCCCTGGTCGCCTGTACCCAGGGCTGCTCCGTCCGGTGTGGCACGAGCATACGTCATTGCCCGGCGGCACACGAGGGCGACCTGCCCGTCAAGATGCAGAAGTGCAATAATGGGGCCTGGGCTAATGGTTCCCACCCCGAATACGAGGGCGTTTTCGTCGACGGTCAGGAATTGTATATCCCGCGTCCCCCGGGAATGGGCGAGGCGGGGCTCGATGTCAGCAACCTGGTCGAGGATATGGGCCTGACCACCTGGGCCTATTCCACGTGGTATCGCTACTTCGCCGGGCTGAGGGAACTGGGTATCGAAAAGATCGACGGCCAGTCCTTCGATCTGGAGAACCCCGAGTGGTGGCGCCAGTGGATCCTTGACGTGGCCCATCGGGAGGGGATGGGCGATGCATATGCCAAGGGATTGGCGCGTTTCTACGAGGAGCACGAGGTGGGGCCTCGCTAT
>CAZMOW010000109.1:0-8062 GCA_964567975.1 uncultured Anaerolineales bacterium | reverse complement strand
AACAGCTCCCCTTTGCCACCGGTTTTTTCGACATCGTATTCTCCCACGAAGTGCTAGAACACGTAAACGATGATATGCAAGCCGTGCGGGAGGCCTATCGCGTGCTAAAGCCCGGAGGGCGTTTGGTGATCTTTGTGCCCAACCGCTGGTATCCCTTTGAGACCCACGGGATATACTGGCGGGGACAGTACCATTTCGGCAACATCCCCTTGGTGAACTATTTTCCCACAGCATGGCGCGACCATCTTTGCCCCCACGTACGGGCTTATACGGGGCGCGACGTGCGCAGTCTCCTGGAGGGATTATCTGGGCGCCTCGTGGTACATCGCCGAGTGTTCGCTGGTTACGATAATATCGCTGCTCGTAGCCCCCTTTTGGGGTCGATACTGCGCAGGGTGAGCTACTTTTTGGAGAGGACCCCGTTGCAGGTTCTGGGGCTGTCGCATCTTGTCGTCTTTGAGAAAGCGACCGATTAAAAAGTCTTTTGTCTGAAGGAGTGCAATGCAGGTCAGATTTGAACCCTCTGGCGCCGCTGTGGAGATGGAAGGGTGCGAAACGTTGCTGGAGGCGGCAGACGCGGCCGGGGTGGGCATCGAAAGCCTATGTGGCGGACGTGGCACGTGCGCCAAGTGCAAGGTGATCGTCCACGGCGACGCGTCTCCTCCCACACCTCTTGAATTGCAGGGCCTGACCCAGCGGGAGATGGAAAACGGCTACCGTCTGGCATGTCAGGCCGTTCCCCTCTCTGACGTAAAGGTGACAGTGCCAGAGGCATCGCGCATCTCGGAGGTGAGCATCCTCTCCGAGGGGATCGAACGCTCCGTTCAACTGGATCCCTGGGTGCGTCGGCATACGCTGCAGGTGCCCCAGGCCACCCTGGAAGATCCGATAAGCGATGCGGAGAATGTGCGTCGGGCCTGGCATGCGCAGGGAGACGGCGAGATATCCTTCACTTTGCGCGCCCTCCATCAGCTTCCTGAGGCACTGCGCGCCAAGGAAGGTCTGATCACCCTCATCGAGATAGACCATCGCATCGTGCGGGTGGAGGCGGGGCAGAGTCCCGAGCGCGTCCTGGGGATGGCCTTTGATATCGGCACCACGACCATCGTGGGCTATCTGCTGGATCTGGAGACGGGAGAACAGCTGGCCGTCTCCTCCCTGCTGAACCCTCAAACACGCTATGGAGACGATGTGGTATCGCGCATCGACTTTGCCAACACTGAGGAGGGAGGACTGGAAATATTGCAAAGGGAGGCCGTCCAGGCGCTGAATCGCATCGTCGCGGATACCACGAAAAAAGTTTCCGTCGCGCCAGGGTGCATCTTTGCCCTGACCGTGGTGGGAAACACGACCATGCACCACCTGTTTCTGGGCATAAACCCCGCTGCCCTTGCCCAATCTCCCTATGTTCCCGTGGTCACCTCCCCCCTCTCTTTGCGAGCCTCGGATCTGGGGCTCGACATCTATGAGGAGGCCGTGGTGTATACCCTTCCCAACATCGCCGGATGGGTGGGAGCGGATACGGTGGGCGTCCTCCTATCGACGGGCATCGCCAAGAGCGACGAGATCGCGCTGGCCATCGACATCGGCACCAACGGCGAGATGGCCCTCGGCTCACGAGAGCGCCTCATCACCTGTTCCACGGCCGCCGGTCCGGCGTTCGAGGGGGCGCACATCAGCTGCGGTATGCGGGCCGCCAGCGGCGCCATCGACGCGATCCGTATAGACAAAGATGTACAGTGGCACGCCATTGGAGAGGCGACCCCGCGGGGGATATGCGGTTCTGGGCTGGTGGATATGGTGGCCGAGATGCTCCGCGAGGGTATCATCGCCTCCACGGGGATGATGCAGGATGCAGAGGAACTCCGAGGAGACGGACACAAGGAATTGGCGCAGCGGATAACGCAACGGGAAAGACAGCGGGCCTTTACCTTGGTTGACCCTCCCCAGGGAGCGGGGGGACAGGGCATCGACGTGACCCAACGGGACGTGCGCGAGCTCCAACTGGCCAAGGGAGCCATTCGGGCCGGCATCGAGATCCTTCTAAAGGAACTGGGCTGTGATCCGGAGAAAGTGAAACGGGTATATCTTGCTGGCGCGTTCGGCAACTATATCCAACCGGAAAGCGCCCTGGGCATCGGCCTGATCCCCGATTTTCCGGCGGCCGAAATCCTCCCCGTGGGCAACGCGGCCGGCTCGGGCGCCAGAGAGGCCCTCCTCTCTCAGGCTTCGCGAAGGGAGATCGTCGAGATCCTGGGTCACGTGGAATACCTGGAGCTTTCTGGCCGGGCGGATTTCCAACAAGAATTCACAGAGGCCATGCTGTTCTGAATCGGGGGCCATGGTGGACGTTTTGGGGAACCGTCTCGCTTTGACTTGTGCTCCGAGATGGTTTATACTGCAGGTTGGCGTTGAGCGACACGCGCCGTGATTCAGGTTTTTACTGGAAACGATCCATAAAGTTTGGTAGAATTCCGTTTAGTTCCTTGTAAAAGGAAAAAGGAGTATGTGATGGCAATCAAGGTTGGTATCAACGGTTTTGGTCGTATCGGACGCCAGGCGTTCAAGAGCATGGTGACCAAGTACGGAGACGAGATCGAAGTGGTGGGCATCAACGACCTCTATCCCCCGAGCGCTTTCTCGCTCTTGCTCCGCTACGATACCGCGTACGGGCGCTTTGAGGGCACCGTCGAGGAGACGGAGAATAGTCTGATCGTGAACGGCAAGGAAACCAAATTCTTCTCGGAGCGCAATCCCGCCGACATTCCCTGGGGCGAACTGGGAGCGGATGTCGTGCTCGAATCCACTGGCGTCTTCCGTGACGCCGAGGACGCTGCCGCGCATCTGGAGGGCGGCGCAAAGAAGGTGTTGATCAGCGCACCAGCCACCAACGAGGATATCACCATCGTCATGGGCGTGAATGAGCAGGACTATGATCCCGCGAATCACCACATCATTTCCAACGCCTCATGCACCACAAACTGCCTGGCACCTGCGGCCAAGGTGGTTCACGATAACTGGGGCATCGTCAAGGGCCTGATGACCACGGTCCACTCTTATACCTCGAACCAGACACTGCAGGACATGCCGCACAGCAAGCCCACACGGGGACGGGCGGCGGCGGAGAATATCATCCCCACCACCACAGGGGCTGCCCAGGCTGTGGCCCTGGTACTCCCCGATCTCAAGGGCAAGTTCGATGGCATGGCCATGCGCGTGCCGACGCTGACAGTCTCTGTCGTGGACTTTGTGGCGGAGACAGAAAAGTCTCTGACCGAAGACGAACTTGTCGCCGCCTTTGACAAGGCCGCCGAGGGGCCCATGAAGGGCATTCTGGGCGTCAACAAGGAACCCCTTGTCTCCATGGACTTCAAAGGGGATCCCCGATCCAGCATCATCGATGCGGACTCTTGTCAGGTGCTCGGTGGCGACATGGTCAAGGTTGTCACCTGGTACGACAACGAGTGGGCATATGCCATGCGCTGCGCAGATTTGATGGTCTATATGGCCAAAAAGGGTCTCTGACCTACCCCTCTCACACGGGATAGCTCTTCAGCGGGGATGGATTTTTCTCCATCCCCGCTGATTTCTGTATGGGCCCGCTGCCGCCTATCCACGGACCTCTTGGCGATAGTCCCACAGCTTGCACAACAACCAGTAGAGAGGTTTCGAGTATACATAGTCATAAGCCCCCACGTAACGCACGATCTCACCCCCAAAGCCGGCCTTGAAACGCTCCACCCCCTCCAGTTCCGCAGTGGGGGAATCGGGATCCACATCAGTGATGCCCCAGAGATCGTATTGGGTGCAGCCCCTCGATTTAGCCCACTGCATGGCCCGCCACTGAAGCTGATGGTTGGGCATCAGATTCCGATGTCGGTTCGAGGAAGCGCCGTACATATACCAGGATTGCCCGTTGAAAGCGTAGGCCATGATCCCTCCCAACGGCCTCCCCTCATAGTAGGCCATAAAAAGGCGAACGCGATCGTCGGGAGCAAAAAGTTGCCAAGCGCGCCGATAATACTCCAAGCTATGAATGCCAAAATCCCCTCTCTCGGCCGTAGTCCGCATCATATTATAGAACGTTTCCACGTCCTCTTCTTCCCCTTTGCGCACCTCAACATCCCGCCGTATGGACAGACGCACGTTGTAACGCCACTTGGATTTCATCCGCATCAGTATATCCTCTTCGCTCGCCTCCAAGTCCACGATGATGGTGCGGCGTGGCTGTATACACTGCGAGCTGGGAGTGAGCCCATGCCCTCGAAGCCACGCATGTCTGTGCTCCTGGTCATCATACCATTCCGGTTCCACCTTGAGGGCAATGGCACGCATACGACGAGAACGCCGATGAATCGCCCGCCATAGGGCATCCTCGATCTCGGGGCCTTTTTCAACCAGGACAGGCCCCTTGGGAATATAGCCGAGGGTCAAGGGACCAACATCCCGGTACAGAATCTGCGCGCCGGCGAGAAACGTTTCCCCCTCGACCAGCGCCAGGCGTCTGGGGGTCCACCCGAAGGCGTCCTTTAGCTCTCCCCATGCCCACGTCTGAAGCAGATGTCCCCTGCGGCTCTGTGCCACCCAGCCATCCCAGCGCTCGGGACTCGCAAAGTCCGGCTCTATAGACTCTAATACTTGCACAATGCCTCCATGACAACTATTCTCACTCCCATGCATTATACTACAACCAAAGTGCTTATGACAGCGTGTGACGGACACGGTTACGAGAGAGGCCAAGCCCTCTCTCGTAACGACGCCCGGAACCACTCCAAGCAGCGGATGCCATATTTGACAGGAGAAAGATGATCGTTCATAATAGGGGCACTTGGTTTCAAGATACCAAGGTTGCTTTTTAACTTTGCCATCCCAATACAAAAGGAGGTGATGTGTATGGATTCAATCAGTAGTACGTGTATTGTCCTAGCATCGCCTCCGGGTGTTTGCTAGGACAAGAAGGTGACAAACCCCCTCTCACGAGGGGGTTTGTCGTTTTATGTGGCAGGTGGAGCCGCTCAATTTCCCTTGGGCAAGGCGAGATAGAATATGGCCCCCTCCCCTACCTCGCTTTCAGCCCAGACACGCCCGTTCATGAGCTCTACCATCTCCCGGGCGATGGCCAGTCCTAGCCCAATGCCGCCATGCTCTCTGCGCAACGCATCCTCGACCTGATAAAAACGCTCGAAAATGCGCCCCAGTTCGTCTTTTGGAATCCCCATGCCGCTATCGCTCAGAGCAATGATGACCTCCTCTTCTCTTTGTTCCACGGAAAAGGAGATGGTTCCCCCTTCGGGGGTGAATTTGATGGCATTAGAAAAAAGATTGCGAAGGACGAGATCGAGCATCTGTTCGTCGGCGCGGACGTTGGCCCGGAACGTACATCCCATCTCGACGACCTGCTCCTTGCCCTTCGCCAGGGGTTTGAGATCGTCGAGGGCACGGTGGAGGGCTGACCTGACGTCCACGTTCGTCAGGTTCATCTGGGCTTCGCCCGTATCTATACGCTGCAGACTTATCATATCGTCTATGATGGATTTGAGCTGCACCGCCGAGCCCACCACCCGATCCAGGGACTCACGCATGGAGCCGGGTGCCTGATCCTCCAGCAGCGTGGTATAAGCCAGGAGCACGGTGAGGGGAGCCCGCAGTTCGTGAGAAGCGATACTGATGAACTCACTTTTAAGGCGATCCAGTTCCTCCAAACGCTCATAGGCGTCCTGGATCTCGCGAAACAGGCGGGCATTATCGATGGCGGCCGCTGCCTGGCTGGCCAGAACGGATAGAAACTCCACATTCGCTTCCGTGAAGGTGGCCTCCGGTTCCGTCTTGGAGACATTCAGTACACCTAGCACCTCATTCTTGTGAATAAGGGGCAAAGACACAGCCGTCTCTATCTGCCTTTTGCCCCCTTGGCACCGAAACCGCGCATCGTCTTCAAGATCGCCGTCAAGCACCAGTGGCTCGCGATGGGTGATGGCATAGCCAGCGATGCCCTCGTCTGCCCTCTGGCGCGTCTCGGCGACCACCTCGGGCGGCAGCCCCTCGGCAGCGTGAATGGTCAATACATCGCCATCCAGCAGCATGACCGAGGCGCTGCTGGCCTGGGTCTCTTCTTTGGCCATACGCACCACGCGATTGGGGATATCGGTGAGGTCGACCGAGTGCATAAAGGCGCGACTCAGGTCAAGAAGGGGAACCAAAGTCCTCAGGCGGGCATTCTCCCGCTTTCTCCGCCTCTTGGCCAGGGCGCACTCCGCCGCCGCAGACAGTTCATGGGGGTGAAAGGGCTTGAGGACGAACTCGGACACTCCGATCTCCAGCGCCTCAATGGCAGCTTCCATGCTGCCAAACGCCGTCATGATGACCATCTCCATGTCGGGATCAAGGTCACGTATGGCGCGGCAGGCCTCCAGCCCCGTCATGCGGGGCATCTTCAGATCGGTGACAAAGAGATCAAAGGGCTGCGCACGCGTACGCGAGAGGGCCTCGGAACCGCTCTTCACACCGACCACCTCATAGCCGGCCCGCTCCAGCGTATGAACACACATGGCGAGGACAGCCTCGTCATCATCGGCTACCAGAATGCGGGTGTCGGGCATATTCTCTCATGCTCCACGCTGTGGATCAGGTGTCACTGGGCACCATATAGCCACGCCGAAGAATATTGACCAGATACACGGGCTCGCTGGCATCCGGCTCTATCTTATCGCGGATATTCTTGACGTGTACACGCACGAGATCGGGCATGCCCGTCCCCGGCGGATATCCCCAAACCTCCTGCAGAAGCTGCTCGGCAGAAAAAACCTGATCCGGATTGCTCATCAGGAAATACATGAGCTCGAATTCCACAGGGGTGAGAAGCACCGTGCGATCGGGCGTCGTGAGGTCGAACACGCGACAGTCGAGGATAAGGGATCCCACCTCGATCTTCTCTCGGTCCGTTGGTGTCTCCGTCTGTTGCTTTCGCCGCAGCAGGGCCCTGACCCGCAGCTCCAACTCTATCAGGTTAAAGGGTTTGGTGAGATAATCGTCGGCTCCGGCCTCAAAGCCCTCTATCTTGTCTCCAATCTCTGCCTTTGCTGTGAGAAAAAGGATGGGTATGTCGCCCAATTCACGGTTGGAACGCAGGTGGCGGCAGACGTCGATGCCGCTCATGCCCGGCATCACGATGTCGAGGACGACCAGGGCAGGATGTCTCTGGCGGGCTATCTCCAGGGCATCGGCCCCACGATGAGCTACCACGGTATCGAATCCTGTATGTTCCAGGGTGCGTTCGATGGTCTCGGCGACATCCTCATTGTCATCGACGATGAGAATCAAGGGCTCCATATCCTCTCCCCCCTCATTATCCAGCGGCGGATTTGTTACACAGGGTACCATTTTCTACTATTATACCAGATTCAAAATACAAGACAACGTCAACTGCACCCATTCATTGACTCCAATACTCTGAAGGGCATCACGCGTCCGGAGAACAAAGCTTGACGAGGCGACCCTCCCCCTGTATCATCTGCTCAGGACTTGGGGAGAGACTTGATGGATGCAAAGCAGGGCACACGCGGTATTACCACGGCACAGATAATCGGGGTGTTCGTCTTTGCCCTGGTGCTGTTCTTCCTGGTGGCCTTTGTCACCAAGGCAGTGCAGGCCTACCGCTTGCGGAACTGGCGCGATCAACTCCAACGAGAGATCGCTCAGATGGAACGGCAAAAAGCGGAATTTCAGGCAGAGATAACGCGTCGCCAGTCGGAGCCCTGGCTGGACAAGGAACTGCGCGACGCGGGGTGGGTACCTGAGGATGCCGAGCGGGTAGTCGTCGTGGAGGTCACGCCCGCAGCGTCCACCCCACAATCCACCCCCACTCCACAACCACACACGCTATCCCTCCCTGCTGTAGGAGGGGATTCAGACATGTTCCACAATCCCCACTGGCGGGCGTGGCAGAGGCTGATCTTGGGATTTGACGAAGAAGAGGATATGTACTACAATAGTGAGCGTTGAATTGACGCGGGGTGGAGCAGTGGCAGCTCGTTGGGCTCATAACCCAAAGGTCCCAGGTTCG
>CAZMOW010000108.1:0-8346 GCA_964567975.1 uncultured Anaerolineales bacterium | reverse complement strand
TCAGACTCCTCTTTCTGACAGGCCCAATGATTCTAACAGACTTTGCGTGCACCCGAAAGCTATGCGTTCTTCCGCCAGCATCATCCTTCCAGTTCTTCCTCCAGATGCCGCAGGGCCTCCTGCATTTTCTCCTGGCGCACGGCGAGGGTCAAATCGCGCACCTCGTTCTTTTGTGTCAGCCCATCCCGTATACGCTCGACGATGGGCTCCAATTCATGCAACATGATACTTGCTGCCGGGGAAACCAGTATCTCACCCTTTTCGAACTTCCCACTGCTCCCCTTCTTGATCGCTACGGAATTTCCTCGAAATTCACCCACGTTATTCGGCCAGGCTCGCCCATGGCATCCACAGGCCGTGAGGAGACGTCGACCAAACTCAACGTATAGGTGACGGGACTGGTCAGCCCGTCAAAGGCATACTGGCCCTGCCCATCCGTCAGCGCGGTGGCCGACCAATCCCAGGCCTGAATTTTAACCTGTACGCCGGCAATCCCCTGATCTTCCCTGTCCAGCACCTTGCCACGGACGGAAATGCTATCCATATCGATGGCCTCACTTCTCACAAACCGTCCCACAAAGGTACCCGAGGGCGCCGACGGCTCATCCGTCCCCTCGTCGGGCTCAGTGGGACCATTCTCGCACTGCGCCGCGGCCTGCTCCAACGCGCCCTCCACCTGAGCATCGTCCTTGATCTCCAACGCCTCGGCGTATTCCTCCGCCGCCCGACACCACGCTTCCTCCTCCGTCAGAACGTCCCCATGGTTCACATGGGCCTCAAACATGCGCCGCTCCACATCTTTGTATTGGGGACTCAGCTCATAGAGCTGGGAAAGGTTCTCGACGACCCTGCCCCAATCGGCGCCCCAGTAACTCATAGCCGTCGTATAGAGGTTGGCCAGGTTTCGCGCATAAGTTACCCGGGTATCATCGGGCTGTAATTCCAGGGCCCGATCGAACAGACGCACTGCCTCTTGGAGGCGATCCTGTTCCACAAGCTCCAGGCCATGCCGATATAAGACGGTGAACAGCATCCCCTCCACCTCTTCCTGTCGATAGGTGGGATCCAGGGTCAGGAGCTGATCTGCCGCCTCAAGGGCCCGCCGCCAATCCTCCTGGGCGTAGGCGTCCTCAAACTCCTCAAAATAGGCTGCTTTGGTCTCCTGTTGCAGACGCGGCGTGGAAGTGGGTGCTTTTTGCAACTGTTGACGCGCCTCCGCCAGTTTGCTCGCCATCTCCTCGTTCTCTGGGTCGAGGGCCACGGCGTGCTCGAGTTCGGCCACAGCGAGCTCCACGTTCCCCTCCTCCAGATGAGCCAATCCCCTCTCGTAATGCTGGGCGGCGACGCGTCTCTCGGTCCTGGCGCGATCCCGAAAGCCGTAATATATGCCAGCGGCGCCAAGCCCCACGATGACCAAGACCACCAAAAGGGCGATGCCCAGGACGAGGAGGCTTCGGCCAAAGCCCTCTCCCTGGCTCTCCGTCTGGGGAGCCTCCATGGAATCCTCCGCATCGGAACTTTTTAATTTGCGGCCGCAGTTGGGGCAAAAGAGGGCTTTGCCCTCCATCTCGTGACCACATTGGGGACAGATCATACCGTATTCCTCCCGTCTTAAAACGTGTAACTCGCCAGCAGTGTGCCCTGCCCATCCATAACTTGGACGGTCAAAGGAGCCTCCATGTTGCCCGCGGCAGCAAACCTTTCCTCAAAGGGGGCATCGGGGCGCGCCGTAAAAGATTGTGTGACGATCTCCCGTTGATCCTGGAGAATCCTTACCGTCGCTGTGCGCTCGGCGGGTGAAAAGACAGACACCCTCACATCTTCCCCCTCGCGCACGGCGTACAGGGCCACCTCCTTGCTGGCCAAGGAAACTCCGCCGCATCGGGCAATGGGGTACCAGGTCTCCTCATAAGCCACCTCCTCACCGGCCCCCAGGACGGTATAATCGCCAAAGGTGGGCGTGAGACCACCCCACATCTCCACATAACCCGAGCCATCGTCGCTATAGACCTCCGCGTACTTTTGTTCGGGACCAAACCCGAACAGTTTGTTACCCCGGGCGATATGGGGCGGGAAGACGCGCACCATCCCCAACTGCGTCGTCGGCTCATAGACCGCCGTAAACGGCGCCTCGACGTCAGGGGCAAAGAAGCCCAACCAACCCTCCCACTGCGCATAGTGGCTCAGATCGCGCCCCCGATAGACGGGCCAGGCAAGGGGCTCATTGACATCTGGCAGCGATTCGGCCCCCGTGCCATGCACGATCACCTGAGACGTGGGATAGTAGAAACGCAGGCTGGGGCGCACGCTGTGTGCCCCCGGCGCCAGCATGGCATTGATCCAATATTGGAACGCCTGCGCCGAGGCGCTCGTATTCCGCAAAGCAGAATGCACTGCAAAAGCGGCCCGCTGAGGATGCAGGACGACGCTCACCCGTGCCCCGATGCCGCGACTCTGCTCCTGGATATGCATGGTCACCGCAGCGCCGCCATCCTCATGACGCGTGATCTCTGTCTCCCATGGTTCGGCCGTCACGTAGCCGTGTTCATCCACGGGAAGACAGAACTCCATCCCGCCAACGGCCAGCCACCAGCCCTGATCCAGCGGTCCCCAGTGTGTGGGCTTGATGACGCGATTATTGTAGAACAGATCCTGCCCCGTGGGCAAAAAGCGACACTGATAGATCCGCCCTCCCAGGGCGGGCAGCAGGGTGAGCTTCAGATACTCGTTGCGCATGATCAGCACGCGATAGGTGCGGGGCCCGGGCGGGCCCACGCGATCCCTGTGCAACAGGGGATAGGGATGCCCCGCCTCCTCCGGCGCCGTATAGAGGGCCTCCTCGTAGGCATAGGTATCGATGGTCAGTTCGTCCCAGTGCAGCGAGACGGCGGGTTCGGGCGTCGACGTGGCCGTGGGCTCTGGGGACGGCGTGGGGCTCGGCGCGGACGAGGGAACGGACCTGGGGGTGACCGTCGCACGTGGCTCCTCGGTCGGGGCGGGCTGCAGCCGAAACGTGTCTCGCGCGGACCCCACATTGCCCGCCGCGTCCACAGCCTCGACGACGAGCACGCGCTCCCCCTCTGCCAGGCGTGCCGTGTCCATCTCATGGCGAAGGGAGGCATTCTCCACCTCGTACACCACCTCCCCATCCAGATACAGGCTCATCCCGACCACCTCGTCGTTATCCTGCGCCTTCGCCACGACCTCGAGATCATCCCCAATCTCCAAGATCGTCGGCACGGTCTCCAGCAGAACCTGGGGCGGGGCGACATCGCGCAGGGCCCTGGACACGACAAGCTCCCGGGCACATTGGGGAGCGACGATGATCACGTTCGCCTCGAACCCCTCCTTCTCCAGACGCAGGGTACCCTGCCGGGCTGTGGTGTGCAGGGTGAGGGGAGTCCGTCCCCATTCTTCCCCATCGAAGGAGACCGTCGCGTCAGAGGGGGTGGAGACCACACGTATCGAGGCTTTGCAGGGAGAGGGGGAAACTTGACGTACCACCGCCGTCGGCGCCTGGGGAGAGGTCCGACAGGCCATCAACGGAAGGCAGGCCAGCGTCAGAACGAGCCAACGCAACAGGTGCGTCCCCAACGGCCTTTTATCCATCCCCACATCACACATCTGATGCATACATTTCATAGATCCATTATAGCCAAGGCGGCGGATGGCGTCCAGAGGGGCAAACCTTGCCCTCAGCCACCCACCAGCCAGCCGGCCAGGCGCACCAGGGGCAGGGGAAAGAGCCCCAGAACGACGAGGAGGGCAGCGGCGAGGACGAGTGCAGCGCGCATCGGCCAGGAAGAAGAGGATTCTATGCTCCCTCGCTCCCCTCTGAGAAGTGGCGGCACGAGGGGAGTGAGCCTCCACAGACAGAGGATACTCATGGCCACCATCCAGGGCACCAGCCACGTCAGATCGAGACCCCATGCCAATCTGACCAACTCGGCGCGAACGATAAAGCCCAATGTGGGAGGCAGCCCCGTCAGGGAGAGCAGGCCGATACAGAGGGGCACCCCCACCAGGGGCGTGTCCATCACCGCGCTGGAAAGCAATTGTCCGGGCGCGATGCCTCCAACGGAAGAGAGCCAGCGCAGGGAAAGGCGGGACACTCCCTGCACCAGCACGTAGCCTGTGACAACGGTGACCAGAATCTCCATGCCCTGCCCGCGAAAGAGAAGGGCCAGCGCCAACAACAGGAACCCCCTCTGGGCGGTCAACAGGCCCCCGAGACTCTTCAAAGGATGGCGCCGCGCATGGACGAGGACGGTAACCCATCCCCAGAGAAAACAGATCAGGGAGAGGAACAGACAGAGCCAAAAGCATTCCCGGGCCAGGGCACCCAGATACAGCCCCAGGCGCAAGAGCACCATCAGTCCCAGCAGGTGGGAGACGGGACTATCTCCCGCCTTGTCAAAAGCAAAAGGAGGGATGAATCCCGTGCTAAAGGCGACGCCCCCCACGATGAGTCCCAGGCCGAAATAGAGGCCAAAGGGGTGGGGGCCGCCGTGCTGCCACAAAAAGCGGCCCAATGTGGCCATCTCGAACGTGGCGGCCCCCTGGTAAAGAAACCCCGCCCCCAGGAGGACGCTCAACGGGGCGAGCACGGCCTTTATGGCGTCTCCGGCCTCCTTTCGCCCCTTTTCCCTGGCCCACTGGGCCACGCCATAAAGGCCGACCCCCACGCCAAGGCCCATCAGGTTAGAGCTCCAGAGGGCCAACATCCCTCCACAAGCCGCCAGGAGGGAGAGAGGCACATCGGGACTGCTTCTAGAACGCCACATCCTGTCACGCAGGAGCGAGAGAGCCATCAATCCCAGAAAACCTCCGCCGGCGATATATTCCAGCCTGGAGGGAGGGCGCATCTCGCCCATCCCGGTGGAGAAAAAGGCCAAAAGAGAGGAAGAAAAACAAAAGGCCGAGGCCAGGACGACGAGGGCCACATAAGTGGCTCGGGCCCTGAACGCAGAGGGCGCCAGACGCTCCCACACCAAAAACCCCAGCACCGCAAAGGCCAGCACGCTCACCATGGACACGGCGGGATCCATCATCGTCCTCCCTGGCGCCAAGGGGAGGCGGCCAACAGAACTCCCACCGGCAGTAATCCCAGCACGAGGAGGGCCGCGGCCCGACCGTCGCCCCTCCCCCCCGGCAGAGCGCCCGCCACATACAGGGCGATCCCATTCACCATCAGCGCGGCGGCCATGGATCGCCGCGCCTCATGACGCGGCCACAGAAAACCCGCCAGCCCGATCAAAAAGAGGACGATACCCGTGGCCGCGCAGACGCGAGTGCCCATCATCTGTCCCTCCTCTGCTCCGCGACGCCCATGACAGCGGCCAAGAGCGTCAGGCCCACGCCCAACAGGGCGCCGCCATAGCGCGTGTACAGAAGCACCAGCACCTCTGTCGCCGTCGCTGAAGCCCTCGCCTCCGCCTCGACGAGCCCCTCTATGAATGTGGGCCTCCTCAACAACCACCAGCACAGGAGCACGAGGCACAGCAGGCCACCCTCTCGCACCAGGGGCCAGAGAGCGAAAGACAAAGCGGCCGCGTGCGCTCGTTCGTGTCGGCTGAGCACGCGCACCAGGACCACTCCTACGCCCAGCACAGCCCCCATCAGGGCCACAAAGGGCGTCGACAGGGCGATCAACAAGAGGGCGAGACTCAACCCGTGGACGCCCAGGGCCACGCTGGCCGTCACGGGGCGACGGGCGCGGACCATCACCAGCGCCGACGCCACCGCCATCAGCGCCAAGGGGGAAAGCCACGCATCCATCAGGAACCCCTCCAGACGACGAGAAGGCCGGTGAGCAGGATATTGAACAGGGCCACCAGGGTGCAAAGGCGCCATAACCCCTCTCCCCATCGCTCGCGCAGATGGGGCAGCAGGCGATGTCGCATCCACAGGAGTCCGGCCGTCACCAGAATGAGCTTTATCACCAGCCAGTGAGGGCCCGTGCGCCAGGGGCCCCACCACCCTGCCAGATAGACCGTAGAGATAACGGCACCTACGAGTAACAGATAAAGGTACTGGGCCAGATGATAGATGGCCTCCACACCGCCGGCGTGCTGGATATGAAACTCGCCCAGGGCGGTATCCTGCCCCTGGGGAAGACGGTAGGGCAACCGCCGCCCTCCAAAAAGGGCGGAGAGAACGAGGGTCAGCAATCCCAGGGGCTGATACAGGGCATAGGGCAGACCATGGCTCTGGGAGACGACGATCTGCTGCAGGCTGAGGGACCCCGCAAGGATGACCACACCACCCAGGGAAAGAAGAGAGGGCACGCTATATAAAAGGGCCTGGGAGACCATCTCCTCGCTCTCCCGGCGCAGATAAGGCCAGGGAGAACAGCGCGCGCTCCAGAGGGGACCGAGCACGGCGATCCAATCCAGCACAAAAGGAAGACACAGGCTAAGGGGCAGATCACCCATCCCCAAAACAACCTCCTCTCCTCCGATCACGAGAAAGCCCCAGGGGACGACGGCCAGGGCGGCCAGGCGAGCTCCCAGGCTAAGCATGGGTGCTCCCAGACACAGAAAAGAGGGAACGGCCGTCAGCGTGACGCCCCCTTTGGTCAGGGCCCGGGCCGCATCCACCAGGGGCCAGAGGAGGCCCCAACGCCCGCCGTCCCGCAGTCCAAGGCCGGCGATGACCTGGCGCTCAAAGCGCAGCAGGTAAGCATAGATGACATAGAGGACGACAATCACCGCAAAAAACTGCAAAAGGGCCGATATCAGGGACATATCACGCAGAGATCACGCGTTTCTAGGACGCATCAGAACCAGGATCTTCCTTTCTTTCACACTCACTCACACAGAGAAGCACAGTGGCCACGATGGCCAGCAAGGCACCCCCCATCAGGAGACCGGGCCAGGAGAGGGATGCACCCACAGAACCCCACAGAAGCAGATAGACCACCAGGGGCAGGAGACAGAACCACACGAGGTCGCGCCACTGGGACGGAAACTCGTATGCTCCCTTCTTTATCGCCCGTTCAGACGTCCTGGGTCGCCGTTTCACAGCGATAAGCAAGGGAACAGCACCCACCAGGATGCCACCCAGGGCAACGACGAGCAAGAATAACCAATTCTGCATACATCGTATCCCCCCACGATCAGGAACGTGAGGGCATGGTAAAAAGAGGGCTCCTTTTTGTCAAGCGTGAGGCGCCGGCGAAACGGACGCGCCGCATCATCCTTCCAACGAGGGCATATCCATCCCCTGGGCGCGCCGCTCGGCCATATTCTTCTCGAACGATTTGGGATAGCGATCCGGCAGTTCCGAGACGCGATTCAGACGCTCAAGGGGCTCCCCCTCCAGCCGCCAGCCGCTGGCACCCACGTTGTCGCGCAGGTGCTCGGGGGTTCGCACGCCGGTGATGACGGAGGAGACGGCAGGCTGCTCCAACACCCAGCGCAGCGCCACCTGGGCCGGGCTGCGTCCCAGTTCCTGGGCAACTTCCAACAGCACGGCGAGGGTCTCATCGGCATTGTCGGCAAAAAAGCGCTCGTGCCAGGCCCAGCCGCTCTCGGAGCGGGAGCCCGGAACCGTCCGCTGCCCTGGTTGGTACTTGCCGCTCAAAAAGCCGCTGCCCAGAGGCCCCCAGGCCACGACGCCCAGTCCCTTTTGCTGGCAGAGGGGCACCAACTCCTGCTCGATATCGCGCACGACCAGGCTGTACTGGGGCTGGTAGCACTCGAACCGCGCCAGATCGTGGCGTTCGCTGATGCCCATGGCCTCGCACAGACGCCAGGCCACATAATTACTACAGGCGATGTAGCGCACCTTGCCTTGATGCACCAGATCATCCAGGGCGCGGAGCATCTCCTCCAGGGGCGTCTCCACATCCGTGTGATGGATATAGTAGATATCCACATAATCCGTCTGCAGACGCCTTAGACTGTCCTCGATGGCGTTCATGATATGCACCCGCGACATACCGGAATCGTTGGGCCCCGGGCCCATGGGGTTAAAGAACTTGGTGGCGACCACGGCCCTGCGGCGGCGCCCCAGGAGGAGCTTGCCCAGGATCTCTTCCGCCGCGCCATCGCCATAACCATCGGCGCAGTCAAAAAAGTTGATCCCCGCGTCAAAGGCCAGATCCACGATGGGTTTGGCCTCGGCCTCGCTTATCTGCGTGCCAAAACTCATGGTGCCCAGACAGATCTCTGACACCTTTAAACCGCTGCGTCCGATCCTTCGATACTCCACGGTGTCCTCCCTTCCATTCATCGTACAGTACTTGCAGTCTACATGAATTATCACATCTTCACAATCCCGAGCACACGTTGGGTGCACGCAAAGTCTGTTAGAATCATTGGGCCTGTCAGAAAGAGGAGTCTG
>CAZMOW010000107.1:0-8442 GCA_964567975.1 uncultured Anaerolineales bacterium | reverse complement strand
CTCAGATTCCCCTTTCTGACAACCTCAATGATTCTAACAGACTTTGCGTGCACCCCACTGCAACTGATCATTGGGCCGCCTCCTGTGATGGTGTATAATCCAAACAAGAACCCAAGAGTCTGGAGCTTCTATGGTTAGCATCAGAATCACCCTTCGGATGAGCGTTTGAAGGAATTACAGGAGTTATTGGAACAACTTGGGGTTCCTGTAGAGACTCTTGCCCGAATGAGTGTAGAAGATATGTTGGCGGGACCGGACGACACGGTGAGAGCGCTTGTAGATCGGATTCTCGACAAGAATCGGGAGCTGTATCGGCGCCTGGCTAATTGATGCGCTATCTCCGTTTGGGCGAGATTCTTTCCTTTTACCGTCGAATCATGAGCGATAGCGGTGTTGCGGCGAATTTTTTGACCCTGAGGCATTGCGCTTCTTTTTAATCCTTCTCATTCCTGATAGCCCTTTCTGATCACTTATGCTTAGCCAAAGATCGTATTACTCTGCGACCTCTGTGATAGCGAGTCGGGGACGGTCATCTCGTAAACACTTCTTCTCAGTGACACGAAAGAAACAGAAAGGATCTCCCCATGATACAGAATCGAGAATCCCTGATCCCCCACGGTGACCGGGAGGGCCGGGCCGTGGCGAGATCTCTGCACAAAACCTTTTAGCGATTTTGAGAGAAAGGAGCACAGCATGACCATTTCAGCAGCACGTGGGGTTGCGCGTATTCTAAAGGCAGAGGGGACAGAGTGGGTGAGCACCTTTCCCGTCTGTTGTGTGAACAATGCCCTGGGCGACGAGGGCGTGCCCATGATTATGATGCGCGATGAGCGCTATGCCGTGGCCGTGGCCGACGCCTTTTCGCGCCTCACGGGCGGAGAGAAGATCGGCGTGTGCACGGTGATGGGGGCGTTGAATCCCGCCGGCCTGCAGATGGCCTATGGGGCTCTGGCCCAGGCCTATGAGGATTCGTCGCCCGTGCTCTGCATCGCCGACGGGGTGCCGCCGAGCGATAGAGGGGGGCGACGCTACGATATCACGGAAGGATTTCGGGCCGTCACCAAGTGGATCGGCCATATCAACCAGCCTCACCGCGTGCCCGAGTTCATGCGCCGCGCCTTTACCCAGCTGCGCAGTGGGCGCCCCGGCCCCGTACTCATCACCGTGCCCCGCTCCCTGGGCGACTATGATGAGGAGACCTATCCCTATACGCCGGTAAAGGGATGGAAGTCGGCCCCCGATCCCCAGGACGTAAAGGCCGCCGTCGAGGCCTTGCGGGAGGCGGAGAATCCCCTGCTGTACGTGGGCGAGGGCGTCTACTACGCCGACGCCGTCGAGGAACTGCACCGCTTTGCCGAGCTGGCGCAGATGCCCGTGCTGACCACGCTGAAAGCCAAGAGTATCTTCCCCGAGGATCACCCCCTCTCCATAGGCGTCCGTGGCCAGGTGGCGACCCACTTTCTCAAAACCTGCGATCTCGTCCTTGCCATGGGTACGAGCCTGGGACGGGGACATTTTCGCCAGACCATCCCCGACGCCGAGGAAAAGGTTGTCGTACAATGTACGGTGGATACGGCGGACGTCAACAACCGCTACCGCGTGGATCACGCCGTCATCGGCGACGGAGCGTTCACCCTGCAGGCCCTGATCGACGAACTCGAGTCCAAGGGCCTTTCCCAGGACGAGGCACTGATCGACGAGATCGCCAGCATCAAAGAGGATATGATGGAAAAGTACCGGTTGCTCATGGAATCCACGGACAAGCCCATCAACCCTTACCGTGTCTACAAAGCATTGCAGGAGACATTGGATCCGAAGAAATCCTTCCTCACCCACGATTCCGGCAACACGCGGGATCAGCTCAGCACCGTGTACGAGGCAGTCTCGCCCCGCAGTTTCATGGGCTGGGGTGACGTCTCCACACTGGGCTTTGGGCTGGCGGCGGCCACGGCGGCCAAACTCGCCCATCCGCAATGGCAGTGTGTGAACGTCACCGGCGACGCGGGCGTGGGCTATATGTTGGGCAACCTGGAGGCCCTGGTGCGCCAGGACATCGGCGTGACCACCGTGCACATCAACAACGGTGGCTTTTCGGGGTACGGCCCCGGCTTTTGGGGCGAGGGACACGATCCCTATACCTGCGAGGTTTCCGATCACGCGGTGGCGAACATGGCCGAGACGGTGAGCGGCCTGGGCTACTATGCTGAGACCGTCACCGATCCCACAGAGATCGTTCCCGCGCTGGAGCGCGCCCTGGCGCGTAACGCCGAGGGACAGCCGGCCTACCTGGAGGTACTGTGTAGTCAATACCCGGTCTTTGGCGAATGGGTCCGGGAAGGCGAGCACTAGGCGTGAGGTCGCGGGCAGAACAGAGCCGTCCTTTTTCCATGGACATCTTTTCCGCGGGGCTGCTTTCAGGACATAACCGCAATGCCTGGTTGCTCATCGTGGCCTCTGCCCTTTTCACGGGCGCCTATCTGGGGATGCGGGATTTGCTAAACGCACTCTATGTGCTGCGTCTGGGGTATGGCCCCGAGGTCGTGGGTACCGTTTCCGGCGTGGGCGCCCTCAGTTTCGCCCTATCCAGCCTGCCCGGCGGATCGTTGGGAGGACACTTTGGTGTTCGACGCATGATGATCATCGGCGTCCTGGTAAACATGCTGGGGATGGTGTTCACGCCCCTGGCAGAGTCGGTACCCGAGACGATACGCTACTATTGGTTGCTTTTCTCCCAGGCTTTCGCTGCCTCGGGCTGGTCCATCTTTGTAGTGAACCAGATACCGGCTCTTACGGGCTTTACGCATCCGAGGAACCGACAAAACGCCTTTGCCCTGAAAGAGGGCGCGGCGGGGCTAGGTATGTTCGTGGGGGCCCTGGTGGGGGGAATGCTGCCCGGTGGCTTTGCCGGGCTGCTGGGGGTCACCACGGTGCAGCCCGATCCCTACCGCTATGGTCTCTATGTGGCCATGGGCCTGGCGTTGATGGGGCTGGTACCCCTGGTTTTCCTGGATCCCGTGCAGAGGATCCGACGATCGAAGGATAGCGGGAGCGCAGCCCTGCCACCCATGGTGCTCGTAATCCTTTTGGGCCTTTGTGCCTTTTGCAGCAATGGCGCCGTCGCCAGCTGCAAGGCCTTTGCCTCCGCCTACATGGATCGCGAGTTCATGTTACCCACGTCCCTCATCGGCACCATCACGAGCGTGGGCATGTTCCTCGCCTGCCTGGGAGCTTTGAGCAGTTCCCGTCTGGCCCGGCGACGTGGCAGCGGTCACACCATGATGGTGGCCTCGCTTGCATTGGGATTGAATCTGCTACTCATCGCCATCGTGCCCCACTGGGTAGCTGCGGGCCTGGGAGCCATCGGCACCCTGGCCCTCTCGGCGCTCTGGCGTCCTGCCTATCAGGTGTTGCAGATGAAGATGGCCGAGCCGGAACAGCGCTCGCTGATATCCGGCGTTGGGGCTATGGCCATGAGTCTTGGCTACAGCACACTGAGTTTTGGCGGCGGGTACGTGGTAACCACCGTGGGCTATCGTCGCCTTTTCCTCATCGGGGCAGGACTGGCGGTGGCCAGTGCCCTCGTGATGGTCATGCTCCTGCGCCATCTCAAACAAGAGGAGACGGACGAGACCCCGTCCGAAGACGTTCTTGAGAAATCGCCCCTCTCGCCCCAATGTCAACAAAGGATGGGTACGAGCGAACCTTCATAGACACTTTTGAAAGGAGAGGATTATCATGCAATATCGTCCCTTTGGTGAACTCGGATACAAAGTCTCGGCCCTGGGGTTCGGTTGCATGCGCTTCCCCACTACGGATGAGGGCCATATCGACGAGGAAGAGGCCACGCGCATGCTACGCTATGCCATCGATCACGGGGTCAATTATCTGGACACCGGCTACCCCTATCATGGCGGTGAGAGCGAGCCCTTTTTGGGTCGCGCCCTGCAGGGCGGCTATCGGGAACGGGTAAAGCTGGCCACCAAACTGCTGGTGCGTGCCGCCGAAAAGCCCTCCGATTTCGACCGCCTTTTGGATGAGCAGTTGGAGCGCCTGCAGACGGACTATGTGGATGTCTACCTCCTCCACGGCCTGCGCAAGGGCCGCTGGGATCGTGCCTGTGACATGGGCATACTGGACTGGTTGGAAAAGCCCCTGATCGACGGTCGCGTCAAGGCCATCGGTTTTTCCTTCCACGGTAGCTTTCCGCTCTTTAAGGAGATCATCGACGCCTACGACGGCTGGCAAGTTTGATACTCTGTGTGTCGATATCACGGTATGGTCACACAGAGTATCAAATATGTCAGATCCAGTACAATTATATGAACGAGCAGTACCAGGCCGGCACCCGGGGGCTGCGCTATGCGGCCTCCAAGGGGCTGGCCATGGTCATCATGGAGCCCCTCCTGGGCGGCCGGCTGGCCAATCCACCGGAGCATATCCAGGAGTTGTGGGATTCGGCCGAGCAGCGGCGCAGCCCAGCCGAATGGGGCCTGCAGTGGGTGTGGGATCAACCCGAGGTCTCGGTGGTATTGAGTGGCATGAGTGCCATGGAGCACGTGCGCGAGAACGTGGCCAGCGCCAATCATTCAAGGGTATGCACCTTGACAGGAGACGAACTGAATCTCATCCATCGGGTGCGCGACGCCTACCGTTCCCTCTCGGCGGCGCCCTGTACGGGGTGCGGCTATTGCATGCCCTGCCCTCAGGGCGTCAACATCCCCCGCACCTTTGACCGCTTCAACGCCGGGGTGCTATCCAAGGATATGGAGGCAGCGCGCAAACGCTATCTGCGGCTTTTTTCCGACCAGGACGAGAGCATCCTGGCCAGTTCCTGCGTTCAGTGTGGGCAGTGTGAGGAGAAATGCCCCCAGGGTATCCCCATCAGCGAGTGGATGCCCTACATACACGAGATGATGGCTGAGGATCGGCCCTACGACCCCGATGAGGCGCCGCCGGCCAGAAAAGATTAGAAGACCCTAAAGGTCTGGCAAGAGAGCGATTCGCTCGCATTTTCATATACCTGATATGCGTTTCAGAGAAGCGAAAACCCGTCATAGACCTTTAGGGTCTCGCAGTCAATCATCTTTCGTTACTAAAGCAGGAGTTACCCATGTCAACACCCGCGCTCTATCCCTTACGACTCAAGGAAAAGTTTCGCAACTATGGTTTCGGGAATCGCTGGATGGTGGAGGTATTTGAAAAAGAGAACTTGCCCGAGGACCATACCCTGGCTGAGACCTGGGAGGTGGTGGACCGCCCGGGCGAATCGAACGAGATCCTCAACGGTCCCCTTGCGGGGACGACCCTGCACGAGGCCATCGAGACCTACGGCGAGGCCCTGCTGGGCAGCGATATGGTGGAGCGGTTCGGCACCCGCTTTCCCCTCATCATCAAATTCCTGGACGCCTCCAATGTCCTCGGCGAGCAGATCCACCCCGATGACGAACATGCCAGAGCCCTGGGCGGCTTTGACACGGGCAAGACCGAGGCCTGGTATATGATCAAAACTCGCCCAGAAGCCACAATTCACGTGGGGAATCGGGACGGCGTCACCCGGGAGCAGTTGATAGAGGCCCTTTTGAACGAGAACTCTGTCTCCTGTATGGAGGAATACCAGGTAGAGCCGGGGGACAGTTTTCTGATCTATGCCGGGGTGATGCACTACTCCAGGGGCGGCGCCCTGTTCTGTGAGATCATGGAAAACTCGGACATCACCTACGGGCTCGAACACTGTATGGACGAGGCGGAGCCGGGGCGTGAGGGGGAGCGCGCCGAGGAACTGGCGGAACAGATCCATCTGGAGGATGACTTAAACTGCCAGACGTCCCATGTGACCATTGAGCGCGGGCCCAACACCCAGACCTTTGTCCTGGCCTGTAAGCATTTCGCCATGGAACGCCTGGATCTGGCGGTGGATCACACCCTGGACCTGGATGGCAAGCGTTTTTACGTGCTATCGCAGATCAAGGGGACATCGCGCGTCATCTGTGGGGAAAGCATCGAGACGCTGCATGCGGGGAACAGTTGCCTGCTGCCCGCCTCCCTGGACAGGGTACACCTGGAGCCCCGGGGCGACGTCGCCCTCCTCAAGATGTACGTGCCCGACCTGATGGCCAACATCGTGGAGCCTCTGCGCGCTCAGGGCCTCAGCGACACCGAAATTTTGGGTCTGGGAGCACATACGGAACTGAATGATTTGCGCGATCTGGTGTAGTGACGTGATCGACAGGGGAAGGTTGCGCGCCGCGGCCTCTGAGGATATACTGGTTCCATCATGGAGAATAGGGAGTGCATGCGGGATTGCCAGATGCACGACCCGAACTCCAGCCAATGCAGCTTATACTTTGTAGGAGGTACATTATGGTTCAATCCAACAAGCTCCGTCAACTATTGGAGGAGGACAAGCCCAGTCTCTGTGTGCGGGTGAACACCCTTTGGCCCGATCTTGTCGAGATTGTGGGCAACTTGGGCATCTATGACTATGTTGAGTTTGCCGAAGAGTACGCCCCCTTTGATCTCCAGGGCATGGACAACTTTTGCCGCACCGCCGAACTCCACGACCTGGGCACCATGATCAAGCTCGACCAGGATCCGCGGCTATTCCTGGCCCAAAGGGCCATCGGCAGCGGCTTCCAGAGCATTCTCTTTGTCGATTGCCGCACCAGGGAAGAGGTCGAGCGCTGTGTGCGCATCTGCCGACCCGATACGCCCGAGGATGGTGGCCTGTATGGAGCCGCCGGACGCCGCTTTGCCTATGGGAGCAGCGGCCACAAAGAGTTTTCTCAGATGCTGCGTGATATCGTCGTGGCCATCATGGTGGAGAAAAAGGTGTTGGTGGACGACCTGGAGAACGTGCTTTCCGTTCCCGGCGTGGATATGGTGCAGTGGGGACCCTCGGACTATACCATGAGCAGCGGCCTGGAGCGTGGCGATCCAAAGGTCAAAGAGGCCGAGCGCTATGTGATCGAGACTTCCCTCGAGATGGGCGTCGCCCCGCGCATCGAGTTGAATGACCTGGACGACGTGGAATACTATTTGGACCTGGGCGTGAAGCATTTCCGCATCGGCAACGACATATCGATACTGCGTAACTTTTGGCGGGAAAAGGGTACCAAATTGCGCGACATGTTGACCGAGACCTAGGCAGCGGACGGCATGCAGTCTGAGGTGACGGGCGTTGCTTCCCGTCACCTTTAATGAGTCTGTGTGATCTGTGAGGGACACTGAGAAGGGAGGCACATATGGAACAGCGAAGGTTCGGCGACACGGGTCTGGAATGTTCAGCGTTGGGATTCGGCACGTGGGAGATGAGCACCACACAATATGGCCACATCGACGTACAGGAGGCCACCGAGGCCGTGCACGCGGCCCTCGACCGGGGCATCACCCTCTTTGACACGGCCGAGGCCTATGGCCCCTATCACTCGGAGGAACTCTTGGCCAGGGCCCTGGGACCTCGGCGCAAGGACGTCGTCCTGGTGACCAAGGTGGGCTTTGTCTATGAGGGCGACGAGATCGTGGGGCGCAACTCTCGTTATGATTATATCGTGGAACGCGCCGAGGGCTGTCTGGAGCGTCTGGATACCGATTGGATCGACCTCCTGTTGATCCACTGGCCCGATCACGACACCCCCTATGATGAACCGATCCGCGCCCTGGAGGATCTCGTGGAGGCGGGCAAGATCCGCTGCTATGGCGTCTCCAACTTTGCTCCGGCCATGATGGACGTGTGTGAAAGCGTTGGACATCTGGCGGCAAATCAGGTAGGATATAATATGTTTGATCGACGGATGGAGAGGGCGGTGCTGCCCTATTGTCAATCCCACGGCATCGGCTTTATGGGATACGGCACATTGGCGTTTGGCCTGCTTACGGGGGCCTTTACACCAGAGACCACCTTTGTGGACTGGGACTGGCGTTCCTCGGGCAGCGCCTTTGGCCTTCCCCTCTTTGAACGGGAGAATTTCGTCAAGGAACTGCGTGTCGTCCATCGACTGCAGACATTGGCCGCCCGCTATGACAAATCGGTGGCCCAGTTGGCCATCGCCTGGGTGCTGAGCCATCCAGCGGTCACCGTGGCCCTGGTGGGCATGCGCAACGTCCGCGAGTTGGAAGAGAACGTGGCGGCAGTGGATTGGAAGCTCACCGCCGAGGACAAGGCCGAGATCGACCGCATCTTTGAGGAAGAGGAGGTGCCCACCTATGTGAACGCTCGACAGGCACTCTAGGCGGGCGTTTACATGCAACAGCGGGCGCCCAGATGACCGACACGTGCAGAGCACAAAAGATACCAAAATATACCGTCGGCGATTGTCGGTCACCCGGATGCGCTCTTTCAGCAGTTTCGCTTCAGTTATCCGAGAGAGTATTAATTACAGGAGGATTCAACAGTGCGTTCATTTCACAACAAGATATTGCGTGCAAATCTGACAGACGGAACGA
>CAZMOW010000106.1:0-8443 GCA_964567975.1 uncultured Anaerolineales bacterium | reverse complement strand
ATCTACAACATTTGCGTGCCCCCTAAGCACCGGGCCATTTGCGTGGGGAGGCGCTGGCTCATATAGTGTAGCCAGGTAATTGTCACCGGAGGGGAGCCTACGCTCCTCAACGATCACTCGGGAGGCCGTGGAGATGGATGCGAAAGGTCAACGCCAACGCTGGCAGGGGATGCGTGCGCGATTGAAGGATCATGATCCCCAGACACGCCGGGAGGCCCTCGAGGCGCTGGTGGAGGCCTGGCGCGCGGGGGAGATAGCGTGCGCTCCTCCCCGCGACGTGGTCAACATGCACTGTCACACCTTTTTTTCTTACAACGGCTACGGTCACTCTCCCACGTCCCTGGCCTGGCTGGCCAGGGAGAGGGGATGGCACGCCCTGGAGACCGTGGATTTCGATGTCCTGGATGGGGTAGAGGAGACACTGACCGCCTGCGACACCGTGGGCCTGCGAGGGGCCTCGGGCATGGAGACGCGGGTCTTTTGCCCCACCTTTGCGGACAGGGAATTCAACTCCCCCGGCGAGCCCGGGGTCATCTATTACGTGGGCGCGGGCTTTGTCCCGCAGTCGATTCCCCCCTCCGCCGGGGGCGTGTTCCGTGATATGCGCACCCGCTCGGCGAAGCGCAACAGACGAATGATAGCGCGCCTGAACGCCTATCTTGATCCCGTCACCATCGATTATGCGGACGACGTGCTGCCTCTTACCCCATCGGGGAATGCCACGGAGCGTCATATGGTCATCGCCTACGATGGTGCAGCGCGTGCGCGTTACCCCGCGCGCGGGGATCTGCTGGCCTATTGGGCGCAAAAGCTTGAACTGGATGTGGCGACCGTGGACGAGTTCCTGGGTGATGAGCCCTACCCCCACGATGAGATCCGTAGCAAGCTGATGAAGCGGGGAGGGGTGGGGTACGTTCAGCCGGGGCCCGAGGCCTTTCCCCCTTTGGAACGGGTGAACGAGGCCATCATGGCCAGCGGCGCCATCCCTTCCTATCCCTTCCTGGATGGTATGAGCGAGGGCGAAGGGGACATGGACGCACTCTTGCGCTTCCTTATGGAAAAGGGCGTGGCGGCCCTCACGGTGATCCCCGACCGCAACTGGAACATAGAGGATCCCCAATTGCGCGCCAAAAAAGTGCAGAAGTTGTACGAGGCCTTGAACCTGGCGCGGACCCTGGATCTGCCCGTATTGGTGGGCACAGAGATGAACAAGGCGGGGCAGCGCCTGGAGGACGATTTCGAATGTGAGGCCCTCCGCCCCTTCCACACCGATTTTTTACAGGGCGCCGATTGGCTCTATGGACACACCCTCATGCAGCGCGCTCTGGGACGCGGCTACCAAAGCGACTGGGCGCAGGAGCATCTGGCGGGCCGCGCGGAGCGCAACGCCTTTTACGTCCAGGTGGGGTGTCTCGTCGCCCCCGGCGCCGACGGCCTCGGGCGCGTGGCGCGCTTGCACGCCGTGCGGCGTCCCGCCGCCATCCTGTCGCGATTGGGCGATTGATCTTCTTTCCGACCGCGTGATCGGCGAGGTGGTCATGGATCGGCTGCGGGAGCTCGACGGTGTGGCGTCGTCCGCGCCACGGATACAGGATCGTATCTCCGACTGATGACCGCTTTCCCCGCCTGAATTCACTTCCCTCCCTCTAGGAAAAGTCTTGGTGGCAACTAGGGCTCGATGCCCAGCGACCGACAGAGCTGAACGGGAATGGTGACCTGTCCCTTTTGGGGGACCACTCTGACCGGATCCCTTTTTGTCATGGTTCCTACCTTTGACGGCTTTATACCTATGGTTATACTATTAGTAGGAGGTGAGGTATAACGATGTCAAATATAAAAACAGCAGTTTCCATAGAGGAACCCCTCTTCGAGCGGGCGGAGAAGCTGGCCGAGCAGATGGAGATGTCACGAAGCCGTCTTTATTCGCTGGCCCTGGAGATGTTCGTCGAAAAGTGCGAGAGTCAGCAAATCCTGGGGCAACTCAACCGCATCTATGAGGAGAATCCCTCCACAGCCGAGGACGAGCGACGCCTGGAGGCGATGCGACGTCAACAGCGACGCCTTGTGGAGGGGGAATGGTGATACGGCAGGGGGATATCTATAGGATAGATCTTGGAAAGCCGGTGGGACCGGGCCTCGGGCATCCCCACGTGGTCGTACAGAACGATGTGTTCAATCGCAGCCATATCCATACCGTCATCGTCTGTGCGTTGACATCCAACGTGGGCCTGGCAGAGGCGCCGGGAAACGTCCTGTTGGAGCCAGGGGAGGCCAACCTGCCGAAACAGAGCGTGGTCAACATCTCACAGCTCTTCACGGTGGATAAGCGCCAGTTGGAGGAAAAGATCGGCACCCTTGGCGCCTCCAGGCTGCGCGAGATCCTGGACGGCGTTCGCCTCATTTTGGAGCCTCGGGAATTGTGAGCGTGCGTGGTCCCCTCCTGTTGAGAGGCTCCACAAGTTGAGATGTGCTCTGAACCTCATCCTGCCCGCCGCGCGCAGCCCCTATCTCACCAACACATTTTGCAACCGAGTCGAAACATGCTATCATGTACGTAACGTACAAAACATACAAACGATACAGAGAGCAAATAAAGAAGAAAGGTGAGAGAGGATATGGAAAAGGAACTGGGAATCACGGAGGCCAGACAGGACTTTAGTGGGGTCTTGGAAGAGGTGCAATATCGGGGCCAAAGCTTTGTCATCAACCGTCGAGGTAAACCAGTAGCGGCCGTTGTCCCCCTTGAGGTATATGAGAGTTGGAAGCGACGGCGGAAAAAGTTTTTTGATGCCATCCGTGAGATCCAAGCGGCGAACAAGGAGGCGGATCCCGAGCAGGTGATGAAAAAGGTCGTCGAAGCTCAGCAAGCCGTCCGCTCCTCTGACAATTCCTGATTATGAGAGTTGTCCTCGACGCCAATGTGCTCATAAGCGGTGTGATCTCACCACGAGGTAACCCAGCCAGGGTTCTAGGCCTGTGGAAACAGGAAAGGTTTGATCTGATTGTTTCGAATCCTATCCTGGAAGAGGTGGAACGGGTCATTCACTATCCTAGAATCCAAGAGCGTTACGAACTGCCAGAGAAGCAAGTTGAGCACTTTTTAGGATCAATCGCTGAGGAATCAATCCTCGTGAACCCCTCCGAGGAGGTCTCGGTCATTGAAAGGGATGCGACTGACAACCGCTATTTGGAATGTGCTGTGGCCGGGGGCGCCTCCTATATCGTAACTGGTGACCAGCATCTGTTAGAGCTGGAGAAATATAAGAGGAGCGTGATCCTTAATCCCACGGGTTTTCTTGCAGTACTGGCTTTGTATGAGCAAGGAGAGAATTCATATAGTTAGATTCGATCAACTCCAGTGCCTTTTGCACGGCACTCTCGCGATCGAGGAACCATTGGACTCGTCTGGCCGGGCAAGCGGACTGAGGTGGGGCCCACACCCTGCGTCATACCTTCGGCAAGAACCTGATGGCCGCCGGGGTGAGCCTGGACCGGGTGGCCCAGCTGTTGGGACACGAGAGCGTGGGCACCGCCCGCATCCACGCCGCCCCCTCGGAGCAGGACCTGCAGCGGAAGGTGGAGAAGGTGGCCCTGGTGTATGCGCTCCGCGCCCTGCCTAGGGGTTCCCTCCCGATCTTATCCCCGGCCGGATAGCTTGCGGATGGTGACGTAAAGAGGAGGAAGATAGGTAAGCGCCCTAAAGTGAAAATGCAACGTTGGCTATTGGTGAGCTTGAATTGGCTGTTTGTTGATGGGAGGGCACAGCTTGAGAGAAGCGAGGATTTCTCCATAAAGGGATAGGGAAAGGAGCCCCCATGTACGCTCATTCTGCCAACCACAAGGGCCAGCGGCATTCGCTTGAGGAGCATCTTCGGCAGGTGGCAAAGCAGACAGCCGCCTATGCCCAGGCTCTGGGCGTGCCGGAACTGGGCCGTTGCCTGGGCCTGTGGCACGACGTGGGAAAGATCCACCCCGGTTTTCAGCGTTACCTGCTGCGCAGCGAGGCCGACCAGCCCGCCAGTAGTCAGGATCACAAGATGGCCGGCGCCCTCTTGGCCCTGCAGGCGCGGTGCGCCCTGGGCTGTTTCGTGCTTCAGGCCCATCACGGGGGGCTGCGGTCTCGAACGGATCTGAAGGGCTGGCTGGCGGACCCTCAACGCCACCAGGCTGCGGAAGAAGCCGTCGCCCGCCTCCGAGAGGTGTGGCCCGACCTTGCCGACTGCACGCCCCACCTGCCGGATTGGATCGAAGAGAGTCCCCACGATACGGAGTTGCTGGTGCGCCTGCTTCTCTCAGCCCTGGTGGACGCCGACTATACTGATACCGCCGCCCACTTTCACGATCTCCCCCAGCTCCCCCAACCTCCCTCGTTGGCGACGCTGTGGGAGCGCTTTCAAGAGGACCAACAGCAGCTTACCAGCCAGAGCGCAGACACGCCCGTCAACGATATACGAGCCGAGATATACCGCCACTGCCTGGCCGCCGCCGAGGGGCCCACGGGCCTCTATCGCATGACGGTACCCACCGGTGGGGGCAAGACCCGCTCGGCCATGGCCTTTGCCCTGCAGCACGCCCTCAAACACGACCTGCGGCGCGTGATCGTCGCCGTGCCCTATATCACCATCACCGAGCAGACGAGCCAGACCTATCGCGATATTTTCGGTGACAATGTGGTACTGGAGCATCATAGTGCGGTAGACGTGAAGGAGACGGACGAGTGGATGCGCGCCGCGGCCGAGAACTGGGATGCGCCCATCATCGTCACCACCACGGTACAGCTCTTTGAGAGCCTCTTTTCCCGACGTCCGCAAAAGGTGCGCAGGCTTCATCGCCTGCCTCGCAGCGTTATCGTCCTCGACGAGGCCCAGGCCCTGCCCACCCATCTTCTGGAGCCCGCCCTGGACGCCCTGCGCACCCTGACCGCCCGCTTTGGAGCCACCGTGGTGCTCTCCACCGCCACCCAGCCGGCCTTTGACGTGGTGGGGCCCTTCCAACGGCTGGAGGCCCGTGAGATCGTCCCCCAACCCCAACGCTACTACCGGGCATTGGAGCGTGTGACCTATGAATGGCGTACGGAACGGAGCCATCCCTGGGAGGAGGTAGCCGGGGAGATGGCCGAGCACCCCCAGGCGCTGGCCGTGGTCAATACCAAGGGCGACGCCCTGGCCCTGCTGGAGGCCCTGGCGCCCCTGGTGAACACGCCCCCGCACCACCTCTCCACGCGGCTGTGTGGCCTGCATCGGCGCCGCGTCCTGGCCCAGGTGTTGGCGGAACTGGAACGCGGCGTCCCCTGCCGCCTGGTGTCCACGCAGGTGGTGGAGGCCGGGGTGGATATCGATTTTCCCCTCGTACTGCGCGCCATGGCTCCCCTGGACAGCATCATCCAGGCCGCCGGGCGCTGCAACCGCGAGGGGCGCCTGGAGCGCGGGCGCGTGGCGGTATTTGAGACTGCCGAGGGGCATACGCCGCGCGGTGCCTACGAGATCGGCACCAACCAGGCCCGGGTCGTCCTCAACCAGTATGGTACCGATCTGGGGGCGGCGACGGCGGCGCGGCGCTACTTCCAGCGGCTGTACGATACCGTCGATCTGGACAAACACGATGTGCAACAAAAGCGCCAGCGCCTCGACTACCCCGCCACCGACGAGGCCTTTGAGATGATACCTGACAACCAGGTGAGTGTCCTGGTACAATATGGCAACGGGGAGGAGCGTAAAGAGATGGAACGTACCTTGGACGATCTGGAGCAGTACCGCATAGATCCCCGCGACGCCCTGCGCAGACTGCAGCTTTACCTGGTGCAGGTGCCCCGTTACAAGGTGGACGATCTCCAGGCCCGGGGCTGGATCACCGAGACGCGATTGCCCAACCTCTACTACTGGCACGGACGTTATGATGATGTACGGGGTATCGTCACCGAGGAGGGATCCTCGGGAACGGTACTGTGACAAGAGCGAGACCATGAAAGGAGCGAGAAACCATGTCCCAGTTTCCCCCACTGACGGTCAAAGTATGGGGCCCCATGGCCTGTTTCACCCGTCCCGAGATGAAGGTGGAGAGGGTCAGTTACCCCGTACCCACGGCCTCAGCCGCCCGGGGCGTGCTGGAGGCCATCTTTTGGAGACCCCAGTTCGCCTGGCAAGTGCAGGAGGTAGCGGTGCTCCGGCCCATCCGCTACGTCTCCTTGCTGCGCAACGAGGTCAAGAGCAAGGCAAATATAAATGAGGTGAAAAAAAGAAAACTTTTCGACATCACCCAAAGGCGCACCCAGCGCCACACCCTGGCCCTGCGGGACGTGGCCTATATCATCAAGGGCCGCGTGCAGGTGGCCGAGGACTGCGACGATCCCCCGCCCAAGTTCCGCGACCAGTTTCGCCGCCGCGTGCAGCGGGGCCAGTGCTTTACCCGGCCTTACCTGGGCTGCCGCGAGTTCGCCGCCGCCTTTGGGCCCGTCCAGGGCGACGAGGAACCCATAGGTGCCAGCCGCGACTTGGGCCGCATGTTGCTGGACCTGGACTATGCGGATGATTCCGGGCGCGGAGAGCCCGTCTTCTTTGAGGCCCACCTCGTGGACGGCGTGGTGCGCTATCCGGAAAGGAGTGTTTGAGCCATGTTCCTGCAACGCCTGAAGGAATATGCCGACCGCCACCGGGATGAGTTACCACCCAGTCTTTATGACGCGGTGCGCGTGCGGTACATCGTCGAGCTTGATGAAAAAGGGCGGCTGCTCAGCGACAGGCTTACAGATCTCTCAGATCCAGAGGAGCGAAGCACACGCTACGGTCCACGCATGTCCATGCCCTATATTAAAAGAACCTCGGGCATCAGTCCCCAGCTCTTTTGTGATACGGCTCCCTATACGCTGGATCTTCCTCGGGAGGGCAAGAGCGAGAGTCGCGAGCACCGCTGTCACGAGGCCTATACGGAGATGCTGAGACGCTGTGCCCAGAACACTGGAGAACCGGCTGTCGAGGCCGTGCTGCGTTTCCTGGAGGACGACCCCCTGGATCAATTGCACCTCCCCGAGGATATGGATCGGGGCGGCAAGATTATCTTTCGAGTGAACGGTCAGAATCCCGCCGATCTGCCGGCTGTGAAGCGTTTTTGGGTCCGTTCTTACACGGGAGAGGATGTGCCCATCATGCAGTGTGTCGTATGTGGACGGCCGGAGCCGGTGCTGGAAAGCTTACCCACCTCGGTAAAGGGAGTACCTAACGCCCACTCTTCGGGTGCAGCCATCATCTCGGCCAATGAGAATGCCTACGAGTCGTACGGGCTGGAGCGTTCTCACATCGCGCCCATCTGTCTGGACTGTGCCGAGAGCACGACCATGGCCCTGAACCACCTGCTCCGCCTGGACGACCATCAGCTGCGCTTTTCCACCGGGGTCTATGTCTTTTGGACCCGCGAGAAAGAGGCATGGAGCCCCGTGGGTTTTCTCAGCCAACCCAGACCAGAGGATGTGCGTGCTCTGCTCCGCTCGGTGTATGGTCGCCCCGCCGCTCCTGTGGAAAGCAACGATTTCTACGCTGCCTTTTTGACCGGCAGCGGGGGACGGGTGCAAGTACGCGACTGGCTGGACACCACCGTGGAGCAGGCCCAGCAGCATCTGGCCCACTGGTTTCAGGCTCAGCGCATCGTGGGGCCCTGGGGGGAGGCGCCGGAACCTCAGGGCGTGTACAGCCTGGCCGGCAGCACCGTCCGCGACCTGAACGATCTGCCCCCCAACGTGCTGCGTCAGCTCGTGGGCACCGCCATTGCCGGGCGTCCCCTGCCGCCAGGATTGCTTCACGGGGCCGTGCAACGCACCCGGGCGCAACAGGCTGTGCACCGCAATCAGGCGGCGTTGATCAAGCTGGTGCTGTATATGAAGACACGAGATGCTGACATATTACGAGAGGAGGATCCCATGACGGATCTGGATCTGAGCAACCACGAGCCCGCCTATCTATGTGGCCGGCTGCTGGCCGAGATCGAGGCCGCCCAGCGCGCCGCCATCCCTGGGGCCAAGGCCACCGTGATCGACCGCTTCTTCGGCACCGCCTCCACGGCCCCGGCCTCGGTGTTCGGCAATCTGCTGCGTGGCACCCAGGCCCACTTGGGCAAGTTGAAGCGTGATCGCCCTGGCGCCTATGGCGGTATCCAGCGGCGCCTGGAGGAGATCATGTCCGGGCTGGATGGTTTTCCTCGCACCCTGTCCCTGGACGGGCAGGCCCTCTTTGTGCTGGGCTACTATCACCAGCGGGCCAGCGACCGGGCAGCGGCGACGCGAGTGAGAGAGGAACGAGAAGAGGAAGAGATATAGAAACTTGGTAGAAGGAAGGGAGCTATTCTATGAGCTCAGTGATCAACGACATCGACCGACGTCACGATTTCGTGCTCTATTTCGACGTCACCGACGGCAACCCCAACGGCGATCCCGACGCGGGCAACCTGCCTCGCG
>CAZMOW010000105.1:1833-8470 GCA_964567975.1 uncultured Anaerolineales bacterium | reverse complement strand
GCTTCAGGTGATGGCAAATATTGTACTCTCCACGCTCCCCTCATGGCGAACTATCATCTCTCTCGCCATACTGATAGGCCTCATCCTCGGGGGCTCGCTTTATTTCGCCACGCAGCATACCGTCAAAGTGGTGATAAACGGCAGAGCGTTCTCCCATCGAACACATCAGAGATCTCCTCAACGCGTTCTTCGAGAGATGGGCTTTGTTACCCGCCATGGGGATCACGTTTACTATCCCTCGGAGGAAGAACTGTTGCAGGGCGAGCCCATCCGCGTCATCTGTGCCCGACAGGTGGTGCTGGTTCACGACGGCACTATAACAGAGACCCAAACACAAGCAGCGGATGTGACCGACGCCTTCGCGGATCTGAATGTCTCTGTCTCCGCACACGATGAGGTGCTGCTGGAGGGCGAATCTTACGGCCGACAGAAGAAACTACCTCCCCCAAAAGAACCCGAACGTGGCGGCGTCAGACCGTGGGTGGCGACTATTCGAAACCCCATCAAACTGGCCGTCAAGCGGGCTGTTGCCCTACATGTCCAGGATGGCTCCATTCCCCTGACTTTCCATACGACGGCACGCACCGTGGGCGAAGCTCTCTTCAAACGCGATATCCATATATACGAGGGGGACAGGGTCTTTCCCAATCTCGATAGCGAGATGACGCCGGGCCTCACCGTCTTTATCGAACGGGCCAAACCCATCTTCCTGGATGTGGGAGGCACGGCGAGGATGCTCAGAACACACGCCGAAACGGTGGAAAAGCTTTTGGAATCGGAGGGCATTACCCTGGCATCAAAGGACTATGTACTGCCCGCCTCAGAGGCAGATGTCGTGCACAATATGCAGGTGACAGTTAACAGAGTCCAGGAGGAATATCACATCGAGGAGCTCCCCATCGCCTTTGAGACAGTCTGGGAACCAGACCCCGATATGGAGATTGACCAACGCAAAGTCGCCCATTGGGGCCAGGAGGGCGCAAAGAGAAGCCACGTTCTCGTACGCTATGAAAACGGAAAGGAGACCCAACGTCAGCGGGAGGAAGAACGGATTGCACGCCCTCCCACAGATCGCACCATAAAGTACGGTACAAAGATCGTCGTGAGAGAACTGGAGACGCCCCAAGGCACCATAGAATACTGGCGCAAGATCCGCATGCTCGCCACCTCCTACAACGCCCCCACGGCCGGCAAGCCCACAAGCCATCCCCTATACGGCATCACTCGCTTGGGAATGCGTGCCGAAAAGGGCCTCGTAGCTGTTGACCCCCGGGTTATAAACCTTCGCCAGGAGGTGTACGTGCCCGACTATGGTGTCGGCTTGGCAGCCGACACGGGAGGAGCCATCAACTGGAGACATATCGACCTCTGTTTCGACGACGATAACCTGGAGTTGTGGTATCGATGGGTGGACGTCTATGTCCTGACACCAGTACCTCCAAGAGGAGACATCACGTGGATCATTCCTGACCGTCCCCAAGAAAGGGTATAATCTTGCAAAGTGCAAAGATCATGTCACTGCTGCGACACTACGATATACATCCTTCCAAGGGCCTCGGCCAGAACTTTTTGGTGGACGAAGCTGTCTATGACGATATTCTGGAGGCCAGTGACGTAAAAGCCTCTGACATCGTCCTGGAAGTCGGCCCCGGCATAGGTATACTTACGCGGCGCCTGGCGAAAAGGGCCAGGTATGTCGTCGCCGTCGAGTTGGACCGCAAGATGATCGCCGTGCTGAAGGATATGCTAAAGGATCACGACACGACGCATATCGTTCAGGGGGACATTCTGGAGGTGGATCCCGTAGCCGAGATCGCACGGGCTCTAAGTAACTGCGACACAAGCCCTCTGCAATACAAGGTGGTGGCCAATCCCCCCTACTATATCACGTCAGCGCTGCTCCGCCACCTGCTGACGGCACGCGTGCGCCCCACACGATTGACGCTGATGGTACAGGCCGAAGTTGCCGAGCGAATCGTCGCCGAGCCGGGCGATCTCAGCCTACTCGCCGTCAGCGTGCAGTACTTTGGGGAACCAAAAGTCGTCCGCCACGTCCCCGCCAGCGCGTTCTATCCCAGCCCCGAGGTGAACTCGTCCCTCCTCAACATCCACGTGTACGAAGATAAGGCGAGATCAAAGAAACAAACAAAGACCTTTTTCCGCGTCGTGCGGGCCGGCTTCGCCCACCGCCGCAAACAGATTCATAACAGCCTCACGCACAACCTGCACATATCCCATGACCGCGTGCTGGAGGCTTTGGCAAAGGCGGGAATCGATGCCAAAAGACGCCCCCAAAGCCTGGCCATCGAAGAATGGGAAACCCTGGTAGAGTCCTTGCCCCTCCACGGCGGCTAGGAATCGCCAGGGAAGGCAACGACTACCATACGACGTACCGACGCAATGATGAGTTCGAGCACAAATTTGCTTTCCGATGCCATCTGCTCTATAATCATTGTGTATAGTTTCTTGTATCAGAATGAAGGAGCTTTTGGCTGGAATGAGCGAGCCTGACCCTTCGGATTCACCTGCTTTATGTTATCATCATAGAGTTGCGAACAAAGATCGTGGATCCAAGCAGAATTCTGTTTTCCTTCCTCACTTTTCTGTATCTCCCTTTGGAAATCCTCCAGTGTCCGTCAAGAGGCACATTCGTTGCCCACCATCTCGCATCTCCTCTGTAAAGACAGGCCAGAAAGTTGATTTCAGGAGGAGGGCTTGTGACGCTTAGCAAAAGAAAAACGACAGGCAATGGGAATGGCGCGACGAATCACCTCACACACAAACTCGATCTCATCTCCGAGTACCGAGAGCTATCGAACGTCGACGAGATTGCGCGCCGCGCCCTCTCAAACAACGCCTTCGATGGCATCCTGACTATCCTCGGCGTCGTCATGGGCGCCTATGTGGCGGGAGTCAAAGATCCCAGCGTCGTGCTCTACACGGGGATATCGACCTGCGTGGCCATAGGCATATCTGGCGCCTGGGGGCGGTACTTTGGCGAATCCGCAGAGCGTAAAAACGAAATGCAGCAGCTGGGCCAGGCCATGCTGCTTGACCTGAACCAGATAATCCAAACAAAGCAGGCGCGCGCAGGCCGGTTCGCCGTCCTGGTAATCTCTGCGGTGGATGGTCTGGCACCTCTGGTCGCCGGCCTGATTACTGTACTGCCTTTTTTCTTTGCACATCTGCTGCCGGACATCATGTACGTCTATATCGGATCCCTCTTTATGGCCTTTGTGAGCTTGTTTGCGCTGGGCGTTTTCCTCGCCAACCTGGCCAAGGAGAATCTTATCCGTGGCGGATTGCGCCTAATCATGGCCGGCGTCGTCTCTGTGCTCTTTAGCTTCCTGCTGAACGGATCGTCGTAGACGACGGCCAAAGGTTGTGCTCGACAGCGGGCTATGTATTATACTTGCCCCCATAGACTGCCCCCATGACAGCATACTTCAGCATCAAAATGGGAGGGGAACCCTCCAAAGAGAAACTGCAGCGGCTTGTGAGTTTGGCATGCGCCTCCTGAAAAAAGTTTCCGCGAACAGATCGAATATACTCAGCAGGTTCGTAGCCGCTCAAAGAGTTCATCATAGGAAGCGTACCGAAAGAGAACGGGAGACATCATGAGCGAAATTCTAAGAGCCCTACAACATCCAAAAGCTCCGACCTGGTTTCGCCTGGGAGAATGCACATCCGTCTTTGAAGCGGCCCTGGAGGAGGCTGACAAAGCAAACGCCGCACGTCGCCTATTAGGGCGCGAGGGCAGCCTGTGGAGTGAGGATGAATGGACAGCATCCGATATTGAGGAGAGACTGGGCTGGTTGGATCTCCCCCAATCCATGCGCATCGAGATCCCTCGCCTGAAAGCCCTGGCCGCAGAGATCCGCGCCGCAGATATCGAACACGTCGTCCTGCTGGGGATGGGCGGCAGCAGCCTCGCTCCAGAAGTGATGGGACACATCCTCGGGCATGATCCCCTTTGTCCGCATCTCACGATTTTGGACAGCACGGACCCTTCTCAGATTCGTCACGCCACCCAGGATATACCCCTAGCCCAAACCCTTTTCCTTGTGGCCTCCAAATCCGGGACGACTGCGGAGACTCGAAATCTCTACGTGTATTTCAAGCACGCCGTACACGAAAAAGTGAGCGAGAAGCAGTGGAGCAACCATTTCATCGCCATCACCGATCCTGGCACCCCCCTTGAGGAAATGGCCAGGCGAGACGATTTTCGCACGGTCTACTTGAATCCCACGGATATCGGGGGGCGTTATTCGGCGCTGTCATTTTACGGACTGGTTCCTGCAAGCCTCGTCGGCGTCGATTTGGATGAACTCTTGCAGCAGGCCAAAGAGATGGCCTGGGAATGCCGAGCCGGCGTCCCCGCCGAGAACAACCCCGGCCTGGTATTGGGCGCCATCATGGGCGGACTCGCGCGACACTCGGAACCTCGCGACAAGCTGACGCTCCTCACCTCTCCCCAAGTATCCCCCTTTGGCGCCTGGGTGGAGCAACTCCTTGCCGAAAGCACGGGCAAAGAAGGTACGGGTATCCTTCCCATCGATCGAGAACCTCCAAGGCCAGCTGAGGCATACGGCCACGACAGGCTTTTTATCTACGTGCGCTTGGCTACCGATGATAACGAGGAGAACGACAAAAGGGTGACGGAACTGATCGCGGAGGACCATCCCGTCGTTGTCCTACACCTGTCAAAAGTCTACAAGCTGGGGGCCGAATTCTTTCGCTGGGAATTTGCGACGGCCATAGCGGGATATCTCTTGGGCATCAACCCCTTTAATCAGCCAAATGTGGAGGCGGCCAAGACACAAGCACGCAACGCATTGGCCCAGTACGAGGAAACCGAAACGTTACCAGAGGTCTCCCCCATTCTCCAAAAAGGGGGATTCGAGATCTATGGTCCTGAAACCAACACCCAGAGCGTGGCTGAATACCTGACCTCCTTTCTCAGCGACGCCAGACCCGATGATTATATCGCCACACTGGCCTACATTGAACGCGATAAAGAAAATTTCGATCTTTTGCAGGAGATGCGCCGCCTCCTTGGCAAGAAGACGGGACTGGCAACCACCGTGGGCTTTGGCCCCCGCTATCTGCACAGTACGGGCCAGCTGCACAAGGGAGGAAAGAACAACGGCCTCTTTTTACAGATAACGCACACGACGAAGGATGATCTTCCCATCCCGAACAAGGAATACACTTTCAGCATCCTAAAAAGGGCCCAAGCCTTGGGTGATCTGGAGGCCCTGCGCGAGGCAGATCGCCGCGCCATACGCGTACACATCGACCGCCCCCTGGCGTCGGGGCTGCGGGAGCTGACCGAGATCATGCAAAAGGCTTTATGATCTCGAACGCTTTAGCCTTGATCACTTTGCCTTCTGAGTAGCGTGACGTAGCCGTTGATCACCAGCAACACGATAGCGAGGAGGGCAAAGATACCATAGTTGCCCCTTTGCCCCTCTTGCCCAGCGACAGGTGCGGGCGTGGGGCGGTTTTGGGTGACGGAGGTCGCGATGCGCATGGCCACCTTGTCTGGCGTGGGCGTATGAACATCGGAGATTTCACCTTCCTCCCCCTCTGAAGCTGTCCCCGCGCGAGACGCGACCGTGGGATCGGACGTCGAATCTCCCAGAGAATGTCCTGCAGGTTCTATCTCGCCTTCTCCCGTCCTGGTCGAGGTGGAGGTGGCCTCCGAATGATCCTCATTGGGAGTAGATGTCGCCGTGGGGGGAACAGAAGACGGCGTGGGGGTGTGCGTAGGGGTGGCCGTACACGTCGCCGTAGGCAAGGGGGTATCTGTGTTATCCAGTGTCGGACGTGGCGTCCGCGTTGCCTCGTCATCCCGGGACAATGTTGGGGTATGGGAAACCGTCGGCGTGGGCGTCGCAGGCTCCGGAGTGGGAGTGTACGTGTTTGTAGGAGTCTCAGTAGGCGTCTCCGTCGGAGAAGCGCATAAGACACCAAAGTCGAGATCGGGAGGCTCTCTTTCCCCCATGCCCCAAATCCAGGCATCCACATCGCCGTCTCCCACGATGCGGTTGCTGGCGCCAGAGCCCGAATAGACCCATCCGCCATCCTCCCAATACCAATAGCGCCAGGAGGTGCCATCCACTCTACAGAAACAGTTCTCGGCAGGATAGTCGCAGCCCACATCCCCGATTTTACAGATGGCAGAACCCAGTCCACCACCGTAATCCTTGACCACGACCGAAAGGCCCGTCCGCTCCAGCAACTCGTAACCCGTCAATTCCCCCTCGAACGCCACACAATCCGTCCAGACCTCGCCCTCATCGAACACGACGATGACCCCCGCCCGATTGACCCCTTCCTGGGCCACCACGGAAAGCGGGACACACAACGCGAAAAGCAAAAGGAGCAGTATAGAGAGCCTCCCAAATCTTCGCATCGCTACGTTATCTCCTCATCGCCAAACCCCACTTACTGTGCAGGCGTGGCGCTATTGCATACCAAAGGGAAATATATCACCTCTCGACGCCAGGGAAAGGGTTGTCCTGCCAGCGCTGGCATCGCTGCTAACGTGGTCCACAGATTGCCCTCCTGATCAGGCATCCATTTGAACGCACCGTTGGGAGTTTGAAGAGAAAGCAATCGATCTTTGGGTTTA
>CAZMOW010000105.1:0-1823 GCA_964567975.1 uncultured Anaerolineales bacterium | reverse complement strand
GGTTTATGGACCGTCATGGTGATCTGCTCCGTGCTTGTTAAGGTCTGTGCCCACTCCCATCCTGAGGCCGGATCCTCCCCTGCCGCCAGTAGGGCCTGCATGGTTATGGCTGTCGAATCGCCATCCGATGTCGAAGCGGATCCGTCGTAAAGGAATCCTCCATCCGGTGCCTGCATGCTGGCCAGGTAGGATAGGGCGTCGTCGATCACCGGATCCTCATTTTCCATGCCACAAGCTATAAGCGTCTCCACCACCAGGGCGGTGGAATTAGTATCGCTGTCCACTGCCGCACCCCAGCCCCAGCCACCGTCGGGGTTCTGCTGATCCTTCAACCAGTCTATGGCATCCCCGGGAATATCCGCCCTGCTCGCTATCAAACCCCAAAGCGCCAGACTTTGATTCCATATATTCCCTCCCGCATCGTATGCTCCGGTCTCCTCATCGTAGGCACTCTGGATCTCAGCGATAAGGTCGAGATCCCCAACTGCGTAAGGATTCCCACCAGCCATGGCCAGGGCAGCGACCACTCGTCCAGTCTGCCCCACATTCTCCGAACTCTCCGCTGCCCGCTCCAAATAGTCAACAAGCGAATCGCCTTCCGTATCCACCCACAGACGAGGATTCTCTCCTACAGCCAGAAGGGCCATCACCGCCTGGGGGCTCGAGTCGACGGGGAACTTGTCTGTCTCGTGCAAGTCTCTCACATAGGCCACAGCGTCCTCGATGACCGGTACTGTGCCCGGGAATGGCAAGGGCTTGCCCAACAGGGCGGGGACGGCCTGCACGGTGGCAAGCAGATTTTCTCCTTCACCAGACTGCCATTCGAATGCCCCATTTTCCAGCTGAAAACCCGAGAGGGCGTCCAGAGCCGAGTTGCCATCCACAAGCCATTTCTCGCTCGCAGGATCCTCCCCCGTGGTGATCAGAGCCTGTAGACAATAGGCTGTAGAGTTGGCATCGGCCTCTGATCCCCAATCTGTAGAGTAAACGAACCCGCCACTAGCAGTCTGCTGGGTGGCCAGGAAATCCAGACCTTCTGTGATAGGAGGATCATCCACTTCCACACCGGCCGCCACCAGGGCCTGCAGGGCCAAAGCCGTGGTATTCGAATCCGTTCCCCAACCCGATGAAAACTCCCAGCCGCCGTCGGCCTGTTGGAGATCGACCAGCACATCCGCCATCTCCTGCGTGACAGACGCTCGCGCTGCAGCCAGGCCGAGCATACCCCAGACCTGCCCTGTGGCCGAAGGCCCCAGACTCCCCGTATCCTCCGTGTCAAAGCTCAGGATATGCTGCACGAAATCCTGGCCCGCAAAGTCCCGGGGATCACGATCCGCGGCCACGAGACCCACGACCATCTTGCCAGTTTTGGCCGCATTCTCAGCATATCCTTCCCCATGTGCCGCCAGATAATCCAGGGGGTTCGGGTTACCCTCGGCCGTCCTCCAGCCAGAGACATCCTCTCCCGCCGCTGCTCCTGCAAGGATAGCATCCAGCGTTATGCCTACATCACTTCCAAAAGAGCCGTTGGCCTGCTGCTGCGTCCGGATATAGTCTAGCGCCGCATCGACGGCCTCCGTCTGCCTTGCAGGGGGAGTGGCCGTCAGCGTGCTACTATTCGGAACAGCCTCAGTAAATCCAGACAGGGCAAAAAGCACAACGAGAACGAGAAAAAGGTTACGCACACAATGTGACACACGAGACATACTGTCCTCCTAACGATTGACGATAATGTAAAAAGAATGGTACGCGCTACGAGTAAACTCTTTGGTTGCGAGCTCCTTTCTCCGAGATGCACCTTCTCAGAGAAAGGGGAGGACAGC
>CAZMOW010000104.1:0-8490 GCA_964567975.1 uncultured Anaerolineales bacterium | reverse complement strand
TCAACTCTCTGTTCCTCGCCCGGGAAACAATTTCTGAAGCATAATTTGACAATTATAAGATATTTTGCTATACTATAGATAGTGAAAAAAGGATTAGCAATTTGCTCCTTTTTTTAATAAAAGAACTTTAAATAAACGCTTTTTTCTTACCCTACCTAGGAGAGAGGCTTTCGGAAAAACCTTTATTTATGGGTTTTAAGCCGAGGCTTGCGAAGAAGGTAAGACTTCTTTCTAGGCCTCGGCTTTTTTGATTGGCTGCTTAAGGAGGTACGAGTTTAGCAGCCATCAATCCGCCTTTGGCGGACTGGTTAATGCTCTTTAACAATTGAATATCTTTAAGCTCAGCATCCTTCGACAGGCTCAGAATGGTGGGTTTAAAGATACTGCTGATTGAAATTTGCTTTGCCTTACGGCAGGCAACTTCTGGTCTCTGACCAGGTAGATCGGCAGTCAAAAAAAAATGATGGGGATTTCCCCAAGGAGGAGGAAGATGAAGATTGTGCTCTGTGGACCTCCCCATTCGGGGAAGTCCTGCCTGCGAGAGGGGCTGAAGCAGGCAATTATGAGGGTGGAAGGGGCGCCCTACCCCTACGTAATCACGGGGTGTCCCGACGGAGAGGGAGCGTGGTTCCAAGAGGCCGCGCAGAACGACCCTGAGCTGGCCCGGGAGTTGAAGGATGCCTACAAGGCAAAATTTACCCCCGAGTTCGCTCAGCGGATCGCGGAGAGCGTGGCCAACTGCCCGCTTCCGTTAACCCTCATCGACGTGGGTGGCAGGATCTCGCCGGAGAATAGGCAGATTATGGGGCCCGCGACTCACGCAATCATCCTCGCCGGCAACTGGGAGGATGAGACTTGGGATGCTCGCATGGATCCCTGGCGTGAGTTTTGCGATGAGCTCGGCCTGGAGGTAGTCGCCGAGGTGTTTTCCGATTACTTCGGCAATGAGGATGAAGTCCTCGGAGTTGATGAGGACGGAATTCTCCGCGGAAGCGTCCATCATCTCGAAAGGGGTGAGGACAATTCCGAAAGGCCTCTGGTCGAGGCGCTGGCTCAGCATCTAGTTAACTTGGCCACCTCAGGTTAACGTTCTTCGTAAATTAATTGGGATTTGCAGGTGGAAATCCCCGCTGAGCTAGCACAGCCATGGCTGCTCAGTGTATAGCCCAGAAAAGGAGGCTACAATGGCTAAGGAGTATACGTATTCGGTTAAGGTAGAGCCCAATGAGGGTTTCGATTTGCTCCGCGTCGCTTTTTGCGGAAGTGCTCAGAACGACGAGCACGTCCATTCGGCTGTTGAGCAGATCGACGAGCTGGTCGAGAGCGGCAAGCTGGGTGGGGGGAAGATGGTCAAAATCAACGGTCCTGCCTCGTTGCCGGTCGCAGTCGCTTTGGCGCACGGGGTTTCGCACATCTATGAGTACGTGGGTGTGTACGACCCTAAGTTGGATCAGTACGTTGTGTCCGTGTCTCACGGAACGGCGTACGCGCCGGGCGACCTGATCGACTAGGTTCTCGGTGGGAGCTGATGATGCTTGGTGTTTGCAAAAACCAGGTAACCAGCTCCTACCACATAAGTTCGGAGTTTTGAAAGCTACACGCTTTCAAAAGTTAAAGATAATCTCTGTTATTATCTTTAACCAATGCGATTTTTGCATTGCTCCTCTCCTTGAGTCCATTAGAAGTTTTAGTGGGTTCAAGAAAGAGGAGGTAACCGCAGGCGCTAAAAGGTTTTTTGGGCACCAGCTTGCAAAAGCTTTGTGCTCAAAAAGGATTGGCAGTTTAACTGCCAAAGGAGACGAAATGTTTAATACTGATTTTTTGGATGGGGTGGAAGCCGGCCGTGCGCTGGTGGAACCCCAGCTGGAAAACTCCGAAAAGCGCCTGGAAGCGGCAAGGAAGTTGCTGCCGCGGGCGCTTGAGCTCCTCAGCGATGAGGAGTTGGCCTCTCTATTTGGGGAGCTACCCAGCGACCCGCTGGAGAAGGTCAAAGCCGTCATGCGCTTTACTGGTCTGGGAATCTGGGACAGTAAAGAAGTGTTGGATCGGGTCGACCCGGGGTGGAATCCCAGGGGTTGACTTTGAAGGAGGAACGAAATGAGAGTAGAGAAGAGGGACGGATGGTTCTATTGCGACTGTCATGATCTGGTGGTTGCGGTAGACCAGGAAGAAAACGTCCCTGGGTACGTCGATGTCGGAAACGATAGTGATGCATGCCACATTTGTGGCTGCTATCATTTCGACGACATGGACTGCACTTGGGAGGACTTCCAGGAAATCTGGGCCGATTACATCGAACCGGTTCAGTGCCTCGTAGGCAAGCTGGATGGAACTTACGAGGTCGAGGTCAGCTGAGACCTTGTTCAAAACTCAGTGACGCTGAAGCATTGCGCTTTGAGGGTTGGCGCCACCCCCGGGGGTCGTAGAGAATATCCTGAGAGGAGACGAAAGTTTCCGACGGTGGACGCAATGAATTGGCAAAGTTAGGAAGCTTTTTCCGTAACCTGACTGTTACACTTCGCGGAAAAAGCAAACGTGGGATAGGGAGGTCTGTTTTCTTATCTCGCCCAGCCAAAAGGATAATTTAATCACCTTTTGACAAGCTGGGCCTCCGTTTTCAGCGCAGGTGAGTTATTACCTGCTCTGAAATTCGGGAGAAACGCAGGCGCGCTAAGCGCGCTAAACATTTTTTTTAGTATGCCCGAAAGGGCGGGGAGGTACGAATGATCGGAAAGAGGTTGGAAGTGGAGTTCGTGCTCCATACCCACCGAGGTCGGACGGGTATGAAAGCACGGCAGCGGGTCGGGGGGCGATATTCGTTCCCGGACCGCTCCGGACCTCAGCCCGAAGACGGCGAGGTCTGGGAAGTCGAGGTCACGGCCCAGAACCCCGCTGGTTCGGTGTACTTCCTGCGCTGCATTCGTCGCATCAGCACACGAGCTGAGCGCCGTGCAGCAGCGGAAGCTCGCCGCCAGAGGCGGGAGGAACTCCGCCCAAAGGTTCAAGCCTGGCTGGACAACTTCAGCCGGTGGGAGGTGCACGAGCACCTTTTTAAACTGGAGGGTGTGGAGATGTCCCTCCGTACGTACCGGGGACGGCACGAGACCAGCGCGGAGGGCTTGGTCGTGACTCTCCGGCCAGAGGTCGAGTACCTGGGGAGCAAGACCAGCTTCAATGAAGTAAAGGTCACGTTCCCTTGGGAAGAGCTCGAGGTCGCGGAGATCAAGTTCGACAGCCGACGGATAGTCACAGCTGTCGTTACGGCCATCAATACCCGCCACCAAGTGGTTTTTGACGACCACGCCGGGGAAGTTGAATTCCTCGGTTGGGAGCGGGACGGAACCGCACTTCTGGCGCAGGTCAGGGCCAGCCTGAACGGAGTCTCGAACAAAGCTGCCGTTAAGGTAGCCGAGTTCAAAGTTAAGGACTCCGGGAAGGGCGAGCTGGTCTGGCTTGCGACGCCAGGCCAAAACACCTTCGGCGGGCAGGTCGACAAGTACCTGCCGGAGGTTTCAGAGGAGCACCGCGCGTGGTTGGAGGGCCTGATGGCTGACCACGAGGCTTACGGAGTGCGAATGCGAACCATGGGCTTGCTCAGCTTCAGTTCCAACACAGTAGCGCAGGCAATGCGTGAAGAGCTGGAGAAGCTGGGTTCCGGCGGTTTGGGCTTTTCCCCTTGGGGGAAGGAACGCTATGTTCTTAACCCCGCTTGGGCACCGTTCTTTTCTGATCTGCCGGTAGAAGTTAAGCCGGCGGAGATGAAGGAAGGCGCGCCTGAGCACGCGTGGCAGGCAATCACCTGGTTCAACGGTGAGGAGCCGCCCTCGCAAGAGGAAATTGAACAGCTCGCCACCGCGACCCGTACGGTCGAGGCGGTCGAACCTGTTCAAGAATGGCTCGCGCCCTACGGGCAGCGCGAAGAAGCCTTGCCCGCGGAGATCACATGCGAAGAGACGGAAAACAGCACGGATCTGCGAGGGAACGAGGGCAAGTACGTCTTCCACGCGATGGTCGCCGCGCCGGTCAGGGTAAAAACCTACCGGCGGTATACGTTCGGCGCCTACACCCACAGCGAGGAACCAACTCTCGCTGAGCAGGTGGAAGAGCGCCCCGGAGCTTACACCTTTGAAGCCATTGCTTACGGCAATGCGCATTTTGAAGGTGCGGCTGAGCTCGAGGTGTATCTGGGCGGTCGCAAGAATTCCCAGTGGAAAGTCCGCTGGGAAGCGCCCGAAACCAGAGCGGAAGAGGTGGCCAGAAAGACTGGGGCCATCCGTGAGCTGGTCGAGGCGGCTGAGGAGCGCGAGATTGTGCTCACCGGTTGGCGCTACGGCGACACCGGGAACCCCATTGTCTTTGTGAAATGGGGCGAGGAGTTGCACTTGCGCGAATTCGACCGCGAAACGTACCAACTCTCGCGACGCAAGGGTTTTGGCAGCACCAAGGGCCGCTTCCGTTCGGAAGGAAGCCCTGGTGCAGGTCAGATACAACGCGCATTGGAAACGTACCGCGAGTACGGCTGGCCGGTAGAGGCCGACGAGGATTGGCAGGACGCGGCTGGAAAGCCGATCTTGTCGATTTTCCCGGCGGAGCTGGTGGCCAAACTCCGAGGGGGTGCGTAATGGCGACCAGAGAATTCAACGACGGTAAGCCGACGTACTGGACACTCAAGTTCGGGCGGCACAACGCGCTCAGCCGCCACCGCGGCGAGCACGGCCTCTGGTACCTGGTTGGCACTTGGGGCCAGGGAAGGTGGATGGACCGGTGGAGCATCGCCATCTTCCCAGACAGTGTGACCATTTCCGGTTACGCTGGTGCACGGGCATCGCGCATTATGACTGATGCGCTGATGTCGCACTGCCTCCTGGAAGTTTCAGGGAAGGGCGGGCGCGACTTCGGCAAGTCGGCCATGAGCAAAGGCGGTTTCCGCCCGATGCAAGATATCCCTTATCGCTTCGAGGGTGAGGAATTCGATCCGGCACTGCTTCAGGACGGCGATGAGTTTGTTCGCCAGGTGCTGGGCTACGAACCAACCCCGCAAGGTGTGCGGGAAGGAGCGGCCCGAGACGAAGCCAGGCGCGAGCGCGAAGCGGCCGAGAAGAAAGCGGCCGAGGAAGCGCGCAAGCGCGCCTGGGAAGAGAAGATGGAACGCGAGCGCGCGGCCAGGGTGGAAGCCCAAACCGAATTCGAGGCCATGTTCGAGGATGTGGAGTTGCCGGAAGGCTTCTTCTGCAAAATCGACCACAACGGCCTCAAGGTCTGGCGCGACCACGGTGAGGAGTATGGTCATAGACGCTATTATGACCAACGCACACTCACTTCGGTTGAAGCTTTCGAGGCTTGGAAGCAGGAGGCGGAAGCCAAACTGCGCGAGGAAGCCGAGAAAGCTGAGCGCTGGGCCAAGGAACGCGCCCGCCGGGAAGCAGAGAAGAAAGCTCGCGAAGCTGAGATTGCTGCCCAGGAGGCGGCGATTGCAGAACAGCTCGACGAGCTGGACAATCTGCTCGGGAATTTGTAAAGGCTGAAGCATTGCGCTTTGAGGGAGGCGCCACCCCAGAGGTCGAAGATACTCGGGAGGAAACGCAAGTTTCCGACGGTGGACGCAATGAATCGGCAAAGTTAGGAAGCTTTTTCCGTAACCTGACTGTTACACTTCGCGGAAAAAGCAAACGTGGGATAGGGAAGTCTGTTTCCTTGTCTCGCCCAGCCAAAATGATGATCAACAATCACATTTTGCTACGCTGGGCTTTCGTTTTCAGCGCAGGTGAGTTTTATTACCTGCTCTGAAATTCGGGAGAAACGCAAACGCGCAAAGCGCGCAGATAGTGGTTCTTTATTTGCCCGAAAGGGCGGGGAGGTACGAATGATGGCTAGAGGGAGGATCAAGGTATTTTTCACCGGTGAGCGCCCGACGCGAAGCGGAAAATCCGGGTTCGGGTTCATCGAGCAGAATGATGGATCCGACGTATTTGTCCACGCCAACCAGCTGATCGAAGTTGTAAAACAGGTTGGCGGGGAAGAGAACCTCAAGGGCACGGAAGTGAACTTCGAGGTGCGCACCGGCCGGCGAGGGGAGCATGCGGCGAACGTCCGCCTGGCGATTTTCGAGGAGATTGCGGAGGCTGAGGACTACTGGGCTCCGCCGGTTCTCGCAGTGGTCGAGGAACTGCCGGTTAAGCGGTATTACCCGCTAATCGACGGAGCTGAGGCTGTGGGAGTTAAAATTGAGCGGTTCGATTCCTTGCTCGTTCGTAAAGAGGGCGAGGAGATAGTCCCGCACGACGGGCTGGACTCTCATGGAGCAATTGAGCGCTATTGGGCGTCAGAGGAGCCCAAGGCTCAGCTCTACGGAATCATTCCGCCGGAAGCCGAGGACGGGTTCTGGTTTTGGAGTTCGGAAACCGGGGGCTGGGAGTACTGCCAGGAGGTGGAGGTCCACGCAACCTCTGTTTCTGTTCGCGGCGGGGATGCTCAACCAGCGTATTACCGCTTTGTCGGTCTTCGGACCGAGAAAAGTGGAGTGCTTGTTCCCTACCCCGAATTTGAGGGGGATATAATTGCACAGGAGTTTTTTGAACTCCGCAAGCTGCAGCTCGGGGAGGAAACATCTCTCCCGATCGTGGAAACACCGGTTCGCAAGAAGGGCTGGTGGAGCTACGAGCAGCAGCTTGAGTGGCTGGAGCCTGAGCTTGTGGAAGGATTCGCTCCCAAGCTCAAAAAAGTCCTTGCCCGCGCGGAGGAAGCAGAGATTTACTGCCAGCGGGTGGATGGGGGAAACCGGAACCTGAAGCGGTTAGTAATTGAGGTTCCGGGAGAGGACGCTTGCGTCCTCGAATATCGCCCCGGCCACGCTGGTATAGGTCAGGCGGACGGAGGGATTTGGGGCCCTGAGATGAGCTCCCCTGCACTTTTTGTCGAGCGCGCTGATGGATGCACTTACATTGCGTCAGGCAAGAAGCACGCAAACGAAAAGGAGTGGGGAATCCTGATGCAGCTTTATCAGGAAGCTCCGCTTAAGGCAGGACCCTATGAGGAAAAGGTGTTTGCCGAATGCGGTGGGCACTTTTTCATCCGACGCGTACGGAAGAGTGATAAGTACATGGTTTCTTGTCCTCACGGGTTCAAGGTGGCGGGGACAAGGGAAGAGAGCTTTGCCGAGCTCTTCGGTAGGTCATGGAGCACTCAGCCGTGCCGGTTCGGGTGTGAGGCTCAAAAAAGCTTCATGCCTGAAATGGTCCTCGTCGAAGACGAGGAAAAGTTTGGTCTCGCCAGGGGGCACCACTCGGTCGAAGATGTTGTAGCAGCGATCGAGGAGAAGGATCCCTTCTGGCGCTTCCGTAAGGTGGAGAAGGCCAGCACCACTGTGGGTGGCGGCTGCTTTTTCCAGCTGGAGGGCCCTGAAAGCTGGTACGCCACGGCAGACGTGGCCAGCGGCAATATCTTCAAAGTCCTGGAGACTGTTTACCAGGGTGAAGGAGATGTGCGGGTGGAAAACACCGAATCAGGGGTTTACATCCGTAAGGGAAAGATAGAGAACCGGGGTCTCATGATTCGTAATAATTATGAGATTGAGTTCCGCGTTTCCGGCAATGGGAGTGTGGAAATTCTCCGGTTTTCAGAAGAGAAAGAAGAGATGAAAACGCGGCGCGAGAAGCGGCGCGAGGCGCGCCTTACCGAGCTGGCTGAGGAATTTGCCTGCTCGGTAGAAACGCTTGAAAAGGAGTTCGGAGACGAGTTGGAAGAACTCCTTTAGTTAGCTGAAACATTGCGCTTTGAGGGAGGCGCCACCCCAGAGGTCCAAGATACTCGGGAGGAAAGGCAACTTTCCAACGGTGGACGCAATGAGGCAGCAAAGTTAGGAAGCTTTTTCCGTAACCTGACTGTTACACTTCGCGGAAAAAGCAAACGTGGGATAGGGAAGTCTGTTTCCTTATCTCGCCCAGCCAGGAGGATGATTTAATCACCTTTTGACAAGCTGGGCCTTACTTTGAGGGCAAGTAGACAAATACTTGTTTTCAAATTAGGGATATTGAATTGTAGTTAATCAAGCGTGAAGTCTGATGTGCAGTAACGGCAGGTGCCAAGCGGACTTCCGAAACAATCCACCTTTGGTGGATGGTTAGTAGTAGCGCACTTTTGAAGGGTACCGTACTCGGATGGTACATCGGAGTTCTGGTACTGCTTTTACTTCGCGCTTGGATTGCAAATTGACATAGGCGATCGCCCCCTTCAATTTGCAATATCATTTTTACATCCAATCTGTGGTTGTTGCCTTTTTGTTAAAAAAGGCTTAAAAACAGGTTAAAACCAAGGCTTAACCTTGGTTTAGCAGAGACCCGTCTTTTAGATGTTTTGCTTGCAAACTGAAACATGTTTTCTGTTTTCAAGCAGGTAGGAGCATCTAGAAGGCGGGTTTCTGTTTTTTCCCTTACTGATAGTGCGGAAACAGAGCCTCGCTCTGTGTGAGGCGTGGTTAAGGCTATTAGAGGT
>CAZMOW010000103.1:0-8494 GCA_964567975.1 uncultured Anaerolineales bacterium | reverse complement strand
CGGTGCCGTGATCCACCGACGTGCGGATGATGGGCAGCCCCAGCGTCACGTTGACCCCCCTGGCAAAGGCCAACACTTTGGTGGGGATGTGTCCCTGGTCGTGGTACATGGCCACCACGGCATCGAACTGTCCCCGTTTGGCCATGCGATAGAAGACCGTGTCGGGGGGCACGGGCTCATCGTATACGTTGATCCCCCCGGCCAGGGCCGCCTCGATGGCCGGCGCTATCTCGCGAATCTCCTCGGTGCCAAAGAGTGCGCCCTCGCCCGAGTGGGGGTTCAGGCCCGCCACGGCGATGTGGGGATCGTCGATGCCCATCTGCTTCAGAGCATCGTTCGTTAGGCGCACAACCTCCAGGATGCGTGCCTTCTTGACGCGCTCGATGGCCTCGCGCAGGGCGCAGTGGGTGCTCACGTGGGTCACCCGAAAGTCGTCGGCGACCAGCATCATGGTCACCCTTTCCGCGCCGGTCAGTTCCGTGAGCAGACCCGTGTGCCCGTCATAGTGGTATCCCGCCCGGTTCAAGGCCTCCTTGTGGATGGGCGCCGTCACCATGGCGTCGATCTCGCCCGCCATGGCCAGTTCGGCGGCCTTGACGATGGTCTCATAGGCCGCCTTGCCCGCCATGGGCTGTACCTGGGCAAATTCCAATTCGTCCACGTCCACGTTGTCCAGGTCCAGCACGTCCAGGACATCGTCCTGGTAACAGGCCTCGGTCACGTCCTCTATGGTCCGTACCTCGCCCCCCACGCCAGTGATGCGAAAGGCCTGCCGCATGCAGTCGGCATCACCGATGCACAGCATGCGCCCCATGGCGCGCATGGCCTCGTCCGACCAGGCCATGGTCACGAGCTCCGGCCCCGCGCCGCTGGCGTCTCCCATGGTGATGCCCAGAATTGGTTTTTCCTTCATCGTCGTTGACTCCTTTGATTTCCTCGTGTAATGTCGTTCGCTTTGTCGCTGAGTCCAGGTTGAACTTTGTAGGGACGCAAGATCTCGCGTCTCTGCTGTAAATTCCCGTCAACTCCCTTACCCTTTGTCTTCGCCATGCAGATAGGAGGCGATGGCCAGCAGGGTGTCCTCGTGGCCAAAGCCCCCGGCCTTGGTTACCACCCACAGTCCGTCGCAGCATCCCCCCACCAAGTTGCCGCCGGGGATTCCCGGCTGGATCTCTTCCAGGATGCGCAGCGCCCGCACCTCCAGCGTGCGGCAGGTGCCCATGGCGATGTCGCCCCCGGTGAGAAAGAGGCCGCCCAGTTTCTGGTGGTTCACCACGCGCGCCACTGTCTGGGACAGGATGCGGGCCACGATCTCCCCGCCACCCGTGACGAAAGGTGAGTAGGACGACGTGAGGATCACGTCCTCTCCCCGTTCCAGTGGCCCAAGGCACCCTTCCACCAGGCGTTGTATCTCGCGCTCCGCCTCGTACACGCCCTGGGAATCCAGATCCACCTGGGACAGATCCCGCGCATTCCGCAGGCGGGCCAACTGTGAGGTGGTCACGTCGTTGCGGCTGCCAGAGACAAAGAGGATGGGGCCGCCCCCCTCTGGCCGCTTGGCGGACGGCGCTCCCTGCATCTGCAGCGCCGTGGCCCAGGCGTCGGCCAGGCCGGCCGAGCCGCAGGGCAACCAGCCCTCTCCCAGCCTCATCAGCGCTCGGGCGGTGGTCTCCAGGTGGTCCTCGGTGAGGGCATCGACGACGATTAGGGGAGCCTTGCACGTTTGCAGTGCCTGCGCCAGGACCGCGGAGCCCCCTTCTACCTTTTCCAGGAGCAAGTGGCCCACTTCCACCCCCGCCTGCTGCATGAGCAGGGTGGGCAGGTGAGACTCGCGCATGGGCCAGCGGGGATCCTCGGCGAAAAAGGTCAGATGCAGCGGTTGCCCGTCCACGCGCTGATAGCCCCAGCGCGTGGTGCGTCCCCCCTGGGGAAAGGCCGGCGCCACCACGATGGCCCGTGGTTTCACCACGTCCAATAGGGCGCGCAGCTCATACCCCACGTTCCCGCGCATGGTAGAGTCGACCTTTTTGTACAGCAGGCGCCCCTCCAGCCGCGAGGCGACGGCCAGTGTCCGCCGCCTCGCCTCCAAGGCGCGAACGGCCCGGCTGTCCGTGTCCACGACCACCACCCGCGCCGCGGGGATATCCCGACGATCCAGGGCCACCACGGTCTCCATCCCTCGCTTGCCGAACTGGAGTCCCGTGTCCATGGCCCCCGTCAGGTCATCGGCGATGATGCCCAATCGCACGTCTATTCCCTCCCGTGGGCGCTATGGTTTGAGGATCACCTTTCCCGCCTCGCCGCTCAGGGTGAGTTCCAGGGCCTCCTCGTATTCGCTCAAGGGGAAGCGGTGGGTGATCACGGGGGTGGGATCGAATCTGCCCGCGCGGATCAATTCGTCGACCCTGTACCACGTGTCCCACATCAGGCGGCCCGTGCTGCCGTAGACCAGCGCCTCGCGATAGATGATGGCCTCGGTCATCTCCAAGGTTACGGGGTCGGAGGGAAGCCCCACCAGGCTGACGCGACCTCCCTTGGCCAGCAGGTCGAAAGCCTGCTGGATGCCCGCCTCGCTGCCGCTCAGTTCCACCACCACGTCCACCCCGCGTCCCTGGGTCGCCTTTTGCACGAGGCCCTCCACATCGTCCTCGGCGGGGTTCAGCACCGTGGCCCGAGGTACGATGCGCCGGGCCAAATCCAGGCGATAGGGGTTGACCTCGGTGATAAAGAGCTGCCGCGCGCCCGAGGCCAGGGCCAGTTGGGCGCAGAACAGGCCGATGGGGCCGGCGCCGATCACGGCCACGCTGCAGGCGCCCACGCGGTCCTTAAAAAGGCCGTTGGCGGCCACACCGATGGGCTCCAGGATGGCTCCCAGCTCTGCCGAGATCTCTGGTGCTACCTTCCAGGCGCAGGCCTGGGGCAGTCGGGCGTATTCGGCAAAGGCCCCGTCTACGTGCACGCCGATAATCTGCATATTCTCGCAGGTGTGCTGGCGCCCGGTGCGGCATTGGTAGCAGTGCAGGCAGGGGATGTGGGTCTCCGCTGCCACCCGGTCTCCCACGGCAAATCCCTCCACGGCAGAACCCACCTCCACCACCTCGCCGGCGAACTCGTGCCCAAAGATCATGGGCGGCGCGATGCGCGCCTGCGCCCACGGCGTCCAGTCATAGATGTGATTATCCGTGCCGCAGATGGCCGCGGCCTCCACCCTGACCAGCAAGTCCCGCGGCCCGATGGTCGGCCGCTCCACGTCCAGCAGGGCCGCGCCCCGCGCTGCCTTCTCCTTCACCAACGCTTTCATGGATTGCTCCTATCCTCGTCTATATCAACGATTCGTCGATGCCGAATGCTCCTCCACCTGCTTCCATCCTACCCCAGGGCGCCGCTCCTGTAAAGCGCGGGTATGTGTATTTTCAGGTGAGAATGGACACTCCGGATCTGCAGGCTATAATGGAAAGGGGATTCTGGGAAAAGCGTTGGGTGTTCAGGTGCCTGGCAGTTTCATCATGAACTATGCAAGGAAGCTGGCTATGTATGGTTAGGGAGAGCAGCTTATGAATATCTTCCATCAACTGCCAGGCACTTCAAGATCCCGTCAATATCCTAAAGACCCTAAAGGTCTGCCCGCGATCTTGTTCATCTCTTCATCGAAATGCATATCAAGCGGAATAGACGGAATCATCGGTCTGCTAGACCTTTAGGGTCTCTTTTTCAGTATCTTCGATATTCAGATGTCCATCGATCTCATCAGAGGCCATTATCAAAGCCAACGAGTTTGAGGAAAGGGGGATAGCGCATGACACATGGAGACAGAGCGACAGAGATTGCGGCGCGCGTCGGGGATCTATTGCAGGATAGGGGGTGGACCCTGGCGGTGGCCGAGTCCTGCACCGGGGGGCTGGTGGGGAGCACCATCACCGACATCTCGGGGAGTTCCGACTATTTCCTCGGTGGGGTGATCGCCTATGCCAACAGGATCAAACGCGACATGTTGGCTGTGAAGGAGGGGCTGCTGGAGGCCCACGGGGCGGTGAGCGAGGAGGTGGCCGGGGCCATGGCCCGGGGCGTCCGCGAGGCCCTGACGGCGAACGTGGGCCTCGCCGTGACTGGCATCGCCGGCCCCACGGGAGGCACACCGGGAAAGACCGTGGGCACGGTCTTTATCGCCGTGTCCACCCCCTCGCAGGAGGGGGTGGAGCGCCATCGCTGGTCGTCGGATAGGCGGGGCAACAAGCGCCTTTCCGTGGAGGCCGTGCTGGGCCTGCTGGAGGAGATGTTGAGGGGTTAGGCCAGGCGCCGCTGATGAAAGGCCTCGAAGAGAAAGACGGCCGTGGCGATGGCCACGTTGAGGGATTCCACGTCCTCGGCCATGGGCAGGCGCACGGTACGATCCGCCAGTTCCCAGGCCTCGGGGCTGGCGCCGTGGGCCTCGTTACCCACCATGAGGGCCGTGGGCTGGTTCCACTGCAGCGTCCATGGGGTGGCCTGCCCCTCGGCATCGGCCAACAGGCACTGCTTGCCCTGCACAAAGGCCGCGATGTCGGACCAGGTGGCATTGGGGAAGAGGGGCAATCGCAGTTGGGCGCCCATTCCCGCCCTCACCACCTTGGGATCGTAGGCGTCGGCACAGCCCTTGGAGAGCACCACGGCGTCGGTGCCCGTGGCCTCCGCGGTCCGCAGGATGGTGCCCACGTTGCCCGGATCGCGCACGTTGTCCAGGACGAGCAGCAGGGTGCTCTCCTGGATCATCGCCCGGCTGACGTCGGGCATGGGCACGATGCCCACGATGCCCTGGGGGGTGACCGTGTCCGATAGGGCCTCCATCACCTCGGAGGACACGCGCCAGACCAGCGAGTCGCCCTCGGTCAGGCGCTGCAGGAGCTCTCGCTCCTCCTCTCCCTGGGCAAAGGACTGGCTATAAAAGACGAAAACGGGCCGACATCCACGCTTTAATGCGTGGGAGACAAGGCGCAATCCCTCGATGAAATAGCGCCTGTCCCGGTATCGGCTCCGTTTTCTGTCCCTGATAAAGCGCGCCTCTTTTACATGGGTGTTTTGCGGATTACTGATCTCGCCCATGTATGGCAAGGGGCTATGCCTCTGTTGCCAGCGCCTCTTGGGCTATATCCACGAACCTGGTAAAGGAGGTCGGATCGGTGATGGCCATCTCGGCCAGCATCTTGCGATTGACCTCCACGTTCGCGCGGTTCAGCCCCCCCATCATGGTGCTGTACTTCATGCCGTTCTGTCGGGCGGCCGCGTTGATGCGCGTGATCCACAGCCTGCGCATATCCCGCTTGCGGCGTCGCCGATCGCGGGTGGCAAAGCGCAGCGACTGCAGCATGGCCTCGTGGGCGCGCCGATAGAGGGCGTGCTTGGTGCCCCGCTGTCCTTTGGTTCTCTCGAGTACCTTCTTATGGCGTCGCCTGGCGGCGACACTTCCTTTTGCCCTGGGCAATGTCTTTTTCCTTTCTTGCAGTACAACAAATTGCTAAAATCTGATCCTCATTAACCTTTGTATTTCTGGATATAGGGCACGAGGCGCTCCACACGCTTGGCCTCGGCCGCATTCTCCACTTCGATCATCTTGTTGCGGGCCTCGCGCTGGGCGCTCTTGGAGCGCGTGCGCTTTCTGCGCTTGCGGCGCACCAGCTTTCCCGAGCCGGTCAGCTTGAAGCGCTTGGCCGTCGCCTGATGCGTCTTTAGTTTAGGCACGATGAAAACACCTCCAAAATCACGTATAATTAAAAGAAATCGAGGGCCGTTGGGCTACTCTTCCGTCCCCGGGGCGAGGATCATGATCATATCATAGCCTTCCATAGAGGGCCTGTTGTCGACAAAGGCCACATCTTCCAGCTCTTCTATCATGCGGTCCATCAAATCTTGAGCGATCCCCTGGTGGGTGATCTCCCGGCCCCGGAAGCGGAGCCGCACGCGCACTTTGGATCCCTCGTCGATGAACCGTTTCGCTCTCCTCACCTTGACCATGAAATCATGATCGGCGATCTTGGGCCGCAGCTGAATCTCTTTGATGGAGGCCTTTTTCTGGGCCTGACGCGCCTTGCGATCCCGGCGCGACTTTTCGTACATATACTTTCCATAGTCCAACATACGGCACACGGGCGGCCTGGCATTGGGGGCCACCTCCACCAGGTCCAGGCCCCGCTCGCGCGCCTCGCGTTGGGCGCGATCCAGGGGCACGACCCCTACCTGGTCTCCCTTCTCGTTGATCAGCCGTACCTTTGCGGCCCGAATCTCTCGGTTCACTCTATGCTCTTTTTTGATGATGCCACCTCGCTCCCGCTACACAAACGACCCACACCTGCGTATACAAGACGGATTATACTTTAACATAGCTGGGGGCAGACGTCAAATCAAGTGAGGATTTGTCGCGCGGCGACGGTGTCCCTGGTTGCGTCACCTGCGTCGGGAGGGCGTGCGGTGGGGGGAGTTGTGGGAGGGGGAAAGGATTCCCGACAGGATCGTCATTTAGGAGAACATGGAGATTCTTTGGAAATTCGGCTGGGTCCTTTTCTAGGCTAACAGAGGTCACTTATTCTTATCATCTTTGGCTTCTTCATCCGGCATGCCCGCAAAGGTGGTCTTTCTGCCTGTCCAAACGTTGAAACACTGAGAGATGGGATCACTCAATTCTGTGAGATGCGTCCACATGCGTTCGATCATCTCTGCTTTGACTGAGGAGTAGGCAGCATCATCGATACGATTGACCATCTCATGGGGATCTGTCTCTAAATCGTATAGCTCGTCGATATCGGAGGCGTTGAAGGCGTACTTGTATCGTTTTGTACGTATGAAACGTTGTTCGTAAGGAAAGGGATGATGATGCCGGGCCATAAACACGTCATCCCTGGGGTGTGTCAACGAGCCCCCTTTCATCAAAGGTGTGAGCGACTGGGCATTAGAGCAGGGGAATGGTTCAGCGTCGGCCCATTCCACGATTGTGGGTGTTAGGTCATGCAGATAGACGAATTCGTCACATACGTTTCCCCGTGATATTCCAGGCCCGGCGGCGACAAGGGGAATACGTTGTATGTCGTCGTAAGGATAGGGTCCCTTGTCGATGAGTTTATGATGGCCAATCATGCTGCCATGGTCCGAGGAGTAGACGATAAGAGTATCCTCGAGGATATCCTTGGCTTCCAATTGGTCGAGAATGCGTCCGGTTTCCCAATCGAGGAACGCGCAATAGGCCGCATACTTGGTGATTGCCTGACGCCAGATGCTCTCGTCCAGGTCTTCGATGCCCCAATAGTTGGTACACATTTTCCGCTGAATCCAGGGTTTGTTTTCCCAGGTTTCTTCCATGCTTGGTGAAAGCGTCAGATCTTTGTCATCGAACATCGAGTAAAAGGGTTCGGGAAGTACGTATGGATCATGTGGTCCCCAAAAGTTTACCCAGACGAAGAAGGGACGCCCATCCCGTTTGCCCCTGGTTGTGAAGCGGTCGATCAATTCGATGGCTTCCTCGGCGACATAGTGCTCGAAGCTGGCCTCTACCGGCCCTGTTTGCCGCGCATAGATCTCCATGTTCTTATTTGCGGGACGGTATATCGCCTCTTCAATCTCAGGTATCTCGAGCCCGCGCTCTTTGAGATATTCCACATAGTGGTTGATGGGATATAGGCATGTTCCTGCCAGGAATCGCGTATAGACACCGCCGGCAGGATACGAGTACCCCAGCCAATCGTTGGCCTCGAATCCGAAATGCGTCGGGCCGTACGTGTCGTCGATATGCCACTTTCCTGTGTAGCCTAACCGATAATCCGCCTCGAGCAACGCGCGGGCGATATTGGGGAGTTCTCGTCTGTAGGCCCCACCATTCCGCGTTACCTGGTGCTGGTGGGGATATAAACCGGAGAGCAGAGAGGCGCGCGCTGGCGAGCAGACGCTGCAGGGCGTGTATGCTTGCTTGAAACATGTTCCTCGCTGCGCTAACGCGTCCAATACTGGCGTATCCGCCAACTCTGCATCGTATATACCAAGCGAATCCATGCGCTGCTGGTCCGTGAGAATGAACAAGATGTTTTTAGGTTTGCTCGGCATGCTCTTTGACTCCCTCTGGTTTCCCATCTGTGAGAAACCTGCTTCCGATAGATTGTAATATCGGAAGAGATCTCGATAGCTGACTTGTGACCCTCTTGTTTTAGTGGTTGGTGTGGGATCCATCGCGACGGCGCAAGTGGACGGGCTCGAACATCTCGAACTTTTGCTCTGCAGCCAGTTCCTCGTTGAATTCCACGCCAAGTCCTGGTGCGTCGGGCACTGGGTAGCGGGTATCTTTCAGCGTCGGCTGAACGGGGAACATGTCAGATGCCAACTCTCGGCTCTCTCTCGGTGTGGCATGGGCCTCCAACCAAGCAAAGTTGGGCACTGCTGCAGCCAGATGGATGCTCGCTGCCGTGCAGATGGGGCCCAGGGGATTATGAGGCATGAGGTCGATATAGTGCGCCTCGGCCCAGCCGGCGACTTTTTT
>CAZMOW010000102.1:0-8564 GCA_964567975.1 uncultured Anaerolineales bacterium | reverse complement strand
TTGCTGCGAGCGTGGTGAGGGACTGGAGGCAGGGGATAAGGAGAGGGCGTGACCGCAGTTTGGGCAGAACTTTGTATCCGACGATACCGAATGGCCGCATTGGGGGCATTTCCGCTGTAATGGCGAACCGCATTGGGGACAGAAGCGATCGTTGGGACCGGCTGCCGTTCCACACTTTGGGCAGTGCATCTGCATCCTCCTGATTGTCTGTGTGATCTGAACGTGGGGTAGTAATGGTCAGCTGCTGATTTCGTGGCCGCACCGACGGCAAAATCTGTTATCGGGTTCCACGGGGTTTCCACAGTTGGGACATTCCCGTCGTTCTGGTTGAGCCTCTTGCGTCAACGGGGCGCCACACTGGATGCAGAATTTGGCATCGGGTGGCACTTGAGAATGGCAGGTGGGACAGTGCACTGTCTCTACCTTTTCTTCCAGGGATGCGCCACATTGCTCGCAGAAGCGTTGCCCCGCCTGGACGGTTGCTCCGCATTGCGGGCAGGTCGGTATGTTTTCCTCCGGTTGGCGGACGACGGTTCCTTGCGCGCTCGCCTGGGGCGGTGCGACGGTCGCCGGTTCGGGCGGCATGAGTTGCTCAAAGAGCTCTGCTTTGTCCGTGCTGCCGGGGATGGACGAGAGCTTTACCGCCTCTCCCGAGGCGCCGTCGCCAGCGTCTGGCTCCAGCAGACCATAGCCCCCACCATAGATGTATAATAGTTTTAGCACCACCGGATCCCCAAAGACTTGCAGAGCGACGAGGTCCCGCAGGCGGCCGGGATCAAAGAGTTGTCGGGCCGTGCTGGCAAAGGCGTATCTGTTGCCCGAGGACCATAGGATCTCCTGGTTCACCAGACTGTCGGCTGCCGTGTGTACGGCCTCGGGATCAGTCAGGAATTCCAGGGCCCGCTCCTGAGCAAGGAGTTGCTGATCGGGTGAGGTGAATTCCTGGCGCACGGCGGGCGAGCTGAGGGTCATCTCGCTGATCCACAGATCTCCGCCCTCCAGGCTGCCGTGGGCCTCGACACGTTGCCGATAGATCTGTTGCATGCCGAACAGCACCGTCATCTCGGCTGGGGAGATCTCCCAACTCTGCTGGGGAAGGTCCTCCTCGTCGAAAGTGATGTCGGCCAGCAGCTCGCCCGCGAGCCAATCGATCATATCGGGGCGTTTATGCGGGTAGGTGATGACGATAACCTCACCACCCCTCAGGGCGTCCTCCCGCACCCAAAGATTGCCGTTGCGATAGAGGTGTGTTTCGCCCACGGCCAGGCTCCCCTTGTGTATCCAGCGGATGGCGTCGTGGGGGCTGTTCATCGTCCAGAAGACGGCTTCCAGTTCGCGGCTGAGATGTGCCTTTCCCTGACCATCGAGTAGAACCAGTTCATTATCCAAAAAGGCCGTCAGGCCTTGCTGTAATGCTTCTTCTGATATCTCGTCAGCATCGATGAAATAGTGTCGGACCACGGGTGATGTGACACTGACCGGTTCGATGGCCAGGGCCGATAGATACATGACTTGCTCGGGTGTTACGGTGAGAATGGGCATGTCGATTCCTCACTATCAGTCTGCAACGCCGTTTCCCTTACCAAAGTGAACGGAAGAACTGCTCTATCTTGACGCTGGCATCCCCCAGGGCTTGACCGGCGTGAGCGGCCAGTTCGGCTGCTTTGATGGCGGCGTCGGTTACCAATTCCCCTCCCGCGCAGGCCACCGTTTTGAGCGTGCCGGCATTCGGGCGGGGTTTCCAAAGATCATGTGAGCTTTGGTACATGTCATCGTAGAACTGCTGATCCGTCACCACATCGGAAAAGTCTCCGGCGAACTGTTGCGGATCGCCCAGCGCCGTTCCCGCTTCCTCGCTCAGAGCAGCCAGGTTCTTTATACAGGGACCGTACTTGCCGGCCGCGGCTGCCTCACTGATATATTCACTGCCATGTCGCACGCCGTCCACGGCGGCATTGATCCCCCCCGTGATCGTCTTTCCCGGGCTGATGATGTCCGAGGCCTTGGAGCCACCAAAAGCGACAAAGTTGCCCAGATCCATCACCCCCAGCGCGGGGCTGGACTTGCCCAGGGACAGGCCTGCCGCCCCCGTCAAGGTGCCCTTGCTTAGGGCATAGGGCACGCTGTCACCCTCGATGTACTTGTCATCCGCGGTAACGCGCGGCTTCATGTTATCCAGCGTGTCGGATAGCACGCCGGCCCCCCAAAAGCCCTTGCCGATGGCCTTGGTGATGCCGTTCATGCGCTGGAAATTCCTGAGGCCGCTCAAGTAACTGGACCAGTCGGTGCGCGTCACGACGCCGCCGGGCCCCACGACAGTGGTGTTCTTGACCAGCGTCTGGAACTGCTGCAGGCTTTGGGCGTCTACAAACTCGGTGACGAACCCCGAGGTGTTCTTGGCCGTGTCGAACCACCATTCTGCATCCTTTCGATCTTGGGCGGCTTGAGCATCGGCGCGTTGTTGTTCCATCGCTTCCTGGCGCTCGGTGGGATCAGTTGTCCGTTCGCCTTCAGCCTCTGGCTCAATGTCCGGCATCTGGGTTTCTGTCGGTTGCCCGCCAGTCTGTACTGTGGCTGGGGAGGCTCCTCCCGTGGATTGGGTCAGCGTTTGCACTATCTGTTGCCCGTTGACCAGCACGCTCACCATTGTGGCCGTGACGCCTCCCAGGAGTTGTGCTGTTCCCGGGGTACGCAGGCAGTCGCGCGCGTTGAGGGGGTCGCGCAGGCAATCGTCAGCCCATGCGGGTAGCGTCCATAGCGCAAAGATACCGGCCGCAAAAAGCACCAATCTGGCCGAGGCCCAGATCAATCCCCCGATCTCTGATTTCTGCCCTATTCTTTGTTTCATGGAGATACTCCCTGCCTTCTTTGAGGCGAGTCAGCTTGGTTGGGGGTGCGCACAATCGCATAGGAGGCCATGCTTCCAACAAGTACTGACCAACGCAGGAAGCGATACTGGGTTATGCGGAACACGGTATACAGAATCCACGAGACCACAAAGGGTGCTGCCAATCCTGCGCCCACCAGGATCAGTTTGGACACACGCTGGCGATACTTTTGAAGGGGCATGAGCATGCGGTCGATGGGCGCGCGAAAGAGGGTCTGGCCCACGGGAATGCCGACCATCAACATGGGCGTCAGAAAATCGAGTCCCTCGTAGGCGACCCCCCGTATGCTCGAATAGAGGAACCACAGGATGGCGCTGATGATCCCGCCAAAGATGGCCGCCGCGTTCCACCAGCCCTCAGAGCGTTGGGCAAGTGGCTTTTCGCGAGCCTCCTGTAGAAACGTCTTGGTGTCAAGGGACTGACGAAGCGCTTGCGTCCGCTGCTGCAAGGGCGCATCCTGAGTGGTCACCGAGCCCGATGTATACGGGGGTGGGGACGGCGAAACTCCTCTTTCTGGTACGACGGCAGGTGTCCAGGAGGTGCCATCCCAGGCCAACCACTGCCCATTTTCGCTATCGATTGCCCACCAGCGGCCGTCGGTATCCTGCACACGCAGTTGACCTACTGCTGCCATATAGGCATTCTCGCCGATCTGCCCTGAGCGTCGCTGTGCTGCCAGTTCTTGATAACGTTGCCGTGCCTCTGCAAAATCCATAGGGTGCCCCCATTCTCACATCGGCGTTTCGATACGGCTGACTCCGTCCGCTGTGCCCAGCCAGAACACGCCATCCCGATCCTGTACTATATCCTTGATCTCCACGTCGGCCAGGCCATCCTCCACCGAGAGATATCGCCAAACTTCCCCATCTCTAATTGCCAGACCATTATACTCGGACCCGAACCAAAGTCTACTCTGCTCGTCCTCGAACAGGGAGCGTACCTTGGCACCGGCCAGGCCCTCTTCCTCTGTGAGAGAGGACCAGGTCCCCTGAGATAGACGGATGGCCCCGCCGCGTCCGGCAAAGCCCGTCGCAATCCATATCGCTCCCGCCCTCGTCTCCATTATATCGTTAACTGAGGGGTGCAGCAAGGGGTCCGGGCTGTTGTAGCGTACAAACTTTTTCCCGTCGTATCGCGTGAGCCCCCCACGTGCTGGAGAGGAAGACCCGAGCCAGACGTCCCCCCTGCTGTCCTGGAAGATGACGTCGACCTCTGAGAAGCCCAGATCGTCTGCGGAGATGTGACGCATCTGCTCACTCGTATAGCGCACAACCCCCTCGTCCGTACCAATCCAGATACTCCCGTCGTGGTCCTGGCAGAGTGCCCGGGCGGCGCCCAAAGATGCCAGGGGCTCGGCGGCCAACGGTTGCCACAGATCCGAGGCCTGGATCATCACCCCTCCTCGATGGGCGATCCACAGTCTTTCCTCGTCATCGACCAAGAGATCGCGGACGTATCGCAATCGGGGCATCCCCTCCGGTGGAGGTAGCAACTGCCCGTTGGTGCGGTCTAGGCGATAGAGACCATCTCGTCCCCCTGCCCATACCGTGTCGTCCAGCAGGGCCAGGGCCGACACCTCGTGGGGCGGCCTGATGATCTGCCAGCCCGCTGGCAGGCTCTTCCACTTGACCTGTCCAGAGACGAACCGTATGGCCATCCCGGCCCCCACCATGATGGTCACGCCGGCCAGGAACTGCAGTACGTTGCGCCATCTCCCTCGGCCCCGATCAGGCGATCGATGCGTCATGGTTTTTCCAGGCTGCGGCTGATTTGCTGGACTGTGCTGTATTCGAGACGGGTGATGCCGTCCAGGGTGCCCAGCCAGATGTTGCCATCGCTATCCTGCAGGATGCATAGGATCTCGGGGTGGGAGAGTCCATCCTCTTCCGTGAGCACCCGCGTCCTCTCGCCGCGCATGATGGTGAGGCCATCGAACTCGGAGCCGAACCAGAGATTCCCCAGGTTGTCTCGGTAAAGGGAGCGCACCTTCTCTCCCGCGAGGCCATCCTCCTCGTTCATAGTTCGCTTCAGCATCCAGCCTCTTTCATCCTCGTGGACGAATTGAGCGGCGCCACCACGGTTGAGAAACCCCGTCCCCACCCAGACGATACCCCGTTCCACCTCCAGAAAAGCGGTCACATTATTGTTGGGCAACCCTTTGGGGCTGGAAAAATGCTGCCAACCGTCGTTCCCCCGAATGCTGACGGCGCCGTCGGGCACCGCATAGGCACCGAACCAAAGATGCCCCAGGCTGTCTTCCATGATCGTGTTGACCATATTCGCCGCCAGCCCATCTTCCACGGTCAGCAGGCCCCAGTCGCTGCCGTCATAGTAGGCAGCGCCACTCCAGGTGCCCACCCAGATCCTGTCGGCGCTGTCGCGGTAGAGGGCGTTCACCCTGTCGTCGGGAAGGACATCGGCGGCGGTGTAGCGCGTGTGGGTGTTGCCATCCCAGATGGCCACGCCTCCGTCATGACCGACCCACAGCCTGTCCTGATGGTCGATCAGCACCGCCGTGACATAGTTCACCCTCCAGGGCCAATCCATCTGGCCGAGGAGCGCGCCGCTATGGCGATCTATTTTGTAGACGCCGCTGCGTCCGCCGGCCCAGATCACGTCCCCCTGCTCAGCCATGCTCATCACATTCTCGTCTCTCAGGAGCACCTGCCAGCCCTCGGGCAACGCTGAGAGGATCGCCTGTTCCTGTCTCTCCTGTACCTGTCTGGCGATGACGTTCAACACCAAGAGGCCGGCCGCCAGGATCAGCAACAGAAAACAGAGCGACCAGAATCTGTTCCGTTTAGCCAAGTTCCACATCACCTCCCCACGCGGGTAGGTCCGGTCGTTGGACGAATACTGACTTCTCTCCCCTCGTGTCAATGCCCATTTTCATCTGTTTTCCCTTCTCGGCCCCATCTCTTACGGCGTGTTCCGCCGTCGGGGATCGTCCTCTCGCGACTCACCGCCTGCGTCACGACGAGTGGAGCCTCGTCCTCGGGAGCCGCCGCCGGACGACTGGCCGCCACCGCCCCTGTCCGTGCCACTCCCTTCGCCGCCGCCACGTCCGAAATTCAGCATCGATTCCACCATGGGATTCATGACGCCGCCAAACCCGGGCAACAGACGATCATATATGCCCGTGGCGGCGGCCCGGTTGGCGGCTTCGGGACTGTCGGCGTTCATGATCTCGCTCCCATAGCTCGCGATGTCAAGGACCCCGGGCCCGGCGACGGTGGGGGAGGGGCCTGGCAGGAGGTTCTGGGCGACACCTGAGCCGATGGAACTGAACAGGCTCCACAACGAGCCCAGGAACGATGGTACGATACCCTGGGCTGTGGCCTCTGCCGCACCCGGGCTCTGCCCCCAGTCGCGCAGGTTGCCGCCGCCCTCATACCATCCGCCGTCGTGAGCCAGGGAATTCAGGGTGCGGAATAAAAACAGCCTCCATGCGAACACGATCAACATACAGGCCACGGCGTTACTGCCCAGCCGGCCGGTCCTGATCAGGGCGGCGCCAGCGAAAAAGAGCGCCATGAGGATCAGTGCACTGTAGGGCTTGAAGGGCAGGAAGTAGGAGACGAGCAGGCCGACGAAAAGGCCAAAGATGGCAATCGAAAGGGCACCCAGGTTGAGATGCTGCTCTTTGCGCTTTTTATAGATCTCTGCCGCGGCCAGCACGCTGAAATAGAGGAGGCCGCTGCGCAGTTGGGCGGTGAAGGAGAGAAAGGCCATGGCCGCGATGGCCAACAGCGTGAACTGGTTCTGGATGGGCAGGCTCAGCGCCAGTGCCGCGCCAGCTCCCAACAAAAAGGGAAATGCCCAGCCTTTGCCGGCCAGTTCCACGCAGGCATAGAGCCAGGCGGGTGCCTGCACCAGATCGTAGCCGAACCTGCGCCAGCCATAGCGTCTGATCCGCGCTCCCAGACCGGTCAGCAGGGTGACGACGACCAGCCAAAAGATCGTCACTGTAATTCTCGTCCCGGGCAACGCGGTGACATAGTACAGTCGGTTCCGAGGGGCGGATGCGAACCCGTCGTTGACAAAGACGATGAGATAGAGGTTCATCGCAAAGATCGTCAGGAACACCACGGCCATCATCAGCACATGGTAGACGCTGATCTTGCGCATCTTGAGTGAAAATCTATGGACGGCAGAGCCGAGGATGCGCCACACTCTCTTCACACCTCCTTATGTTCGATCGATTCCTGTGTGGATGGGGCGATGGTCATGCATTTTCCTGTCAACTGGTAGGGCCCCGAGCGCACTATCTAGTTTACGAGTTATAGTCTCTACAAGCCCGACCTCACGCTATATTCTTGACTCTATGTTAACCCAGGGTGGGCGATGCGTCAATCTCCTTTACCTTCTCGTCGGCCGTGAGGCGCCCCTTACGCAGGTAAAGTCTTTGCTGGGCGAGTTGCTCCGCTTCGTCGGCGCGATGTGTAACATATAGTAACGTCGTCCCTGTGGTCCGCACGTGCTCTCGAATGAGTGCTGTCAGCTCCCTATGTAGATGGGGATCCAGATTGGTGAGCGGTTCGTCCATGAGCAGGATCTGTGGTCTTGGGGCGAGCGCGCGGACCACGGCCGCGCGGCGCGCCTCGCCGCCCGAGATCTCGTGAGGATAGCGGTCCGCCAGGTGGTCGATGTTGGCCCGCCTCAACAGTCGTTCCAGGCGCTTCCGCCCGTCCCCCGTGGATAGGTTGGCCAGGCCGAACAGGACGTTCTGGGCCACCGTCATGTGTGGCCATAGGGTGGGGGCCTGGAACACAAAGCCGACATCCCGTTTAAAGGGGGCGAGGTTGAAGGAGCGATTGCTGGCCAATATCCCGTTCAGGTGGATCTCCCCCTCATCCAACGGGAGCAGGCCGGCGATGAGGCGCAGCAGCGTCGTCTTTCCGCTGCCAGAGGGACCGAGCAGGACGGCGATCTCCCCTTGGGGCACCTCGAATGACACCTCATCGACGGCTGTGATCTCTGAGAAACGCTTGGTGACGTCATCGACGATGATCATGTTTGACCTCTTGTGGGATAGAGGCGGGACCACCAGCCCAGGAAAAAGGCCGCCAGGGCGCCTCCGATAAAGGTGAGGACCACCAGGGCCAGGCAGAGCCCGGCCACGGCGTCCGAAGCGCCATAGTGTAGATAGTTGTACACGCGCATGGCGATGGTCCCCTGCCCCGGTGGGGCCACGATCAGGGTGGCGGCCAACTCGCCGCTGGTAAAGCTGGCTACCAGACCAAAGGCGGCCAAGAGACCGGGGGCCAGGATGGGCAGGCGGACCTGCAAAAAGCCCTGCAGACGGCTCGTCTGCAGCACCTCCGCGGCGTCCAACAGACGATGGTCGATGCGGCGCATGTGTGCCTGTAGGATGAGGGCCCCCCAGGGTGCAAAGCGACTCAGGGAGGCCAGGACGGGCATCAGGCGCCTCCCATATACGATTTCGGGCCCGATGCGTCGCCATAGATTGATGGAACCGATGCCAACCAGGGACGGAGGAATGGCCAGTTGAGCCATGACCAATGGCCACCAAACGGCGGCTGACCAGCCGTCGCCCGATAGCTCGCGAGCCACGGGCAGGATCAGGATCGTGGCGGCGCCGCCGGCAAAAAGACTTGTCAGGGCAGTGAAAACGATCTCGCTCCTTGCGGCCTGTAGTGTCTCCAGTAGGAGGGT